>NZ_JBFUFO010000019.1:0-114061 GCF_056403395.1 Variovorax sp. P2_H12 | reverse complement strand
CAACACGAGCTCGCAGCTCATCAGGTACTCCGGCCTGCCCGCAAGACATGCTCCCGTCGCCCCTATCCCGGTGCGGCGACGATACTCCGCCGAGGCATCGAACCTTGCGCCGGGAAGGCGCGAGGGATAAGCATGCCAGGTAACAACATGATCGAGCAAGACCATCGGGGCGTGAAGTCGCGCATCAACCCCATGCTCGGCTTCAAAGTCTTCGATCGAGCGGCGGTGACGATCGCCGGCGTGGAGTTGCTGCATCGCATCCGCAAGGGCCAATTCAATCTCGGCCGGCTGCGCCTGCGAGGCCAAGCTGCGCCCGCGATCTGGAACGCGGTGCTTTCGGCCTGACAGGCGCAACGCACTCGCGAAGTCGTTCGGCTGCGCGAAAAATTCGCACCAGAGCCCGAGTTACTTGCGATCCGGGAGGCGCCCATATAAGACCATCCCTAAGGCCCCTCGTGATCGACCGAAAATGCTTTTGCGAGTTCCATAGGACACAAAGTGTCCTATAATGGCGTTCCTTCATCAGACCGGCGGCATCGCCGTTATCAAGGAGCGTCCATGCTTACTGCCACAGACCAACCGCCCCAACACGAGGAACGGCAAGTCGTTCCTGCCTGGAAGGGGGTCGTTCGATATCTGCACATCACGCCTCGCGCCTTCCTTCCCATGGAGTCGTTCGACGAACTGAAGCTCGTGGCCGGCAAAGGCATCGAGGGAGACCGGTACCTGATCGGACGGGAGTCCGGCTTCTACTCCCACAAGCCGGAGGAGGGACGACAGATCACGCTGTTCGAGATCGAGACACTGGAAGCCTTGGCGCGCGATGCAAAAATCCAGATGCTGCCCGAGGAGCATCGTAGAAACGTGACCGTGGAAGGTGTGCCGCTCAATCATCTCGTCGGGCGCCAGTTCTGGGTCGGAGACACGCTTCTCGAGGCAACGCGGCTGTCCACGCCGTGTCGCCACATCGAGGAGATCCTCGGCAAGGCCGTGTTCGATCCATTGATCAACAGGTCAGGGCTCAACTGCCGGATTCTGACAGGCGGCGTCATCCGAGTGGGCGACGCCGTCCGCGGGGTGTGACATGCCTAAGGCCATCAAGCATCTCCAAGCTGTCGTTCGGGAAATCGACGAGCCCTTGCCGGGGGTCAAGCGGCTGGTACTGACCGACCAGGACGGTTGGCGTTTGCCTGCGTTCAGGCCCGGAGCGCACATCGACCTCCATTTGGGCAACGGGCTCGTTCGCACCTATTCGTTGTGCAACGATCCCGCCGACTGCAGGAGATATGTCGTCGCCGTCAAGCGCGAGGAGGAGGGGCGCGGCGGGACCCGCCACATACACGACGAGCTTCGTGCCGGCGAAGTGATTGGTGTTTCGGTACCTCGTAGCGGGCTGGAGCTCTTGTCCACCGGAATGAACATCTTTGTTGCGGGCGGCATAGGCGTCACACCATTCGTCTCTGCAATTCTGGCGTTGGAGCGTGAAGGAAAGGCGAACTACCAGCTGCACTGGGCCAGCATGGGCAATCCGAGCCTGATCGACATGCTGGAGGCGGCGGTCAAGGGCGGACGCGTCCATCTCTACAACACGCTCGAGGTCAATCCGCCCGACATCCAATCCCTGATGGAGGCATCTGGACAGGACGCAAAGGCTTTTTGCTGCGGACCCGCTGGGATGCTCGACGCATTCGAGGCCGCTGTCGCTGAATGGCCCGAAAGCCGCAAGCATGTGGAACGGTTCAGCGCGCCAAAGTTGGCGTCCACCCCGGACGCGCAATCCTATAGCGTTGTGCTGGCCAAGAGCGGACGTGAGCTAGAGGTTCGTCCTGAGGTGGGCCTTCTGGCCACCCTCGAAGCTATGGGGGCCGACATCTCAGTGTCATGCGCAGGCGGTATCTGCGGTGCATGTCGTACGCGCTGGATCGAGGGGCCGCCGATCCATCGCGACCGCGTCCTGAGTCCCCAGGAACGCGCGCATGAAGTGATCGTGTGCGTTGCGGAGTGTGCTGGACCGCGCCTGGTTCTCGATCTGTAGGCGACGGCTTTGGAAAGCAGTGGACAAGTGGTTGCGCCGATCCTGGGCGAGGCGATGGGCGCCATACTCGTGCCAGAATCAGGCCCCACAGCAATTTCCAGTGATTCCCGTACAGCTGCGCAGTCTGACGAGAATCCCTTCAAAGTCTTGGCACTACATCTGAAGTACCTGCGCGTCCAAAGCGGACTGACGCTGGAGAATCTGGCCCGGGATTCAGGGCTGACGCGCAGTTATTTGTCGAAGATTGAGCGGGGCGTATCCACGCCGTCGATCGAGTCGGCGCTCAATATCGCCAAGGCCCTAGGTGTGACGGTAGACCGGCTCTTTGGGCAGCAGTCGGAAGTGGATGTCGTTTCGATTGTTCGGGGCAATGGGTCCATTGCAGGAGATCCGACGATGCATCTCTCGCTGGTCGCGGGCCTTCGCAACGACCGCGTGATGCGGGCGTTCATCGTGCGTCCGGGGAAAACCCAGAAGCGCGGCCGGATCATGAGCCATCATGAGGGCGAAGAAATCCTCTTTGTCCTGACCGGCCACATCGAAATGCAGATCGGGGCACGCAAGGAGCGCCTGGAGCCAGGCGACTGTGTGCAGTTCGACTCCACCATTCCGCACAAGCTGACCGCGCTCACCGACGAACCAGCTTCGGCGCTTGTCGTGATCGCCGCCACCGCATAGGTTCAGAGCCGCGGCTCGACCCGCAGCCTGAATCCGGCCTCAGGGGGGCGGCGCCAGCACCCCTTCCGAGGAGAATCGCCTCACCGTTGGCGCCAGCTTCAGCGGCGCCCCGGTGAGTTGCTGCACGGATTCGAGCGATGCACCCTCGAAAAGCGCCTGCACGACGAATCCATCGCCGGTGACGTCGATGATCGCGAGGTTCGTGAACACCTTGGCCACAACCCCCACCGCCGTGAGTGGCAAGGTGCAACGCTCTACCAGGCGAGGCTGGGCGTCGCGCGTGGTGTGCTCCATCATCACCCATATCTGTTTTGCTCCCACGGCCAGATCGATGGCTCCGCCAATGGCCGGCGGCGCACCGTTCAGGTCGCCGGTGGTCCAGTTGGCCAGGTCGCCGTGCTGGGATACCTGGAACGCACCGAGGATGGCAATGTCGAGGTGCCCTCCGCGCATCATCGAAAACGACAGGCTCGAGTCGAAGAAGGACCCGCCGCGGGCGAGCGTGACGGGCACCTTCCCGGCATTGATCAGATCCAGGTCTTCCTCTCCCTGGGCCGGTTTGGGACCGACGTTGAGGATGCCGTTCTCGCTGTGGAGCATGACCGATGTATCGGAGGGAAGATAGTCCGCCACGCTCGTCGGTGCTCCGATGCCGAGGTTGACGAACCCTTGCTTGGGAAGCTGGTGTGCGACCAGGCGCGCGAGTTCCAGTCTGGATAGAGAGTTCATGCGGGCCTCGAGAGAAAGACGCGATCGACAAAGATGCACGGGGTGACGATGCCTTCGGGGTCGAGCTCGCCGGGCTCCCGGAGTTCGTCGACTTCCACTGAGACCACCTCTCCGGCCGTAGCCATCACCACAGAATGATTTCGTGCCGTCTTGTTGTAGTTCAGGTTGCCGAGCGCATCGGCCTGCCGGCCCTTGAGCAATGAGAACTGCGCGCGCAAGGGCTTCTCCAGAAGAAACTCGCGGCCATCGACCACGACCTTCTGTTTGCCCTTTTCGAACACGGTGCCCACGCCCGTCGGAGTCAGGAATCCGCCGAGGCCTGCGCCTCCGGCCCGGATGCGCTCGACCAGCGTGCCCTGCGGAACCAACTCGAGTTCAACCTCGCCGGCCCGGTATTGATCGGCGAACACGTCTGCGCTTCGCGGATAGGAGCAGATGATCTTCCGGACGATGCGCGCACCGAACCACAGGGAGAGATCCTGGCCGCCGGAGCCTGCGTTGTTGGAGATGACGGTCAGTTCGCGCACCCGCAGGTCCAAGACTGCCTCGATCATCCCGCGCGGAACCCCCGCGCCGCCGAAGCCCCCGACCATCACCGTGTCTCCGTCGCGCAGACCGCTGACTGCCGCGTTTGCGTCCTTGACGACCACATTTCTCATTGATCAGATTCCTTCTGTGCGGGCGGGCCCATAGTCTTTGGCCAGACCTTTGGCTATGCGTTCGAGCAGCATCTGGCTGGTGCCATCGCCGAATGCCGCCAGCCGTGTTTCGCACGACAGCATGGCAAGGCGGTGATCGGCGCTCGCGCCGGTGGCGCCCATTGCACGCTGGCACTGGTCGAGTGTCCAGACGGCCACGTCGACGGCGAACTTTTTCGCCTGCGCGGCCAGCGTCAGCGCCGCCTTTCCTGTTTGCACGGCAATCGCTGCGCGCAGCACGAGTGCATTGGCCGCCTCCAGGCGCAGTGAGACCTCCGCGAGCTCCCACCCGAATCCCTGGTGCCTGAGTAGCGGCTTGCCAAAGGCTTGCCTTGATTCCGCGTAGCCCACCGTCTCTGCCAAGGCCGCTCTGGCAGAGGCGACGCACATCGCCGCGACATGAACGCGTGCGGCGTTGACCGATGCCATGGAAGACTTGAAGGCCCGCCCTGGCGGGTCGAAGAGACACCAGTCGGGAACGAAATGATCCTGGAAAACCAGGGATGCCAGTCGGAAGGACCGGGCGCCCGGCATGACGAGTTCTTCCCTTCGCAGCGTCGGCCCGTCAACCAGGGGCACCAGAAAAGACGCGATATCGCCGACTGCTTCCGCGCCGGCTGGGTCAACTCTTGCAAGCAGGTTTGCGCATTGGATGATCGAACCGTTGGTGATCCACGACTTCGTGCCGCTGATCAGCCATCCGCCGTCCACGCGCCGTGCCCTCGTCTTCAGCGCGGCCAGGTCGCTGCCGCCATCGGGCTCGGACATCGCGGGGGCGCACAACGTTCGCCCGCCCAGCATGGCGCCGAGAAGCTCGGCACGTTGCCTCTCGGAACCGAAGCGCGCCACGCGAGTCACGGAGCCTTGCAGATTGTTGATGGCGAAGGCGGCGGCAAAGCCATGCTCCGCCATCGTCTGGGCCACGCGGATCTTGCAGAGGAACGAGGCATCGTGGCCGCCGAATTCCCTTGGCGCTTGAAGTCCCAGAAAGCCTTCCTTTGCCCACCTGTCGATCCATGAAACATCGTAGGCGTGGCCCTGCGTGTGAGATCCCAGGAGATGGGCGCTGAATTCGCCGCGGCAGAAGTTGCTGGCGGCCTGGACGAGCGATCTTTCCGCCGCGGACAGTCTCTCGTCGTAGAGGTCGTAGAAGTTCATCGGGTTCGAATGCGCGGTCGGCAGTCGCTCAGCGGGCCAAGGGAGTCGTCAATGTTTTCGCCCAATCGTTCCAGAACACGATCTCCTTGGCCACCTGTTTGGTGTACAGATCGGGTGTCGACACCTTCACCGGAACGGCGCCGAGCGTCTCCAGCTGCGCCAGGAACTCGGGGCTCGTCACCACCTTGTCGAGCGCCGCCGCAATCTTCTGGACGACAGGACCCGGCGTGCCGGCAGGCGCCGCAATACCGAACCACGGTGAAAGATCGATCGGCTTGCTGCCGGCTTCCTGGAGCGTGGGCAGGTCCGGGAACGCGGGCGAGCGCTCCGGCGCGGCGACCGCAAGGGCCTTGATCCTTCCGGCGCGGATGTGCTGGGCGACCGTCGCCTCGGTGAAGAAGCCGACCTGCACCACGCCGGCCAGGAGGTCGGTGATGGGCTGTGCGCCGCCCTTGTAGTTCACGAACGTCAGATGCGTGCCGTTGCCCGCGTCGAAGAGCGTTCCGCCGATGTGCGACGTGGCGCCGAAGGTGCCGCCGAAATTCAGCTTGCCGGGGTTCGCCTTGGCGTAGGCGATGAGTTCCTTGATGCTGTTGATCGGCACGTCGGGATTTACGACGACGAGATTGCGCTGCTTGGCGACGTTCCTGACATAGGCGAAGTCCTTGAGCTGGTCATAGGAAAGCGTCGGGTTGAGGGCTTGGCCGCGCGTCTGCGAGGACTCCACCGCAACGAGCAGGGTGTAGCCGTCTGGCTTCGACCTGGCGACGGCTTCGGCACCGATGACGCCGCCGGCGCCAGCGCGGTTGTCAATGATGACCGTGCCATTGAGTTCCTTGCCGAGGGCCTGCGCAATCACGCGGGCAATGATGTCCGTGGGCCCCCCTGGCGGGAAACCCGCAACGAGCTTGATCGGCTTAGACGGATACGGCTCGTCGGCCAGCGCGGTGGTGATGGCCAGGCAGGCGAGGCCGGCGGCGACAAGCCAATTCTTGACGGAGTGGGGCTTCATGGGGCTTCCTTCTGCAGAAGTGAGGAGGTGGCGAAAGTATTGGCTACAGGACCCATTGTGTCAATTAGGACTCGCATTGGGGTTTACCAGCAAGACTCGGGCCAACGACGAAGCCTGGAAAAATCAACGGATTTGATCCGAATGCCTCGCAATAAAGTGCGAAGTTCCCAATGAAAGTGCGCGCGTGGCCGCATGTTGGTGCGATCTCCGTGGGTGCGCGCATGTCGGATAAAGCAGTAGATGTTCCATAGACGATCGGTCTAAAATTGACGCATGACCGAAAAACCAAAAGTAGCTGTGGCACGCGGCCGACGGCCGTCGCCGGCGTATGCGGGAACGCGCGATGTACTGATCCGATGCGGGATGGAGCTGCTCACCGAGCAGGGTTTCAGTTCGACGGGCTTGGATGCCGTGCTGAAGCGGGCGACTGTGCCCAAGGGTTCGTTCTATCACTACTTCGCGAACAAGGATGCGTTCGGAGCGGCCGTGATGGACGCCTATGACGACTACTTCAAGCGAAAGCTCGATCGATGGTTGTCGAACCAGGAGCGCGCACCGCTCGATCGGCTTGCCGACTTCATCGCCGATGCCTCCAGAGGCATGCGCAAGCACCGCTTCACACGGGGATGCCTGGTCGGCAACCTGAGCCAGGAGCTGGGTGCCCTTCCTCCGGATTTTCGCGAACGCCTCGACGCCATTCTTGTCGGTTGGCAGGAGCGGGTGGCACGCTGCCTCAAGGAGGCTCAGGCCGCAGGAACCATCTCGGCAGCGCTGGACGTCGAGCAGCTCGCCGAGTTCTTCTGGATCGCCTGGGAAGGGGCCGTGCTTCGAGCCAGGCTGGTGCAGACGGACCGACCCCTGAAGACCTTCATCGAGGCATTTCTGTCCAGCCTGGGTGTATGCGCCCAGGCCTCGCCGCGCAACGCAGCGGATCACTGAATTCTTATTGGAGCGAAAACATGTTCAAAGGCATCGTCGTGGAAAAAGACGCGGAAGGCTACCGCGCCTCGCTGGCCGAGATCGATGAAAACCGCCTGCCCACAGGCGACGTCACGGTCCGAATCGAATACAGCACGCTGAACTACAAGGACGGCTTGGCCATCACCGGAAAGGGTCCCGTCGTCCGGAGCTTTCCCATGGTGCCGGGCATCGACTTTGCGGGCGTGGTGGAGCAGAGCGACCATTCTGAGTTCAAGCCGGGCGACACGGTGGTGCTTAACGGCTGGGGCGTTGGCGAGACCCATTGGGGCGGGCTTGCACAGCGCGCGCGCGTGAAGGGCGATTGGTTGATTCCGCTTCCAAAGCGTTTCGGCGCCAGGGATGCCATGGCAATCGGTACCGCAGGGTATACAGCCATGCTGTGCGTGATGGCCCTGGAGCGGCACGGGCTGATGGCGGGCGATGGGCCGGTGCTCGTGACGGGTGCGAACGGCGGCGTCGGAAGCGTTGCGATCGCCCTGTTGGCCAAGCTCGGGTACACGGTCACGGCGTCCACGGGGCGGCTTGACGAGTCCGAGTATCTTCGGCGGCTCGGCGCCACCGACGTGATCGATCGCAGGGAGTTGAGCGAACCGGGCAAGCCGCTGCAGAAGGAGCGCTGGGTCGCCGCCGTGGACTCCGTTGGCAGCCACACGCTGGCCAACGTATGCGCGCAGCTTCGATACAACGGCGTGGTCGCTGCGTGCGGCATGGCCCAGGGGCTCGACCTGCCTGGGTCGGTCGCGCCGTTCATCCTCCGCGGTGTAAGCCTCATCGGCGTTGATAGCGTGATGCGGCCGAAGGCAGACCGTGTCGCGGCGTGGGAGCGGCTGGCGCGCGATCTGCATGGCCCGATCCTGGAAGACATTGCGACCGAGATTCCGCTGCCGCAAGCGATCGATGCAGCCGCCAGGCTCATGCGGGGCGAGATTCGGGGCCGCCTGGTCGTCGACGTGAACGCGGCATGAAAAAAGGGGCGGTCATGACGTATCGAGTTGCCGAGGCCATTGTCGACAGCATGGTCGCGCATGGCGCGGACCGTGCATTCAGCGTACCCGGTGAAAGCTTCCTGGCGCTCCTGGACGCGCTTTACGCGCGGCGCGACTTCGATCTGGTGACATGTCGCCACGAAGGATCGGCGGCCCTTGCAGCGATTGCGGACGCCAAGCTGACGGGCCGCGCCGGAATCGTCATGGCGAGCAGGGGGCCCGGGGCATTCAATGCTGCGATCGGCGTCCACGTGGCGGCCGAAGAAGCGGTTCCGCTGATCCTTTTGATTGGCCAGGTCGAAACGCCGAACTTGGGCCGCGGCGCCGTTCAGGAAATCGATTCCGCCAAAGCGTTCTCCGGCCTGCTGAAATGGACCGGTCGCATCGACAAGGCGGCAAGCGCCGCCGAAGTGATGGCCCGCGCCTTTGCCGCGGCTGCCTCGGGAACGCCGGGGCCGGTCGCCGTCGAGTTGCCCGAAGACGTCTTGACCGAAGTGGTCGAGCGGCAGCCCGCGCGGGTTCACGGCGTGGCACGCGCCGAGGCGACCCTGGAAGACGCGGCGCGCGTACATGATCTGCTTTCCAAGGCCAGCCGCCCGATCCTGATTGTGGGCGGAGAGTGCCGGACCGATGATTTCCGCAATGATCTCCAGGAGCTCGTCGGCCGGTGGCGCCTTCCCGTTGCCGTCACCAACAAGAACCAGGACCAGTTCTCCAACACAGACCCCCGCTGGGTTGGCCAACTGAGCTTCTTCACCTCGCCCGCACACACGGCGCTCTTCATCGAAGCCGACTTGCTTGTCGCGATCGGCAGCCGCATGGGCGATGTGTCGTCCCTGGGGTTCGCCTTTCCGCGGCAAGGCACCAATCCGCAGAAGTTCGTTCACGTGTATCCCGATCCGTCCATGATCGGGCGCCATTTTTCGGCGGAACTGCCGATCGTCTCGACGGCGCATGGCTTCGTGCGTGCCGCATTGCGCCATGGCGGCTCTGGAACAGTGTCGAGCCAGTGGCTCGAGCGGGTGCGCGCGGCGGCCGACCGTGCGCACGGCTGGCAGCCACAGAATGTGGTGGCGAACGACGTTTTGGGCCACTCGATCATGGCGCTTGCGCGTCTGGCCCGGAACGATGCGGTCTTGACGACCGATTCGGGCAACTTTGCAGCCTGGGTTCACCGCATCTTCAGGATGACGCCGGCGAACCGGCTGCTCGGCTCGGCTTGCGGAGCCATGGGAACGGGGGTCCCGGCCGGCATAGCGGCTGCCTTGCGCCATCCGGAGCGAGAAGTTCTCGCCTTCGTCGGCGATGGAGGATTTCTCATGAACGGCAACGAACTGATCACCGCGGTCGACAGAGGGCTGAACCTGCGCGTGGTGGTGTCCAACAACGCGTCTTACGGCACGATCCGCACCCACCAGCAGCGGCACTTTCCCCATCGCATCAGCGGCACGGACCTGGCGAATCCCGGCTTCGCAAGACTTGCCGAGGCATTCGGCGCCCGCGGATTCAGGATCGAGCACTCCAGGGATGCCGCAGGCATCGTCGAGCAAGCCATGAGAGTCGAGGGACCGGCGTTGATCGAAGTCTGCAGCGATCCGGACATGTCGGTGGAGCGCTCTCTCAAGTGGGAGTGAGCCGCTGTTCAGTCTTCCAGCGTGTCGCCGCGCGAAACTCATAGCTGCTATGAGCTGTGCTGCATGGTGTCCCGTGCCTCAGCCAAGGATACTTTGTGTCATTGCAAAGTCACGGAGACAAACCACATGGCTGAAGACTTGCGGTCCAAGGACTACTTCGACGATCGTGCAACCAGGGACATGGCCAAGCATCTGGTGTCACCTCGCCGGACCATGAAGGAGACCTTGGCCTGTGCTTGCCGGATTCTCGCCATGACCGGGCAGGAGGCGGGTCTCGCCGGCCAGATCAGCGCGCGGTCCGACCGCGGAGGCGCGTACTGGACGCTCCGGTTCGGCCTCGGCTTCGACGAAGCCACGCCGGACGACTTCATCGAAGTCGATGGCGACCTGAACACGCTGACGGGCAGCGGCATGCCGAACCCCGCGACGCGGTTCCACCTGTGGGTGTACGAGGCGCGGCCCGACGTTCAGTCGATCGTCCATACGCATTCGCCCTGGGCCTCCGCGCTCGCTGCAGCCAAGCAGCCACTGGTCATCGCCCAGATGGACATGACCCCCCTGCATGACGATTGCGCGTTCCTCGGGGAGTGGCCGGGGGTGCCCATTGCGGATGACGAAGGGGTCATCATCTCGCGGGCGCTCGGATCGAAACGAGCCATTGTCTTGGCACACCACGGCTACCTGACGGCGGGAAAGACGACCCAGGAAGCCACCTACCTGTCGGTATATCTCGAGCGTGCCGCGCGGATGCAGATCCGGGCCCAAGCCGCCTTCGGCCCGTTGACGCCGGTGGACGACGCCTTGGCGCGCGAGGCGCACGACTATCTGCTGAAGCCGTCGATCGTGAACAGCACCTTCGACTATTGGTGCCGGCAGACCGAAGCAGGCTTGGCGCCGCTGCTCGCCAACCGGCCGCGCCCCTAGAGCACTCGCCCGAACCCCCGCCTTCCGGCGTTGAATTCGATGGACATGCATCTGGCATGTTCGTCCCAGACCCGTTCGCCCGCCCGCTTCTCCACGTTCAGCGTCTTCGCTGAAAACTCCCAGTCCACAAGGAAGATCGCCATGAAACTTGTCCGCCTCGCGGCCGCCGCCCTGATGGGCCTTTGTCTCTCAGGTATGAGCCATGCCGGCCAAACTTTCGACACGGTGAAGAAGCGCGGCTTCGTGCAGTGCGGTGTCTCGACGAATCTCCCTGGATTCGCATTCACCGACAGCAAGGGAGAGTGGCAGGGCATCGACGTGGACACCTGCCGCGCCATTGCAGCCGCGATGTTCGGAAATGCGGCCAAGTTCAAGGTGATCCCGCTCACCACACAAGCACGCTTCACCGCGCTGCAGTCCGGCGAAGTCGACGTGCTGACGCGCAACACCACCCAGACGATGTCGCGCGACACCACCCTGGGCCTCATCGGCGTTGGCGTGAACTTCTATGACAGCCAGGGCATCATGGTGACCAAGGATGCCAACGTCAGCAGCGCGAAGAATCTCGCCGGCGCAACCATCTGCGTCCTGCCCGGAACCACGACCGAACTGAATCTCACCGACTGGTTCCGCGGTCTCAAGCAAAGCTTCAAGCCGGTGCTGCTGGACACCGTCGACGAAATCAAGCGCGCGTTCGCGGCGGGCCGCTGCGATGGCATCACGATGGACAAGTCGCAGCTGGCGCTGGCGCGTATCGCCTTTGGAAACACAGACAAGTATGTGATCCTGCCGGAGCCGCTGTCCAAGGAGCCTCTCGGACCGATGGTCCGCCAAGGCGACGAAGCCTGGTTCAACGTTGTGCGCTGGTCCCTCAATGCGCTTCTGGAGGCGGAGGAATACAACCTGACGTCCAAGAACGTCGATGAGATCGCGAAGGGCAGCATCCCGCCCAACATCCAGCGGATCCTCGGTACCTCTCCTGGCATGGGCAAGGGACTCGGGCTTGACGACAAGTGGGCATACAACATCATCAAGCAGGTCGGCAACTACGGTGAGATGTTCGACCGCAGCCTGGGCGCTGGGAGTCCGATGAAGCTCGATCGCGGCCTGAATGCCTTGTACACGAAGGGCGGCTTGATGTATGGGTGGCCCATTCGATAGCTCAAAGCCCATGGGCAGATGCGTCGCGCATGTGGTGCGCGCACCGCCGCGATCGCGCCAAACCCGCACCCTACATTCCCATGAGCTCACCTCGACGCGCTTCGCTCAAGTTCAGCTGGAACAATCCGGAGTTCAGGGCGCTTGCCTATCAGTTCGTCGTCGTGGGCCTGGCTGCCCTCGTGGCGTACTACCTTGCCTCCAACACCTTGCACAACCTCGCGACGCGCAACATCGCGACCGGTTTTGCATTCCTGGAAAGGGAAGCGGGATTCGCCATCGGCGAGTCCCTGATCGAGTATTCGCCTTCGGACACCTACGCCCGCGCCATTCTCGTGGGGCTCGCCAACACCCTGCGGGTCTCCGCCGTCGCATTGGTGTTGGCCACGATGCTCGGCGTCGTTGTCGGGATCGCCCGGCTGTCGAGCAACTGGCTCATCGTGCGGCTGGCAGGTGCCTATGTCGAACTGATCCGCAATGTGCCGCTTCTGCTGCAGCTCCTGATCTGGTATGCCGTCATCGGTGAACTGCTGCCGGGTCCAAAGGCGGCTTTTCATCCGCTTCCGGGCATCTACCTGTCGAACCGCGGCATGCTGATGCCATCGGTGGATGGACCGGCCATCGCGGGAATGCTCTGGGGATTGGTGCTCGCCGCAGTCGCCATCGTGGCGGTAGCCCGCTGGCAGCGAGCCAGCCGGCGCCGGACCGGCGCCCCTACGAGACTCTGGCCTTTCGCCCTGATGCTCTTGCTGCTCATGCCAATGGTCGGCTGGCTGGTCGGAGGGCGCGAATTCGAGCTCAGCATACCCCATCGGAGCGGATTCAACTTCGAAGGGGGCTGGGCGCTCTCGCCCGAACTGTTCGCCTTGCTGGTCGGTCTCGTCACCTACACAGCCGGGTTCATTGCAGAGATCGTCCGTGCCGGCGTCCAATCGGTGAGCAATGGTCAATGGGAGGCGGCACAGACGCTCGGACTGCCACGGTCGCGCGTGCTTCGGCTCGTCATCCTGCCCCAGGCGCTCCGCGTGATCGTTCCCCCCACGACGAGCCAGTACCTGAATTTGGTCAAGAACAGCTCGCTCGCCGTCGCGATCGGCTACCCCGACCTGGTTTCCGTCGTCAACACCGTCCTCAACCAGACCGGCCAGGCGATCGAGGGCGTCCTGATCATCATGGCGGCCTTCATGACCGTGAGTCTGACCGTCTCGCTGTTGATGAACTGGTACAACAAGCGCATCGCGCTGGTGGAAAGATAAGCATGAGCACCACCACCCACACGGACCGGCCCGTCCAGTTCGCGCCGTCCAGAGTCCGGGCCAAGCTCGTGACCAGGCTGCGCCAAAGCCTTTTCCAGTCCCCGGCGAGTGCGGTCTTGACCATCCTGACGATCTGGCTCGTCCTGATGCTGGCACCCCCCTTGGTGCAGTGGCTGTTGGTCAAGGCGAGCTTCCGGGCCCCTGACGCACAGGCCTGCAGGGAGGCGGGCGGGGCTTGCTGGGCTTTCATTCGGGAGAAGTATCGGTTGATTCTCTTCGGTACTTACCCGCACGCCGAGCAATGGCGGCCATTGCTCGCGACGGCGCTGCTCGTCGCGTCGATCGTCTGGACGGCCACACGCCGGTTGGCCGGACTCCAGATTGTCGGGCTGTGGGTGTTCACGATCCTGGCGGTGGCGACGTTGATGTGGGGCGGCTTCCTCGGCCTAGAGTTCGTCGAGAACACGCGCTGGGGCGGCTTGCCTCTGACACTGATACTGTCAACATTCGGAATCGCGTTTGCCTTTCCCATCGGCATCCTGCTCGCCCTGGGACGCCGCTCCCGGATGCCGGCTATCAAGGCAATGTGCGTCGCATACATCGAGCTGATACGCGGCGTGCCTTTGATCAGCCTTCTGTTCATGTCGTCGGTGATGCTGCCCCTGTTCTTGCCGGAGGGATTCAGCATCGACAAGCTGTTGAGGGCACAGCTGGCGATCATCTTCTTTGCGGCGGCCTACATTGCGGAAATTGTCCGCGGCGGACTCCAGGCCATTCCCAAGGGCCAATACGAGGGCGCCGAGTCCATCGGACTGAGTTACTGGCAGCAGACGCGAAAGATCGTCCTACCCCAGGCCCTCAAGGTAGTGATTCCGCCGCTGGTGAGCACCTTCATCGCACTGTTCAAGGACACATCGCTTGTCGTCATCATCGGAATCTTCGACCTGACGCAAGCAGCGAAGGCGGCTCTTGCGGATCCCGCATGGACAGGTTTCGGCGTGGAGGCCTACCTTTTCATCGGCCTGATCTATTTCGTCTTCTGCTATTCCATATCGAGGTACAGCCGATCGCTCGAACGGAATCTGAAGCGCTAGAGCGCAATGGGAGCATCAAATGAGCGAAGTCATCGTCAGTCTGCAGAAGGTCAACAAATGGTATGGGGACTTTCATGTCCTGCAGGATATCGACCTGAACGTGCACAAAGGAGAGCGCATCGTGATTTGCGGACCGTCCGGGTCGGGCAAGTCCACGATGATCCGCTGCATCAACCGGCTCGAGGAGCATCAGTCGGGGCTCATCACGGTGGACGGCGTTGAACTGATCCACGACCTGAAGCGCATCGAGGCCATCAGGAAGGAAGTCGGCATGGTGTTTCAGCACTTCAACCTGTTTCCTCACCTCACCGTTCTGGAGAACCTCACGCTGGGACCGACCTGGGTTCTGAAGAAACCGCTCGCCGAAGCGCAGGCGATCGCAATGGAGTACCTGGAGCGGGTTCGCATCCCCGACCAGGCGCACAAATACCCAGGCCAATTGTCCGGGGGACAGCAGCAGCGCGTTGCGATCGCGAGGTCGCTGTGCATGTCGCCCAAGGTCATGCTGTTCGACGAGCCCACTTCGGCGCTCGACCCCGAAATGGTCAAGGAAGTGCTCGACGTGATGGTGAGCCTGGCCCAGGAGACGAAGATGACCATGCTCTGCGTGACGCACGAGATGGGCTTCGCCCGCAAGGTGGCGGACCGGGTGATCTTCATGGACCGAGGGGAGATCGTCGAAGAGAACGTTCCAGAGCTTTTCTTCGGCAACCCGCAGACAGATCGTGCCCGCCAATTCCTGAACCAGATCGTCCACTAGGCGCTGCCGCTGCCGCCGGGACGCTGGCTTGTTTATATCGACAGGTTCAACAATGAAAGAGTCAAGCATGAAAGAGATTTCGCAAGGCCTGGGATTTCAGACTCGCGCGCTGCATCATGGCCACGACAGATCTGATCCCTATGGAGCCGTTTCTCCGCCGATCTACATGACCTCCACCTTCGCCTTCGACAACACGGCGGAGGCGGCAGCAGTGTTCTCTGGAGAAAGCGACCGGTACGTCTACGGCCGGCAGCACAACCCGACGCAGCATCTCCTGGAGGCGAGGCTCGCAGAGCTCGAAGGTGCCGAAGCAGCACTGGCCACCGGCTCGGGCATGGGTGCTATCTGCTCCACCTTGCTAACGCTCCTCTCCGCCGGAGACGAGTTGATCGTGCATCACACGATGTACTCGACGGCGACTTCATTGGTCGACGAGGGCCTACCGCGCTTCGGGGTGAAGGTCACGAAGGTCGACCTCACCAGGCCCGAGAAGTTGAAAGAAGCATTGTCCGAGCGCGCGCGGCTCGTGTACTTCGAAACGCCCGTGAACCCGACGGCTCAGCTGTTGAACATTCGTGAGCTTGCAAAAGTGGCGCACAGCCGTCCGGGCGTTCGGGTGCTTGTCGATTCGACGTTCGGCTCGCCCGCGCTGCAGCGGCCGATCGAGCACGGGGCCGACCTTGTGGTGCACTCCATGACGAAGTACATCAACGGGCACGGCGATCTGCTCGCGGGGGTCGTGCTCGGAGATCTGCCCACGATCAAGCGGATCAGGTCGGAGGGCCTCAAGTACATGACCGGCGCGACGCTCTCGCCCATGCTGTGCTTCCTGGTCATGCGAGGGCTGAAGACGTTGACGCTGCGGATGCGGCAGCACAGTGAGAGCGCGCTGAAGGTCGCCCGCATGCTGGAATCCCACCCGGCGGTGAAGCTCGTGCGCTATGCCTACCTCGAGGGCAGCCCCGATCATCGACTCGGCCTCTCGCAGATGAGTGCCGGTGGTGGGATGTTGTCCTTTGAGCTGCACGCCGGGGTCGATGGTGCAATTGCGATGATCGACCGGTTGAAGCTCATATCGCGGGCCATCAGCTTGGGCGACACGGAAACCCTGATCACCCATCCCGGCACCCTGATCCTGGCGCGCCAGAAGGTCGAGCCTGCCGCGCATCTCAGCGCCGGCGTGACGATGGACCTTATCCGGTTGTCTGTCGGGCTGGAAGATGTGGATGACATCCTCGCTGACCTTCGGCAGGCACTTGACTCGTTGCAGTAGCGAGAGCGGCGGCATCCCAAAGGCGAACGTTGCGGCGCTGGAGAGACTGATTCTGAATCGGCTCACACCGGTTCTCGGAACTGAAAGGATCAGGTCGAGCGTTGCAGTTGTTCGGCGACCTGCAAGACGCAAACGAGCAGATCGGAGGTCAACGGTGCCATTGCCTTGCCCGTGCTCGAGATGGCAACCACTCGGCGGCGCAAAGCGGGGCGCTCGATGGAAACTTTGCGAAGCCCGTAGTCGGCAAGCAGCCTGTCGGGAATGCGCGACGGCAAGATGCAATGGCCGACCCCGGAAGAAACGAGCTTGAGCATGGCGTCTATGGTTTCTGCTTCGGCAACATGGGTGGCCTGCAGCCCAGCGCTATGGATCATCCGCCTCAGAGCGTAGTGCGCGGGAAAGCCGACCAAGCGCAGGCTGAGAGTCGACAGGTCCTGGGGCGATTCCAGGGGACTGTTGTCGAGGACGACCAACGCCATTTCGTCCTCGAACAGCGGCTTCGATGCCAAGGTTCCGCAATCCACCGCGGAGTCGTAGACGAAACCCAGATCTGCCTTGCCGTTTTCGACCAGAGCGACGACCTCGGGCGAACTGCGGCTCAGCAGCGAAAGATTCACATCTGGGTGCGTGCTGACGAAGAGCGAGAAGACTTCAGCGACAAAGTAGTAGCTGAGCGTATGGACCGTCGCCAGGCGGACCGTGCCGTGCGTAACCCCTTGCCGGCGCACGCTGTCGACAGCGCGATCGATCTCTCTGAAGGCCGGCGCCAAGGCGCTGTGGAGTTTCGTGCCGGCTTCGGTCAACTCGACGCCGCGACCCGTCCGGACAAACAGTGGCTGGCCCAGGTTCGATTCGAGTGCGCCCAATTGCTTGCTCAATCCGGACTGTGTCTGGTCGAGCTTGTCGGCAGCCTTGGAGAGTGAGCCCAGTTCCGCGATGCATAGGAAATACCGCAGCGGGCGGTCAAGTGTTTCGATCGCCATGGTATTTCTTGGTTGGTCGCTCTGTACGTGGTCGAAGTACGTGCGAAATTGGCTGTTATGGTGCAGCGGAACGTATTGCCGAGTCGAGGTCGCTCCAGAGATCGTCCGCATCCTCGATGCCGACACTGAGTCGCAGAAGCGAAGGTGGAAGGTGGCCCTGTCCGGGGATCGCAGCTCTTCTTTCCATCGTTGATTCCACGGCACCGAGACTTGTCGCATGGCGGATCAGCCTGACATTTTTGCAGACACTATCAGCAAAACCAGCCCCTCCACACATGTCGAACGAGATGATCGTTCCGAAGCCCTTGAGCACACGTTTGGCAATGGCATGCGTCGAATGCGAGGGCAAGCCTGGATACCGGACACGAGCGATCAACGGGTGCGCCTCGAGCCGTTCCGAAAGCAGCATGGCAGTTTGCTGGGCCCGTTGAAGTCGAAGCGCGAGGGTTCTCGCGCCGCGGACGGCAAGAAAGGCTTCGAGCGCTCCCGGTGTCGCGCCAGTCAGTTCGCGGGACTTCCTGAGGGTGCGCCACAGTGCATCGTCCCTTGTCGTGGCGAGACCCGCCAGCAGGTCGGAATGGCCGCCAATGAACTTGGTTGCCGATTGCAGAGACACCGTGGCACCGAAGTCGAGCGGCTTCTGATTCAAGGGCGTGGCGAAGGTGTTGTCCACTGCCACGATGGCTCCTGGCTTGCGTGGTGCAGTGCAAATAGCTTCCAAATCCGCCACGGTCAGCAGGGGGTTCGAGGGCGATTCAAGCCAGATCAGGTCAGCGGCGGCGCAAGCACGAATCCAACCTGCTGTATCGTCCACCGCCACCCGCTGCATGGACCATCGCCCTCTTTCAACGCCGGCTTCGGCAAGGCCTGCAACACCTTGATAGCAATCATCTGGCAGCACGATATTGGCACCAGCCGCAAGTTGATCGAACACCGAGGCAATGGCGGCCATGCCGGAGGCGAACGCTACGGCCTTGCCTGACTCAAGCCCTCCGACGACTTCTTCGAGTGCTTCCCAGGTTGGCGTACCGTCATCACGCGAGTACTCGCGCCCCCTGCCGATGATGAAGTTCGATGCTGGGATAAGCGGCACGTTCAACGGAGCGCCCGGCTCAGAGGCACGGCCTGCCGTGACGAGCCACGATTCCGGCTTGATTGCAGAAGTGTACATTTCCATTCTCAGTACCTCCAAAAAGACTGTGGTGCGTGCGGTGCACGGCGTTGATGATGCAGGCACGCGGTGTACTCGGCAGCTCGCACTTGCAGCCGAGCAGACTACGCCGAGCTTGTCAGTTTGAGGCCGACGATACCGGCAACGATGAGCCCCAGACTGACCAACCGACCGGGTGCTGCGGATTCCCCGAACAGGACAATGCCTAGGATTGCTGTGCCGACTGCCCCGACTCCGACCCAGACGGCGTACGAGGTGCCAACGGGTAGGGATTTCATCGCGATCCCTAGCAACACGACGCTGATGACCATGGACGTAATCGTGAAGATGCTTGGCCACAACTTGGTGAATCCATCTGTGTACTTTAGGCCGATGGCCCAGCCCACTTCAAGAAGACCGGCGATAAGCAGAAGCATCCAGGCCATATGATTCTCCACTCCGCGATCCAGACGCCGCATCCGATCGACTCCGTCGCTGTTCACAAAGCCGCCAAGATTCAGCGGACACAAGGTACTGATCGCGTTTCGCCAGCGAGCGGGTGCTGAATGCCGCCATCGCCATAGGAGCGGACGATCTGTGCGATGACCACCTGATAGCCGTTGAGCCAGAGCGCTTGCCGCTGCTTTGCGGCGATGTGCGCTGGGTGCCCTATGAGTTCCTGAAGCGCATCCATCGTTTCCCAGTAGTACACGGTTGAGATGAGCCCCGTCGCGGGGTTCTCCCAATTCTCTTCGCCGAGATAGCCGGTGATGGATCTTGCAATCTGGGCAATGACTTCGTCCAAGGCATGGAACTCGTCGTCGAGCTGGCGCTTTGCGAAAGTGAAGGTTGACGTGTACATGAGCTTGTGCTGGCCTCGTCAGTTCGTTCCGCCGGCCCTGCGCATCGATTCGGCCAGTTCCTTGCTTCCGCGCGTCTCCAGCGTTTCCGCAGCGTTGAGACGGTCGCGCGCTTCCCTGTTTTGGCTGAGCTTGGCCTTGCCCACGAGCGAGGTGATGGCGATCTCGATGCCCACGATGTTGCGCACCATGCTGTCGATGTACTCGGGCGCGGAGTCACCCATCTTCCAGGGCTTTGGTTCGGCCGCCTCGTGGCGCCGCGTCAGGCGCGCGATGATGCCGCGCGCAAAGCGCTCGTCGTCGTGCACGGTGAGCACGCCGTGCGCGTGTACCACCTCGTAGTTCCAGGTGGGCACTTGGCGGTGCGCCTCGTGCTTGGATGGGTACCAGCTGGGCGAGATGTAGGCTTGGGCGCCGCCGAAGATGACCATCACTGGAGTTGCGGTGGGGCAGCGCTGCCACAGCGGATTGGCGCGAGCGAGATGCGCCGAGAGCAATCCGTGCGCTCCCACGTCAGGATCGAACTCGAACGGGAGGTGATCGGCGTCCAGGCCCGTGGCCCCATGCGTGACGAGTGCACCCAGCGGATGCTCGCGGATGATGCGGGTCAATTCCTCGGGTCTCGCTTCGGCGAAGTGCGTGGGGATGTACATCGGGGGAGGGGGAATGCTGTGGCAACTGGTACTGTCGTGCGGAACCGGCACAATGGGAAGGACCAGTTTTAATCCTTTTGCATGGACCAGTTTCGTAAGCCGCCGAGCCTGAGTTCCGGTGCCAGCAGCCCCGGACGCCACGTCTACGACCTGCTGCGTTTCCAGATTGCGGACGGGACGCTTGCCGCGGGCGCGCAGGTGCCGTCCACGCGTGCCTTGGCCGCCGATCTGGGAGTGTCGCGCACCACCGTCACCGCCGCCTATGAGCAGCTCGCGGCCGAGGGCTTTCTTGTCACGTCGCCCGGGCGCGTTGCCCGCGTCGCGAGTCCGATGGCTGCACGCGCACGGTCCGACACCAAGCTGAAGCGGCGAACCGGGACTGCGCCGACGCTCTCGGCCTTTGGCCGTCGCGTGGCGGCAATCGACATGCCCGGGCTTGCTCCTGCGGAACCTTGCCGCATCGACTTCCTGTACGGCGCTGTCGCTTCTCGCGATTTTCCCGCGCTGGCCTGGCGGCGGGCCTACCAGGCCGAACTGCTGCGCCATCAACGCAGGCTCTACTACGCCGCGCCCGAAGGCGACGCGTTGCTGCGACGCTCGCTGCAGGGATACCTGAGGCGCGCACGGGGCCTGGCCTGCGATGCCGAACAGATCCTCGTGGTGCACGGCTCACAGCAGGCCATCGACCTGTGCGCGCGGCTTCTGCTCAATCCTGGCGACACCTTCGCTTTCGAGGAGCCCGGCTACCTGATGGCGCGTCGGTGTTTCGAGGTTACGGGCGCGGAGGCCCTGGCGATACCGGTGGACGCCCAAGGCTTGGACACGGCGAGGCTGCCAAAAGACGAACACGTACGCTTGGCCTACGTGACGCCATCGCACCAGTTTCCGCTGGGAGGTGTGCTGCCCATCGGCCGGCGCCTGGAACTGCTTCGTTGGGCGCGAACGCACCGCGCCTGGGTGATCGAGGATGACTACGACGGCGAGTTTCGCTACGGTCAGCGCCCGATCGACGCACTGCAGTCGATCGATTCCGACGGCCGCGTGATCTACATCGGCACCTTCTCCAAGGCGTTGTCGCCGCAGCTTCGACTGGGCTATCTGGTGCTTCCTGCTGAACTGGTACCGGTGTTCCGGCAGGCAAAGCGGCTGGCCGACCGCCATGCCCCCGTGCTGGAGCAGCGAGTGTTGGCGTCGTTGATCGACAGCGGCACCTACGAGCGCCACGTGCGGCGCACGCGTCGCGAACACGAACGCCGGCGGGCGGCCTTGCTCGATGCCATTGCGCGCCACCTACCTGCCAGCGCCACGGTCGCCGGCACGGCGGCCGGACTGCATATGGTGCTCTGGCTACCGTTCCTGGGGCCGCACGACGAGCCGGCGCTGGTGGCTGCCGTGCGCTGCAAGGGTGTCGGTGTCTACATGGTGTCGCCGCTGTTCGCCAGACCGCCATCGCACGCTCAATCTCGGCCGGCTGGACTGATCCTGGGATATGCCAGCCTGTCGGTCGAGGAGATCGATCAGGGGATGCGTGTGTTGGCTGCGGTGATCGCCGAGCGGGGTGCGAAGCCGGGAAGTGACGGTCGCTAGGACAAATCGGTCGAGCGTCGAAGCTCCCGGTACAGCGTCACGCGGCTGATGCCCAGCCGGCGCGCGGCCTCGTCCTTGTCGCCTGCAGTCTCTGCGAGGGTCTTTCGTATGCAGGCATCGCGCTCGCGGTGGAGGTGTGCCCTGCAGCGTGGTCGTTGGTGTCGTTCCGTCCCGGCCGGCAATGGCCTGCGGGCGCTTTGCGGCGGGCTGATCTGGCAGCCCGGCTTCGCCCGAGAGCAGAAAGCGCAGCAGCGCGGCTTCCAGCTGCCGCACATTGCCGAGTTGCGCCCAGCGTGAACCAAGCGCTTCCTTCGAGAACAGGACCATCAATGACAACGCCTAGCTAGGTTAAGCGCAGCCACGGTTGTCACCGTTTGGCGTTCTGCTGAACAGAATGCTTGATGTTATTTTAGAATTGCCATAGACTTTCAGGCATCGACACACGAGAGACATGCGCATGAAGCGATATCAGCTGTTCATTAACAATGAATGGATCGATCCGGCCTCCGGTGCCTGGTTCGAATCGACCGAGCCCTACTCTGGCAAACCATGGGCCGAGGTTCCGAGGGGCGGGGTGGCAGATGTCGACCTCGCGGTGCGCGCCGCGCATGACGCGTTTGAAGCACCTGCTTGGCGCGATCTGACAGCAACGCAGCGCGGAGCCTTGCTGCGCAAGCTTGCTGACCTGGTGAGCCATAACATCAATGTTCTGGCAGAAACCGAGCAGCGCGACAACGGCAAGCTCATCGCCGAGGTCAGCGGGCAAGTCCATAACGTTGCGCAGTGGTTTCACTACTACGCGGGCCTGGCAGACAAGGTTCAGGGCGCAGTGGTGCCGATCAACAAGACCGGCGTCTTCAACTACGTCAAGTACGAACCCCTGGGTGTGGTCGCGGCGATCACACCCTGGAACTCTCCGCTCGCCCTGACGGTATGGAAGATCGCCCCGGCGCTTGCAGCGGGCAACACCATGGTGATCAAGCCTTCGGAGTACACGTCGAGCTCGTTGTTGGAGCTGGCTGCCTTGGTGAAGTTGGCGGGCTTCCCGCCGGGCGTCTTCAACGTCATCACCGGCTTTGGCACTGAAGTCGGGGAGCCGCTCGTGAGCCACCCCCTGGTGGCCAAGGTGGCCTTCACTGGCGGCGACGCCGCCGGCCAGAAGATCAACGAGATTGCCGCCAGGGACTTCAAGAAAGTCACGCTGGAACTCGGAGGCAAGTCCGCCAACATCGTGTTTGACGACGCGGACCTGGACCAGGCCGTGATGGGCGCGGTGGCTGGCATCTTCGGTGCGGCCGGGCAGACCTGCATGGCCGGCTCGCGGCTTCTGGTACAGCGCGGCATTCACGACCGCTTCGTTGCGATGCTCATCGACGTGGCAAGCAATGCCATCGTGGGCGATCCGGCAAAGATGGAAACCCAGGTCGGCCCCATCGCTACAAAAGCCCAGTTCCACAAAATCCTGGACTACATCGAGATCGCCAAGGACGGCGGCGCCAAGTGCGTGCTCGGCGGCCATGCGCTCACCGGCGAAGGCTACGGGCAAGGCCAGTTCGTGGCGCCCACCATCTTCACCGGCGTCACCAATGATATGCGCATTTCCCAGGAAGAAGTCTTCGGGCCCGTGCTCTCGGTGATTCCTTTCGACGACGAGGCTGATGCGCTGCGCGTCGCCAACGACACCCAGTTCGGTCTCGCAGCCGGCGTATGGACGCGGAGCCTGCATCGCGCGTTCCACATGTCGGACCGGTTGAAGGCCGGCACGGTGTGGGTCAACAATTACCGCGCCACCAGTTTCACCACGCCCTTCGGAGGCTACAAGCGCAGCGGCATCGGGCGCGAGGGCGGCGTCGACGCGATCAAGGAATACCTGCAAAGCAAGAGCGTCTGGATCACCACGCAACCGTCGCGCACCAACGCGTTCGTGCTCGGCTGACCCTCAACCCGGCGCCTGCGCGCCACACCGGAGACAACATGAATTCGAAGACGGAAACCGACCTGCTGATCGTCGGCTGCGGCGTCGCGGGCCTCTCGGCCGCGGTCACTGCCCTGGAAGCGGGCCTCAAGGTCGTCAACCTCGAGCGCGCGGAGGAAGAGCACTTCGGCGGCAACTCGCGCTGGACCGAAGCCTACATGCGCATGAAGAACGACTCGGAAGTCTCGGACGACTTCGAAGAGCATTTCGCTCACAACGCTGGCTGGAACATCGATCCCAACGTGCTCAACGCATTGACGGACGACGCGGCGCTTCAGCCGGCATTCGCAAAAGCGCATTCGCTGCCCGATCCGGAAGTGATCTCGACCTTCGCGCAGTCGGTGCCATCGACGCTGGCGTGGCTGAAGGAACTGGGGATGAAGTTCGGCCCCCAGCCAATCTATCTGTTGACCCAGAACACCACGCGCATCGCGGCAATGGGCGGAGGATTGGCGCTGATAGAAACCCTGCGCGCGAAGGCACTCGCGCTGGGTGGCGAGATTCGATATCGGACCACTGCGATCGACCTGGTGCGCGGGGAGGAGGGCGCAGTGAATGGCGTCGTCGCGATCCGTCCCGACGGCGTGCGCGAGGTGCTGCGCGCCAAGAGGGTGCTGCTCGCCAGCGGCGGCTTCCAGGGCAACCCCGAGATGATGACCCGCTACGTAGGACTTCGCAGCAAGCACATCCGCCCTGTGGCCCTCGGCGGCTACTACAACAAGGGCGAAGGCATTCAAATGGCGCTGGATGCCGGCGCGGCGCCCGCCGGCGAGTACGGTTCGTACCATGCGGAGCCGGTGGACCCACGCTCGAAGCTGGCCGAAGCGGTGGTCTTCATCTATCCCTACGGCATCCTGATCGACAAGAACGGACACCGTTTCACCGACGAGGCCCCTGGCACGGTGGATGCCCACTACGACAACATCTCACGCTGCATTGCCGATCAGCCCGACGGCATCAGCTACGTGATCTTCGACGCGAAGGTCGAAGACATCCCGCGCTGGCGAACCAGCATCCGCTCTGATCAGCCGTCCATCAGCGCGCCCACGCTGGAGGCATTGGCCGCCCAGATCGGCGTGCCCGCGGACAGCCTCGAGCGCACCGTGCACGGGTTCAATGCGGCCTGTCCGAAAGACCAGGGCGACTTCGATCCGCTGCACGTCGACCACCGCGGCACCACCGGTCTGGCGGTGCGCAAGAGCCACTGGTCGCGGCCGATCGACAAAGGTCCGTTCCAAGCCTACCCGATCATTTCGACCAACTGCTTCACCTTCGGTGGCCTCAAGGTCAACAGCGACGCGCAGGTGCTCGACCAGGATGGCCGGGTCATCGCGGGGCTGTATGCCGCAGGCGAAACCATGGGCATCTATCACCAGGTCTACACAGGCTCGACCTCGGTGCTGCGTGGCCTGGTCTTCGGCCGCCGCGCGGGCCAGCATGCCGCGGCCGCGCAGCCGGCCTGAGCTGCGCAACGGCGCGCGCACCCACTTGCAAAAACCAACGGAGACAAAACATGGACCGTCGTTCCTTTCTCACCGTCGCGGGCAGCGCAGCGACCGGCTCTTTGATGCTGCCGCGCTTCGCCATCGCACAGGCCAGGCCTTTCAGCTACTACAGCGTCAACGCCTTCTCAGGCTACTTCGCAACCAGCGGCAAGTACAGCGATCTTGGCGTGCGCGCGGCTGTCACAGCCTTCGGCAACGGCCTGGGCCGGCCCATCGATTACCGCAAGATCGACAGCGAAGGGAACCCCGCCATCGCGGTGCGCAAGGTGCAGCAGGCCATCGACCAGGACAAGGCGCGACACTTCGGCAGCGCTGCGCTGTCGAACGAGGCCCTCGCCATCATGAAGGAGATCGACAAGAACAGGGGCGTCTACATCACCTATGTCGGTGCCGACGAAGTCACCGGCAAGGACTGCAATCGCTCCACTTTCCGCTGGGGTCTGCCGACCTACGGCGCGGTCAACACGGTGATGCGGCCCCTGATACAGCAGAACCCAAAGTGGAAGAAGGTCTACACCATCACCGGCCAATACGTGTTCGGCGAGGCGCTGCTGCGCAACGCGAAGGGGGTGATGCAGGAAACGAAGCTGGAACACGTGGGCAACAGCTACCACTCGCTGGCCGAAAAGGAGTTCTCGGGCTACCTCGGCAACGCCATGGGGTCTGGCGCCGACGTGCTGGTGGTATTGAACTTCGGCGCCAACACGCTCGACCTGCTGCGCCAGGCCGCGACCTTCGGCCTCAAGCAGCGCATGGCCGTGGTGGTCGTGTGGTTTTCGGGACTCGACACCTTCCAGGCTCTCGGCGCCGACGTGACCGACGGCATGTACTTCGGGTTGCAGTACTGGCATACGCTGGACACCCCCGCGAACAGGGATTTCGTGCGGGTCTACAAGGGTGAATTCAAGGAGAATCCGCGTTTCTACTCGGCCGCCGACTACCAGGTTGCCACGCTGATGTTCGACGCCGCCAAGCGCGCCGGCACCGACGAGCCCGCCGCGATCGTGAAGGCGCTGGAAGGCCACAGCTACCAGGGCCTCACCGGCGACGAGCAGATCCGCCCCTTCGATCACCAGGTGTCCAAGAACTACCTGCTGGTGCGGGGCAAGAAGAAAGCGGCGATGAAAGACGCGGACGACTACGCCGACATCCTGTCCGCATCGCGCGCGCTGGTTCCCCAGGCCGAGTCCGATTGCAAGCTGGTGTGAGCGGGCCATGAACATCTACCTGTTCCAGGCGCTCAATGGGCTCGGAGTCGGCATGGTCTACTTCCTGCTGTCCGTGGGCCTGAGCATCATTTTCGGGCTGCTCGGCTTCGTGAACTTTGCGCATGGTGCACTGTTCCTGATCGGGGCGTACACCGCGATGTTCGTCACCGCCCAGACCGACAGCTTCCTGCTCGGCCTTGCGGCGTCGTTCGCCGCTGTGGCCGTCATCGGAGTGGTGGCGGAGCGCTCGCTCCTGCGGCGAACCTATCGCATGCCGCACGAGTCGCAGATCCTCATCACGGTCGGCCTGACATTCATCCTGACCGAAGGCGTGGTGATGATCTTCGGGCCCGAGTCGCAGCAGGTGCCCATGCCCGACATGCTCGCCGGCGTGTTCATGCTCGGTGCTTACCCGGTCCCGGTCTACCGCATCTTCATCTTCGGGGTCTGTGCAGTGGTTGGGCTGGGGCTGTGGTTTCTCTTCGAGCGCACGCTGTTCGGTGCTCGGGTTCGCGCGGGCAACGAATCGTCCGAGATGCTCAACCTGCTCGGCATCAGGGTCAGCAGGGTCTATGCCTTGACCTTCGCATTGGGAACAGGGTTGGCCGGACTGGCGGGAGGGCTCGCCGCACCTCTGCGCGGCGCCGATCCCTCGATGGGTGCGGAGGCGATCGTGATCGCTTTCGTCGTCGTTGTCCTTGGCGGCATCGGCAGCTTCAGCGGGCCCTTGGTGGGCGGACTGATCATCGGCGTCACGCAAAGCATGATGAGCGCGATCTGGCCCGAGGGCGCACGCCTGACCATCTTTATTGTCATGGCGGCCATCCTTCTCGTCATGCCCAAAGGGTTGTTCGGCCGTGCTTGAAAAGATCAAACAATCTTCCGGCCTGTTTTGCCTGGCGCTGGCTGCCTTTGCGCTCGTCATGCCCCTGGTGATGGGCTCGACGGCCACGGCCGGCGTGGTGCTGGTGTTCGCGATTGCGGCGGCCGCCTGCAACCTGTTGCTGGGCTACGCTGGCCTGTTGAGCTTCGCGCAGGGCAGCTTCTTCGGCGTGGGCTCCTATGCCATCGGCATGGTGCTGAAGGCGGCACCGGACGCGGGCATGGCGGCGTTGCTCGTGTGCATCGTGGCCGGCATGATCGTGGCCCTGGCCATCGGCGTACTGAGCATTCGCCAGCGCGGCATCTATTTCGTGATGATCACGCTTGCAATGGCGCAGCTCGCATACTTTGCCGCGCTGTCGTTCCCCCAACTCACCGGTGGCGAGAACGGATTGCTAGACATTCCGCGCCCCGCCACGGGCCTCGAGGACATCGTCGGCGAAGGCGCTGGCCAGTATGCGTTGATCTCTGTGGTTTTCGTGCTTGCAATCTCATTTTTGCGCCTCGTGGTGCGCTCGCCATTCGGCCGCGCACTCGATGCGGTGCGCGAGAACGAGGTGCGCGCGCAGACCGCCGGCTACGACGTTCAGAAGCTCAAGCTGCTGGCTTTCTGCCTCTCCGGGGGCATCACCGCGCTGGCGGGCGCGCTCTATGCTCTGCAGCTGCGCTCGGCCCCGCTTTCCAACATTGACCTGATGACGTCCGAGACTATCCTCATCATGGCGATCCTCGGCGGACGCCGGTCGCTTCTTGGCGCAGCCTTCGGCGCGCTCGCCATGACCTTGATGGCCGAGCAGTTGTCTCAGTGGTGGCCGCGCTGGCAGATGATCGTCGGCTTTGTGCTGATTGCCGTGGTGCTGCTCGCGCCCCGCGGGCTCGGCGGTGTCTGGGTGCATTGGCGGGCTCGACGAAGCGCGCGCGTGGGAGATCACGCATGACCGCGGGCAACCCCTTCCTCAGCGCACGCGGGCTTGGACTCGACTACGGCCGCTTCACGGCGGTCGGAAAGATCGACCTTGAGCTGGGCACGACCGGCCTGCACTCGCTGATCGGCCCGAACGGCGCGGGCAAGACCTCGTTCTTCAACATCGTGAGCGGCCGCCTGCCGGCCAGCCGCGGCAGCTTGATCTTCGAGGGGCGGGACATCACGCGCTCCGGAGCGCATCGGCGAGCCCGGCTCGGCATGGCGCGGAGTTTCCAGGTGACGAGCCTGTTCGTTGAGAGCAGCGTGCTGCAAAACCTGCAGATGGCGGCGATGGGCGTCGAGCCGTCGAGATCCTTCAGATTCTGGAGAAACTGGACGCGCGAGACGCAAAGGCTCGACGTTGCCATGGATGTGCTGCGCGAGCTGGAACTGACGCGCCATGCTGCGACACCGGTCGCCGCACTCGCGCACGGCGTGCAGCGCGTGGTGGAGATCGGAATGTGCCTTGCCGCTCGACCGCGCCTGCTGTTGCTGGACGAGCCGTTGGCCGGACTCGGCCTTGCCGACGTGCCCCGCATTTCCGAACTGCTGCAGCGACTCAAGGCCCGCTATTCGGTGCTGCTGGTCGAGCACAACATGCGCGTGGTCATGGGGATCAGCGATCGCATCACCGTCATGTTCCAGGGCAACGTCATCGCTGAAGGTGCCCCGGCGGCAATCCGCGAGGACGCTCAGGTGCGACGGGTCTATCTGGGGAGCCAGTCATGAGCGAAGCCATCCTTGTGCTGGAGGATGTGCATGCTTCCTACGGCAAGAGCCATGTGCTGCATGGCGTGTCGATGCAGGTGAATGCGGGCGAGATCGTGAGCGTGCTCGGGCGCAACGGCATGGGCAAGACGACGACGATGCGCACGATCGTCGGGCTGCTGCGTGCGCATGCCGGCTCGGTGCGCTTCGAAGGCTTCGACCTCGTCGGCATGGCGGTCGACGACATCGCGCGCCGCGGCATCTCGCTGGTGCCCGCACACCGTGGCATCTTCACCTTGCTGTCGGTGCAGGAGAACCTGCAGATCGCACAGAGAAAGCACGCGGCATGGACGTTGGAGCGCGTCTACGACGAGTTTCCGCGTCTGCGCGAGCGTCGCCGCAATCTCGGGGGTGCGCTCTCCGGCGGCGAGCAGCAGATGCTCGCCATCGCGCGGGCGCTCGTGCAGGGCCCCGGGCTGCTGCTGCTCGACGAACCGACGGAAGGCCTCGCGCCCGTGATCGTGGACGAGCTCACGGAACTCATTCGCGGCGTCGGCGCATCGGGCATCTCGATCGTGCTTGTGGAGCAGAGCTTTGCAGTCTGCCGCGCGCTTGCCCGGCGGCACTACATTCTCGAGGAAGGCGTTGTTGTCTACGAAGGCCGCACCGAAGATCTCGATGCCGATGCCACGGTGCTCGAAAGGTTCCTGGGCCTGGACGTCGACGCGCATTGAGAGTGTTCAAGGCGCGCGTGGTGTCCGGGAGGGTCGCGCTAAACTCGGTCGATCTTCTTCTGGGTGGCATTCGATGGCTGATGATTCCGGGGTGAGCGCGGTGGAACGAGCGTTGAGCCTGCTCGACGCCTTCAACGAATTGGACTATGCGTTGACGCTCGCCGATCTTGCGCGCCGCACGGGGCTCTACAAGAGCACGATCCTGCGGTTGGCCGAGTCGCTGCAGCGCATGGGCTATCTCAAGCGCCTGGCCGACGGCTCATTTCAGTTGGGTGCCGCGCCACTGCGGCTCGGCGCGATCTACCAGCGGCAGTGCCGTACCTCGGAACACGTCCCCGAGGTACTGCGCGAAGTGGTCGAGGCCACTTACGAGTGCGCATCGTTCTATATCCGGGACGGTGAGCACGCGGTGTGTCTCCATCGGGTCGACTCGGCCCGCATGATCCGGGATGCCATCCGCGAAGGGGACCGCTTGCCAATCGACAAGGGCGCCGCCCCGCAGGTGCTTCTGGCTTTCGGTGAGAAAAAGACCGGAAAGAAATATGACCGCGTCCGTGCCGAAATGTTTTGTGCCTCGTTCGGCGAGTACGACGCGGAGATCGCGGCCTTGTCGGTGCCTGTGCTGAGCGTGAATCGACAGTTGGTCGGCGCGTTGACAATTTCCGGGCCGCGCTATCGCTTCGAGAACATCGATCAGGGGCCGATGCTTCAGGCGCTTTTCGCCGGGGCGCGGAAGCTGACCGACCTCTTTGGTGGTGACGCCAAGTGGTTCGATGCGGTCTCGTAGCGCCGCAGGGGCCGCGCGTCTACCCGCGGGGTGTCGGACAGTACAAGGAAAATGGCCCCGTCGAATTTCAAATGGGTTGCCCAACGTGAAGGGACTGCTCAGCCCACACGCTCGCCATCGAACCATCGAACCATCGCAGCAGACCGGTCTCCGGACCGCAATGGATGTACTCGAAGAGCTGATCGCCGGCAGGGAGTACATAGACTTCATGCCAGGTGCGCAACTGGTTGTCCTTGCCGTAGCGCTGGTAGCGAGAAATCGCGGCATTGAAGATGGCCGCGTGCGTCGCGTGGTTTTCCGCCCACGCCTCCATGTGCCGCAGCGATAGAAAATGTCCCAGCGCATGGTCCTCGGGCAACGGTTGTCCCCACGCGTCGAACTTGCGCTGCATCCGCAGTGAGGCACAGCCCGTTGGCAACGGTGATTTGCGCAGATATGCCATGCCGTCTTGCAGCGGCTGCTGAAGATTTTTCTTGTAGTCGGCCAGTTGCTCTTCGTCCATGCGCCCCCACGTATTGGCGGATCGGATCACGGCGAGATTGTGAGGTGGTGTGATCCGCCAGCGTTCGCCGTACCCGGCACGCCCGCACTGCGCGACCAGCATGGCGCCTTCCGGTGCATCCAGAGGATCGTGCGCAGCCAGGGGAATTCGGTCGTGCATCGCTCCGTAGTAGCCACAGTAGGGAGTAGGGTAGATCGCAACTGCCTCGCTTGATGTCAACCCTGCCGGGTAGTCCTGCCAGTAGATGCTCTCCTGGCGCTACCGCGGCACACGAAGAATCTCGCGCCACGCGCCCGTCTGGTCGTGCAGGCGCTCTTTCGAGGCCCACCACGATTGCAGTACGTCGTCGGAGCGCCAACGTTCAAACTGGCCCTCGTCAACCAGCGGCGATGACTTGGTTGCGCAATCCCTGCATATCGGTGAAGCGGGCGTGATCGAAGCTCGTCGGACCGGCGGCATGCGACAGTGCATCCGGCGCCCATCGGAAGAACGCACTTCGCTCAAGCTCTGCGTCATCCACTCCCTGCACCGCCAGGAACGCCACGCGCATCTGCATGCAGTCAGGCGGCAGCTGGAATGACCAGCGCTGCACTTGGGGAACGAAGCCCTCACGCTTGCACAGGGGAAACCTGCGCTCTGGCGGACCATAGGCTTCTGCTGGCGCGTTCTGGATAAGCTTTGATGTCATGTCTTTTTCGTCGATGCCGACAAGGAGCGGCTCATTTGCTGCACAGCGGAATTCTGGCGGCGTTTGCAGTATGCAGATCGTGGCGGGACATACGCAATGTAAAGCTGGGCAATGGAGCGTGCATAGGCGCAACCCTGTGTGCGTTTTTGCCGGGGCGGGGCATGGGTGGCTGCCTTGTGTTCCGATACATTGAAGCACCTGAATGCAGAAGACTTCTCGCCATGCCTCAAGACATCAGCACCAAATTGATCCACAACGACTACATCCCGCCTGCCGGCTACCACGCGGTTCCTCCGGGCGTATTCAAGGGGTCTACAGTCTTGTTTCCGAACGCGGCAACGGTGCGCGAACGTTCCAAGGCATTCGGCCACCGTGACGGGTACAGTTACGGCCTCTATGGCACGCCTACAACGTACACCGTGGAACAGCGTCTGTGTACGCTCGAAGGCGGTCGACACTGCCTGCTATGCCCGAGCGGGCAGGCAGCCATTGCCGCGGTCAACCTCGGCCTGCTGTCCAGCGGTGACGAGGTGCTTCTGCCCACCAACGTCTATGGGCCCTCGCTGCGCCATGCGCGAATGACGCTCTCGCAACTGGGCATCACCCATCAGTGCTACGACCCCATGGACGTCGCTGACCTGCAGGCCAAGCTGAGCGTTCGCAGCAGGCTCGTTTGGGTCGAGGCGCCAGGATCGATCACCATGGAATTTCCGGACCTTCGCACCTTGGTGGCAACGGCCAAGAACGCGGGCGCGTTGGTCGCGCTCGACAACACCTGGGGTGCAGGCATCGCTTTCGCCCCCTTCGAGATGGGAGTGGACATCAGTGTCCACGCCCTGACAAAGTACCCTTCAGGCGGCGCCGATGTCTTGATGGGCTCGATCATCACGAACGACGGCAGCTTGCATGACAAGCTCCGCATCGCCTATCTGGATCTGGGAATGGGCGTTGGTGCCAACGATGCAGAACTGGTGCTGCGGGGCTTGGCATCGATCAAGGCCCGCTACGACCTGCACGACGCCACGGCTCGAGCACTCGCCTCATGGTTGGCCAAGCAAGATGGAGTTCACCGGGTCCTGCACCCAGCGTTTGAATCATGCCTCGGGCACGAATACTGGGCGACGCACTGCAGCGCTGCCGCCGGTCTCTTCTCGGTGCTCATCGATGAGTCCCGTACCCCCGCACAAGTCGATGCCTTCTGCGACCGTCTTCATTTGTTCGGGATCGGGCTGTCCTGGGGCGGGCCCATGAGTCTGGTCATGCCCTACGACATGGGAAGCATCCGCAGCGGCAAGCAGGGCTATGCCGGGCATCTGTTGCGCTTTTCGATCGGCCTGGAGAGCGCTGACGATTTACGAGAGGATCTGGCCCAGGCCTTGGCCGGGGCGTTGGCTGCGTAGTCACGCAAGCGCAAACCGTAAGCATCCTCTCCTTGCCTGCCTTTAGGCAGCCAGTCCTGCCCAGAAATCGGTAAGCAGGTTCGCGAAGGCATCGGGCTGCTCCGCTGCACTCAAATGTGCTGCGTCAAGAAGGCGCAGTTGCGCGCCTGGGATGTGCCGGGCAATTCCCTCCGACATCACCGGCGGCGTCGCCTCGTCACTGCTACCGGCGACCACCAGTGTGGGACACACGATGCTGCAGTTGCCATCGTCGAGGTCGATATCGGCCACGGCCCCGCACGCGGCAGCGTAGGACTCAGCTGAATTGGCTTCCAGAACGGCTCGTAATGCAGTCACGAGAGCCTGGTCGCGTCGATGGAATTCCGTCGTAAACCAGCGCTGAACGACACCCGCGGCAATCGACCGGACACCGTGAGTCAACACCATGGTGATACGGGCCTGCCACATGGCGCGTGCGGCATCGTCGTAGCTGCTGGCAGAGTTGGCAATCACCAAACTGCGTACCAGTCGCGGGTGTCGGGCGCCCAGCGACTGGGCCGTCATGCCGCCCATCGAAAGACCGACGAAATGCACTGGTCCCACCCCTTGGGTGCGGATCAACTCGGCCGCGTCGTCTGCCGCGTCCTCGATGGGGTACGTACCGGCGCTGGCCGGACTGCGACCATGGCCCCGGTGGTCGTATCGCAGCACGGTGTAGCGGTCTTCCAGCGCGATGGCTACGTCGTTCCACATGGTCAGGTCGCAACCCAGCGCATGGCTCAGCACCACCAGCGGGCCTTGCCCTTGTTGCACAAAATTCAACCGGGACATAGCGTTCGCGCAAATGGGCGATCAGTCCAGTGTGGCGCCAGATATTTCACCCGTTCAGCCTGCACTTTGAAGTCTTGTGCCAAAAAGTTTTTGTACTCCACAGGCGTGGAGCCAACAGGCCTTGCGCTTGGATCACAACCACCGCTGCTCGGAATTCCGCGGCCAAGGACGGCAGGCCAATCCAAGCAAAGACGAGCCGTGCCCCACGCCGCTCGCAGCAGACGATGCAAAGTGATGATGCCTTGCGGCGGACGCGTCAGGCGGTGCGCCGCTGTCGACCGTATCGCCAGACCCACGTGACGCTGGCCGACGTGGCTCGGCTATACAACTCGGGCGTGAGGTTCCGACAGAGCTGTTGCGTAATCAGTTGCTGAGCGCCGCCCGAACCAAGGACATGATCCGGTCGATCGTGTCGACGCCGCTGATCGCGCGGTATTTGGGCGCCGCGGCCGGGTCGGCCTTGGCCCAGTTCGAGTAGTAGTCGACCAGCGGACGCGTCTGCTGGCTGTAGACCTCGAGCCGCTTGCGCACGGTTTCTTCCTTGTCGTCCTCGCGCTGGATCAGGTCCTCGCCCGTGAAGTCGTCCTTGCCCGCGGTCTTCGGCGGATTGAACTTCAGGTGGTAGGTGCGTCCCAACGCCGGGTGTGAACGGCGCCCGCTCATGCGTTCGATGATGTCGGAGAAGGGCACGTCGATCTCGAGCACGTAGTCGAGCTTGACGCCGGCCGCGCGCATGGCCTCGGCCTGCGGAATGGTGCGCGGGAAGCCGTCGAAGAGAAAGCCCTGGGCGCAGTCAGGCAGCGCGATGCGCTCCTTGACCAGGTTGATGATCAGGTCGTCGCTCACCAGCGCGCCCGATGCCATGACGGCCTGGGCCTGCAGCCCGAGCGGCGTGCCGGCCTTGACGGCGGCGCGCAGCATGTCGCCGGTCGAGATTTGGGGGATGCCGTATTTCTGGCAAATGAAGGCCGCTTGCGTGCCTTTTCCTGCCCCGGGGGCGCCCAACAAAATCAGTCTCATGGTGTCTCCGGCCTGCGTTGGATGTTGCGCGAAATGCCGTCGACGACTTCCTTCTTGGCGGCGTCGATGCCTTCCCAGCCCAGCACCTTGACCCACTTGCCGGCTGCCAGTTCCTTGTAGTGCTCGAAGAAGTGGCCGATGGCCTTCAGGCGCATCACGCCGTCGACCGACTTCCAGTGGCTGTAGATCGGCAGCACCCTGTCGGTGGGCATGGCGAGCACCCTGCCGTCCACGCCGGCTTCGTCTTCCATCATCGTGATGCCGAGCGGGGGCATGGCACCACGACCCCCGGCAGCAGCCGATACGGCGCGATCACCAGCACGTCGACGGGGTCGCCGTCGCCCGAAAGCGTCTGCGGCATGTGGCTGGAGTTGGCCGGTTAGTAAATTGCCGTGGTCATGAAGCGGTCGATGAAGATCGCACCCGATTCCTTGTCGACTTCGTAGTTGATCGGGTCGGCATTCATCGGGATTTCGATCACGACGTTGAAGGCGTCGGGGATGTTTTTGCCGGGGGGATATTTTGCGAAACGGCATGAGATGTCGTTGATTGATGGGTAGGCGAACTTTCACAGAGCAAAAACTCGCGGCATACTTTCGAGAGATCCTCGGTCGCGCCCGAGGCCACATCGACAGATTCAATTCCTCTGGGCCAACTGCTCCAGAATTGCCGGATTTTCCAGGGTCGAGGTGTCCTGCGTGATGGCCTCGCCCTTGGCGACGGACCGCAGCAGCCTGCGCATGATCTTACCGCTGCGCGTCTTGGGCAGGTTGTCGCCAAAGCGGATGTCCTTTGGCTTGGCGATCGGGCCGATCTCCTTGGCCACCCAGTTGCGCAGCTCGTTGGCGATCTTCTTCGCTTCGTCCCCTGTCGGGCGAGCGCGCTTCAGCACGACGAAGGCGCAGATCGCCTCGCCTGTGGTGTCGTCTGGGCGCCCGACCACCGCGGCTTCGGCGACGAGGGCGGTGTACGACACCAGCGCGGACTCGATCTCCATGGTGCCCATGCGGTGGCCCGAGACGTTGAGCACATCGTCGATGCGCCCGGTGATCGTGAAATAGCCGGTCTTCGCATCGCGGATCGCGCCGTCTCCCGCGAGGTAGAAGCCCTTGAGTTCGAGCGGGTAGTAGCTTGCCTTGAAGCGCTCCGAATCGCCCCAGATCGTGCGGATCATGCTCGGCCAGGGCTTCTTGATCACAAGGATGCCGCCCTGGCCATTCGGCACGTCGGTGCCGGTCTCGTCGACGATGGCCGCTGCGATGCCCGGGAAGGGCAGGGTGCAGGAACCCGGCACCAGCGGCGTGGCGCCCGGCAGGGGAGTGATCATGTGGCCGCCGGTCTCCGTCTGCCAAAAAGTGTCGACGATCGGGCAGCGGCTGCCGCCGACGTTCTCATGGAACCATTCCCAGGCTGCCGGATTGATCGGCTCGCCGACCGAGCCCAGGATGCGCAAGCTCGACATGTCGTAGCGCTTCGGGTGCACGGCTTCGTTGCCTTCGGCTGCCTTGATCAGCGAGCGGACGGCCGTCGGCGCGGTGTAGAACACGCTCACTTTGTGGTCCTGGATCATCTTCCAGAAGCGGCCCGCGTCGGGGTAGGTGGGCACGCCCTCGAACACGACCTCGGTCGCACCCAATGCCAGCGGGCCGTAGGCAATGTAGGTGTGGCCCGTGACCCAGCCGATGTCCGCGGTGCACCAGAACACGTCGTCCGGCTTCAGGTCGAAGGTCCACTTGGTGGTCAGCACCGCATGCAGCAGGTAGCCGCCGCTGGAATGCTGAACGCCCTTAGGATTGCCGGTCGACCCAGAGGTGTAGAGGACGAACAGGGGATGCTCGGCGCCCACCCATTCGGGTTCGCAGGTCTCTGGCTGGCCTTGCGTCTCTTCGTGCAGCCAGCGGTCGCGCGATGGCTCCCAGCCGATTGGCCCGCGGGTGCGCTGGTAGACGATGACGCTCTTCACGCTCTCGCAGCCGCCCAGCGCGATGGCATCGTCGACGATGGCCTTGAGCGGCAGCTGCCTTCCGCCGCGCACCTGTTCGTCGGCGGTGATGACCATCACGGCGCCGGCATCCTGGATGCGGTCGCGCAGGCTCTGCGCCGAGAAGCCGCCGAACACCACCGAATGCGTGGCGCCGATGCGCGCACAGGCCTGCATGGCGACCACGCCCTCGATGCTTATCGACATGTAGATGACGACGCGGTCGCCTTTCTTCACGCCGTGCGTCCTCAGCGCATTGGCCATGCGGCAGGTGCGTGCGAGTAACTCGCGGTAGCTGACCTGCGTGACCTTCCCGTCGTCGGCTTCGAAGATGATCGCGGTCTTGTCGCCCAAGCCGCGCTCGACCTGGCGGTCGAGGCAGTTGTGGGACACGTTCAGCGTGCCATCCTCGAACCATTTGAAGAAGGGCGCCTGGCTGTCGTCGAGCCCTTGGGTGAACGGCGTTTTCCAACTCAGGAACTCGCGCGCGAGGCGCGACCAATAGCCGCTGTAGTCGGCCTCTGCTTCGGCGACGAGTTGGTCGTAGGCCGCCATGCCGGGAACATGAGCGTCTTTCCAGTCGGGGGCCGGAATCAGTCGGGTCTTTGCTTCGTTCGAGCTCACGGTGAATCTCCTGGAGGGTCGGATAGGGGTTAGGGCGTCGAAACTTAGGGGGTCAAGGGTCGTCATGGCGGACCAACCAGGCGGCGATCGCAGCGGCGCTGCGAAATTCGTCGCAGGCGCGCGCCGGGACGGTGGGGTAGCGCTGGTTCCACATGCGCGCCAGCGCCTGGCCGGGCCCGATCTCGAGCACGCAGCGGACCTGTCGGGCCATGACGTTGTCCATGCACTCGTCCCAGCGGACAGTGGTGGCGATCTGCGCGGCCAAGGCACTACGCGCAGACGCTGCATCGCGGATGCGGTCCGCAGCATTGCTGAACAGCGCGACTTGCGGTGCCTGAAAGGCAACGCCTTCGAGGGTCCGTGCGAAGCGGTCCGCCGCCTCGCGCATCCACGGCGTGTGGGAAGCGACGTTGACGCGCAGCCGTGTGCACTGTGCACCCTCGAGCAAGGCGGTGCGCTGCGCCTGCGCCAATGCGGCGCTCGGCCCGCCGAGGATCACGCTGTCCGGGCCGTTGCGGATCGCGAGGGCGAGGCCGGTTTCGACGCACAGCGATTGCACCCTGGGCCGGGAAAGACCGGTGACCGCCAGCAGCCCGCCGGGGGCTTGCGCCGCACAGGCATCCATGGCCGCGGCACGCTGCTGCGCCAGCGCGAGGGTGGCTTCGGCTTCGAGCACGCCGGCCGCGCTGAAAGCGGCCAGTTCCCCGACGCTGTGGCCCGCGATGGCCGTCGGAGGCGCCACGAGGGGTGCGAGTTGGTTCCACGCGGCGAGCGCGAGGCCGGTCAGCAAGGTCTGCGCGTGGTCATTGCGTTCGGCCCAGGCCGGATCGGCCAGTGCGCCTCGCCAGTCCTCGACGCCGAGGCGCGCGATCATGTCGTGCACGATGGAATCGGCGGCCAACCACGGCAGCATCGCGGGATGCTGGTGGCCCTGGCCGGAAAACAGCAGCGCGAAGCTCATGCGCCGCCACACACGCGCGTGATCCAGCAGGCTGCGGCGAGCGTGTCGGCCGCGCCGCCGGGCGACAGGCGCCGTGCCACGAACTCGCCCGCAATGGCGTGCGCCTCCTGCAGTCCGTCGGGCCGGGCGACACCGCCCCGGTCCAGGAACGCCTGCGCCGTGCGCTGCGCGTAGCGTAGGCCGGCGAGACCGCCGCGGTGCGCGAGATTGCTGTCATCCAGGGCCGCCATGGTGTGGAACAGCGTGTCGAGTCGTGCCTGCTGCGTCGTCAGGCCGCGGGCCAGTGCCGCGGTCAGCGCGGGCAGCGCCGTATCGAACAGCACCGGGAAGGCGAGTGCCGCTTCTTCGGATGCGCTGCGCAGGCCGAAACGTTTCGCGGCTATGCCGCCGGGCAAGGCCGACGCGCGTTGGCTGCGCCCGGCGAGCGCAGCGCCCCAATGACAGCGCAAGGCACCACGCAGTGCATCCGGTCGCAATGCACCGCCCTCCTCGCGCAGGGTCGCGCCCGCCGCGGCGCACAGCAGCCCCAACATGAAGACAGCCCCACGATGCGTGTTGATGCCGCCGGTGGCTGCGAGCATGCGTGCTTCCGCTTCGATGCCGCATTGCTCCAGTACGGCGAACGCCGCGAGCCCCGATCCGGCTTCCGCGATCTGTGCAAAGTAGCGGCGCAGCGAGAACAGGCTGCGCATGAAGGTGTGCGCGTCCATGTCGTCGTGGCTGCCGCGGTCGATCAAGGTCACAAGTCCCGGCTTGGGCGTTAGCGCGAGTTCGTCGTGCAGTGCGAGCGTGGCGGCGCGCCCGATTGCGGCGGGCGTGAGGTGCGGTTGCCGGCGCATGCGGAGTGCGGAGGTCTTCATGCCATCGGTTCCGCCAACATCGCGCGGCCGCACCATGCGGAGTCGCGCTGCAGGGTCACGCCGTCCAGGTGCTTGACCATCACGGCACGCGCGCGTCCGGCACGCCATTCGATCCATTCGCGCCAGGCAACCGAGGCACCGTCGCGGAAGACGAGTTCGCCGTCCAGCCGAGGTCGTGTGTCGCCGAAGGACTGGAGTACCTGCGCGACGGCATCGGCCTGACCGATCCCGTCGACGGCGACCCAGAGATCGAGGTCGGACTCCGGCCGCACGTGCGTGAGGCCGCTGATCGTCTGCCAGCCGTAGCTGCCGAAGACGTGGGCTGTCGCGCCACCGGTGTCGAGCGCGTCCAAGAGCTCGCGCAGCCCCCGCTGCGCCGACGGCGGCAGCAGCGCCTGCACTGCGGCAAGGCGGGGAAACTCGTCGAAGCGACGCACGGCGGCGAGCGGTACTCGCAGCGCGAGCCGGCGCCGGTCCCAGGGCGTCGGAGCCGGAAGGCCCAACGCGATCCAACCGTCAGGGACGGCATCAAGCGGCTGGCGCGTTACCACGAGCGGCAGTCGTTGCATCGCCCAGTGCGTCAGGCACGCGCGCGCCTGCACGTCCCAGGGTCGTTGCAGGAGGGTGTGCCAGCCGGCGTCGGTGAGCCGGGCAAGTTGATGGCGTCGCAGGCGGGCCATGGCGCGCGGCGGTCTTCAGGCCGCGTCCAGCACGCGCTGCACGACAGGGGCGGCCAGCTGGCGTCCGCCGCGTTTGGCGCCATCGCGCGCACGCAGGTCTTCGGTCGGCGTATGAGCCAGCGCGTCGCGCAACGCGGCCTGCAGGTCCCCCTGCCAGAGCGCACGCACGCCGCCCATCGCCACGTAGTTCTGCACGCCGGGCGCGAACACCGGGTTGGACTGCGACAGCGCGGCGAGTTTCTCCTCGGGCAGCTTTGTCACGCGCGCCATCGCGGGTATGCGCATCACCCGGATCTCGGCGTCCGGCAAGGCATAGCAAGCATCGGCGATCAGCCCCGAGGTGATGAAGCCGCCGGACAGGGCCTGGTCATACACCAGCCCGATCACGCAATGGCCGCGTCGTCGCGCCAGGTCGATGGTTGCGCCAAGATGCGCCATCGCCCGGTTGATGCCGAGCAACTCGTCGCGTCGACGCAGCTGCTGGCCTTGGGTGTCGATGAGCAGCAGGATCGCTCGGCCGGGATGCTGCGTGATCGTATCGAGCACCACGCGCGCCTGGGCGAGCGCTAGCCTGACGCCGATCGGCGCATGGTTCGTGGTGCCGATCACCGTGAGCGGCGCACCATCGAACATCACTTCGCCCTGGAGGAAGTCGCCCGCGGCGCGCATGCCGTGGTAGGAGCCAAAGAGCTGGGTGACAAGGGAATTCCACTGCATGGAGTACTCCTGGGTTAGATGACGCGCAGGGAACGCACGGCGTTGACCGACAAATCCGGCACCTGCTCAGCATCGACGACACCAAGTGCGCGCCACAGCAGCACCGCGTCATCGCCGCCGGTGTCCCCGGCCGGCAGGGCGAGCAGTCGACTGGTGAGCAATGCGTGCTCGTCTTCGAGTGCTGCCAGGGTCAATGGCTTCGCTTGGCCGATAGCGGCGATGGCCGCCTCGCGAAAGGCGGCAACATCGTCTTCGACCAGGTTGTCGCAGTCGCCGATGAGCCAGCGATGCTTGCCTCCGGTGGTGCGCCAGACCAGCGCCCGGTCGCGCGAATCGAATTCCTCGACGCCGTGCGACGCTTCGATGACCTCGGGGCCCGACATGGCGAGCCGTCCGACATCGCTCATCACGATGTGATCGGCGCAGCGTGCGACGATGCCCATGCCGCCGAAGCAGCCGTTGGCGCCGCCGATCAGCACGATCACCGGGATGGCAGCGGCGCGCACGTCGAGCAGCGCGCGCATAACTTCCGACACGGCGATCAGCCCGGCGTTGGCCTCGTGCAGGCGCACGCCACCCGACTCGGCCAGCAGCAGCACGGCATCAGGCCGGTCACGCAGCGCGCGCTGCAGCAGGCCGACCAGCTTGGCCCCGTGCACCTCGCCGACGCCACCTCCCATGAACGCACCTTCCTGGGCCGCCACGAACACGCTGCGCCCATCGAGCGTCGCGCGACCGACCGCCACGCCATCATCGAAGGCCGAAGGCACGCCAAGCTGCGCTAGGTGCGGGCTTGTCACCCGTTCGCTCGGCGGCAGCCATTCGTGAAAGCTGCCTGGGTCGAGCAGCAGGGCAAGACGCTCGCGCGCCGAGCATTCCGCATAGCTGATCATGGTCGGCCTCCGCTGATCTCGGCCACTGCCTGGTCGAGCCGCAGGCTCACCACCGCAGGTGTGGCGCCCATGTCGTTGATCGAGACGCGCACGCCGCCCAGTGGATGGCGCGCGTGGAAGTCGTTCATCACGGCCTGCCAGATCGGCCCGAAGCCGCGCGCGGAGGTCTCGACGCGCACTGCGCAACCATTGTCGTCGGTCGCCTCGAGCATCACCTCGAGGTTGCCGGACCCGACGACGCCGACCAGCACCGGCGCAAAAGCGCCCGCGGGCCGGACACCGGCAAAGAAAAAGTCCAGGGTTTCGAGCCCTGCGGGAACGTCGCTCATCGTTGAATCTCCTGCTACCAGTTTCTGAAGCGCTTGGGCGGCTGGTACAGCCCGCCCGAGGCGCGCACGAGGTCGCGCATGCTGCGTGCGGCCAGCAGGTTGCGCGTGGCCTGTCGGGGGTCGATGCCCAGGTCCTCCGGCCGGCGGATCACGCCTCGGTCGCGCAGGTTCTCGACCGCCCGCCGGTCGCGCGCCAGGCCCACCGCCGTGTAGCCGGCCACGCCGCGGATGGCCTGCTCGCGCTCCGCGTCGGTGCGGCACAAAAGCAGGTTGGCGATGCCTTCCTCGGTCAGGATGTGGGTCACGTCGTCGCCGTAGATCATGATGGGCGGCAGGTCCATGCCGGCCTGCTCCTGCAAGGTCCAGGCATCGAGGCGGTCGACGAAAGCCGGCTGCATGTGTTCGCGGAAAGTCTCGACCATCTGCACCACCAGCTTCTGGCCGCGCGGCGTGCCCGCGGCGCCGCGGCGGCCCTCGCGCGCCTCGCGCCCGGCCTTGAGCCAGGCCGGGCTGCCATGGCGACGGCCGCGCGCGTCGGCGCCCATGTTGGGCGCGCCGCCGAAGCCGGCGATGCGCCCGAGCGTGGCGGTCGAGCTGTTGCCGTCGAGGTCGATCTGCAGGGTCGAGCCGATGAATAGGTCGCAGGCGTAGTGGCCGGCTGCCTGGCAGAAGGCCCGGTTGCTGCGCAGGCTGCCGTCGGGCCCGGTGAAGAAGACATCGGAGCGGGCCCGGATGTAGTCCTCCATGCCGAGTTCGGAACCGAAGGAGTGCACCGACTCGACCCAGCCGGCCTCGATCGCCGGGATCAGGGCCGGATGCGGGTTGAGCGCCCAATGCTTCGCGATCTGGCCCTTGAGCCCAAGCGACTCGGCGTAGGTCGGCAGCAGCAGCTCGATCGCCGCGGTATCGAAGCCGATGCCATGGTTCAGGCGCTGCACGCCGTATTCGGCATAGATGCCCTTGATCGCCATCATTGCCATCAGGATCTGCACTTCGCTGATCTGCGCCGGGTCGCGCGTGAACAGCGGCTCGATGAAATTCGGCCGCGGCGCCTTCACCACGAAGCTGACCCAATCGGACGGGATGTCGACGCGCGGCAAGGTCGTGCGCTGGCCGTCCACCAGCTCGTTCACCTGCGCGATCACGATGCCACCCGAGAACGCCGTGGCCTCGACGATGGCCGGCGTGTCTTCGGTGTTGGGGCCGGTGTAGAGGTTGCCTTCGGCGTCGGCCGCATGCGCGGCGACCAGCGCCACCTTGGGCGTGAGGTCCACGAAGTAGCGCGCGAACAGCTCGAGGTAGGTGTGGATCGCGCCAATCTCGATGCGCCCGCCCGAGACCAGCTTGGCCAGGCGCGCGCCCTGCGGCCCCGAGAAGCTGAAGTCCAGGCGCGAGGCCACACCGTTCTCGAACACGTCGAGATGTTCCGGCAATGCTAGCACCGACTGCACCATGTGCAGGCCGTGCACGCGCTGCGGATCGACCTGCACGAGGGCCTGCGCGAGGAAATTGGCCTGCTTCTGGTTGTTACCTTCGAGGCAGACGCGGTCGCCGGGCGCAAGCACCGCTTCGAGCAGCGTGCCGATGGCCTCTGTTGCGACTTGCTTGCCGGCGAGCCGCGTGCCGAGTGCGGCGGCCGCGCGCGCCAGCCGGGCGGCGCGGTCATCGGCCCTGGTGGTCCAGGAGCTGGAGTTCATGGGTTGAATGGGTTGAGTGAAGTCATTGAAAGCGGCGCCTTACAGCACCACGAAGAGAAGCCACACCACCACGGGGGCCACCACCGTCACGAGGGCGCCATACATCATCAATTGGCGGAAGAACACATCGCGGTCCACGCCCTTCGCGTTGGCCAACACCAGCGCGCCGTTGGTCGAGAACGGGCTGACGTCGACGATGGTGGAGGACACGGCCATCGCCGCGATGAAGCCGATCGCACTGACACCGGTGTCCCCTTGCAGGAAGGGCACCGCCAGCGGAATCAACGAGCCGAGCACGGCGGTCGATGAGGCGAATGCGGACACCACCGCGCCGACGAAGCACAGCAGCAGTGCTGCCATCAGCGGGGAGGTGAGGCCCGCCACGCTGTGGCCGACGAAATCGATCGTCCCCATTTTTTCCATGACGCCGACATAGGTGCTGACGCCGACGATCAGCATGATCTCCGGCCACGACACCTGTCCCAGCGCACGCTTCTGCAGATTGGGCGCCATCAGCGTGAGCAGCAGGCCGATGGTGATCGAGACGAAGCCGATGTCAAGCTTGAAGAACAGCGTCAGCACGGCCAGTGCCAGCAGGCCCAGCACGGTGGCGATCTGGTAGAGGCGCGAGCCCTGCTCGGCAGGGATTGCCGGCGACGCGTCCATCAGCGAATCGTTGTCAGGGTTGGCGGTGCGCCGCTCTTCCGCGAACGACTCGCTTTCCGCATCCCCGTACACCTGCGCACCGCCCTGTCCATGGGCGACGCGGCGCACGGTCGGCATGGCGCCTGTGTGGTCGGCCTTCTGCCGAACTAGCCTCATCCCGCCGAACAGGAAGAACAGCAGGAGCGCGACCGCCAGGTTGACACCGAGGCTGGCCATCATCGTCGCCATCTCGCTGAGCGGCAAGCCGGCCCGGGCCACGATCTTGTTGGTGATGCCGCCATAGATGCTGATCGGGGAGAAGCCGCCGCCCTGCGCGCCGTGCACCACCATCAGGCCCATGAGCAGCGGGTTGATGCCGTACTTGGCCGCGAATCCCAGCGCGATCGGCGCGATGATCGCCACCGCCGCCGGGCTGACCGCGCCCACCGCGGTGAGCAACGCGGCGATGAAGAACATGATCCACGGAATGGCCGCGATGCGCCCGCGCACCGCGCGCACTGCGAGTTTGACGAGCCAGTCGATCGTGCCGTTGTTTTGCGCGAGCGCAAAGAGGTAGGTGATGCCGACCAGTGTCAGGAACAGGTCGGCGGGAAAGCCGCCCATGATGGCCTTGGCGTTCATGCCGGCGACCAGCGTGCCGACCAGGAACGCGCCGACGAAGGCGATCACGCCCATGTTGATCGGCAGCACGGTGGCGAGCACGAACATGCCGATCAGGGCGTAAATCGAAATCCAATGAGAACTCATCAATGCGTCTCCGGGAGGTGTTTGGGTTCGACACGCGGTGCCAGCACGTCTGGGTACGAACAGTACGCACCCCCTACGGAACGATCAACTAAGCGGCGTGGCTGACCTTTACGCGAACTGAAACGATCGAGGGTTAACCCGAGCATCGATCTCGTGGATGCTCAGCCCAGGTCCGCCTTCGCCATGCGGCAGACCGAGAGCAGCGCGAGCAGGTTGGGATCGCGTTCGCGCGTGCGCAGGAAATTGAGCGAGATGGTCTGGCGCATCAGGTACCGGGACTGCAGCGGAATCAGTTGCACCCTTTGCGGCATCACCGAGCGCACGCGCCCCGGCAGCAGAGTGCAGCCGACGCCACCGTCCACCAGGTTCATCAGGGAGAAGATGTCGCCGGTCTTCATGACCACGTGGGGCGTAAAGCCAGCCACGCGAAACGAGTCCACGAAGCCGCTGTAGGTGACGAAGCCTTCGCTCAGGGTGACAAAACGCTCATGGGCGCAGGCGGCCAGGTCCACCTGTTCCATCGACGCATAGCGCGAACCCAAAGGCGCGGCGAAGTAGATGTCGTCCTCGAACAGGGGTTCGGACTCGAGGTCTGGGGCCGCGTCGGGCGTGCCCATCAGCGCCGCATCGATGGCGCCGTCACGCAGCTTCTGCAGCAGGTCGGCGTTGGAGCCCAGGACGAGTTCGGTCTGGATGTCGGGCTTGCGCAGTTTCATCGCCATGACCAGCGTCGGCACCGTGCGATTGGTCAGGGAATACAGCGACCCGATGCGGATGCGATCGGCCGAATAGCCCGCCACTTCGCGCGTCGAACGCACGCCCTCGGCCATCGCGCGCAGCACGTCCCGGGCAACCTCCGCCAAGGCTTGCGCGGCCTCGGTCGGGTGCAGGTTGCGGCCTTCGTGCCGAAACAGGGCGCAGCGCAGCCCTGTTTCGAGCGCATGCAAGGCGCGGTGGACGCTGACAGGGCTGATCTCGAGGATCTCGGCCGCGCGCGAGAGATTGCCGGTCTCCATGAAGACCAAGAGGATCTCGAGCCTGCGGAATGTGATCTCTTCGTTGACGTGGAGGTGCATGACGGCCTGCCTTAGAAGCTCGATCCTAAGTGAAACTCGAAAAGGGCGGCTGGCGGTCGCGTCCCATTCCGTGGTGTAGGTCCAAAGCCCGGAGAAGGCTGAGATGCACGGTACTCAGCGTGCCACTGCGGACAGCCGAGTGGGCGCACTATCGCTTCTATGTGAACCAAATGGTCAAGACACCTTCGATGGCGTCGGTTAGAAGGATTTCATGTCGACCCCCTCTCCGCTGCGCGGCACGGTTTCGATTTGTCTTGATTCGAGGTGGGGGTGTGATCGGCGTTCGAGCCAGTGTGCTCGGACGACCTTCTATCTGTGCGGGTCGTGCAATATCCCCGCACCGCATGCTGGCGGTCACGCTGAGGTGACCCAACGATACTGTGGGCGCGCCGACCTTCGATCATGACGATTCAATCCGTGCCGAGTGGTGCGAGGCTCAAACGGCAGGCGGCCTGAGTTCGGCCCCAGTCGGGATTTCGCCGCGGTCCAGATAGCGCCACAGCGCGATGAGCAGCCGCCTGGCCAGGGCCACGATGCCCACGCGCCGCGAGTCAGAAACTCCTCGAAACACGGATGCAAGAGGCTTGCGAAGGGATCTGCCTGGCTGCACCACGCCTACCGCCCCAAGCGCGCTTGGTTCGCCCCTAGCGAAGCCGCAGCACCGCAATTTGTTCGCAGCAACCGGCTCACGAGGTCGACGCCCGGAGTGCGGCGACGCTGCAGCACGAGTTGTTCGAAGTAGGGGCTCAATGCCATCTCGTCGGACCGGGCGATGAAGTCAATGCGATCGAATGCGGGGATGTCTATACGCCAGCGTCTGCATAAAGGATGCCTTCGTCGGCGTTCGCCATCCGCTGTGCGCATCGCTTTGCCACAAGCAACTGGCCATGCGCTTCGACGCATGGCGCCTTTTCACCGACGTCGCCCGAGACTCGTACGCCGCCTTCTGAGAGATCCGTCTCCAGCCTCTTTCAATCCACCATCGCCACGTGACAAGGCCCTTGAGAGCCATTTCGCCGGGTCAACCGCCGAGCCACCTCGCGGGGCCTGTTACCAGCCACGGAAAAAATACCAGCACAAACATCACGACGAACTCCGCCAGCATGAAGGGAAGCACACCTCTAGTGACCTCGTCCAGCTTCATCCGGCCGACTCCAGCCACCACGTTCAGAACCGTACCCACTGGGGGCGTGATCAGGCCAATGGCGTTGTTCATGATGAAGAGAACACCGAAGTAGATCGGGTCTATGCCCGCGGCCTTGATGACGGGCATCAACACGGGCGTCAGAATGAGTACTGTCGGGATCATGTCCATCGCCGTGCCGACCATCATGACAAGCACCATGATGGCGATCAGCAGCATCGTCTGATTGTTCATGAATGGCTTCAGCAGATCCACCGTTTGCGCCGGGATATCGGCGACGGTGATGAGCCAGGCCGACACCATCGCGGCTGCGGTCAGGAACATGATCACCGCCGTCGTTTTGGCGGCGCTCACGAACACCCCATACAGCTGCGTCAGTGAGAGTTCTCGGTACACCAATGTAGACACCAGCAGCGCATACACGGCGGCAACTACTGCTGCTTCGGTCGGCGTGAATACGCCGAACTTCAAGCCCACGATGACGATGACCGGCAGGACCAGCGCCCAAGTGGACTCCCTCAGCGCTTGGATGCGCTCTGGCCAGGTTGCCCTGGGCGGCGGAACAATGTCCTCCTTGTTGGCCACCAGGTACCACGTGACGGCGATGCCCAATCCCATCAGCAGCCCCGGCACAATTCCGGCCAGGAACAGTTTGGAGATCGAAACATTGGCCGCAACGCCGAAAATCACAAAGCCAATGGACGGCGGAATGATTGGCGCGATGATGCCCGCGGATGCGATGAGCCCGCCCGCGCGGCCCTTGTCATGACCCGCCCGTATCATCATCGGCAATAAAAGCGCAGCCAGCGCCGCCGTGTCTGCCACGGCCGAGCCCGACAGCGCCGCCATGATGCAGGCTGCCACAATGGCCACGTAGCCAAGGCCGCCGCGTCGATGACCGACGAGTTGGAGCGCCAGGTTGACGATGCGTCGTGAAAGACCCCCTACGTTCATGATTTCGCCAGCGAGCATGAAGAACGGGACGGCCAGCAGCGGGAACGAATCGGCGCCATTGATGACGTTCTGGGCCAGGATCTGAGCATCGAAGATGTCCAGGTGCCACATCAAAGCCACGCCGGAAAGGAGCAAGGCATACGCGATCGGAACGCCCAGTGCCATCACGCCCAGCAGTGAGCCGATGAAGATGAATATAGTCATGTCGTCTGTCTCCGCGCGCTCAATGCTTCTTGAAGGTTTGGCTCTGATCGAGGTGCAGCGCTTCAACCTGGGCCATGTCTTCGCTTTCCTGGCTCAAGCTCAGGTCGGCTTCAGTGGCAGTTCCCGAGACGATCAGCCACAGCTGCAGAAGCAGCAAGATCGCACTGCAGGCGGCGAAGACCAGACCGGATCCGTAGAAGATCGCCATCGAGGCGCCTGAGACAGGTGCAAGTACCTCGCGATTGATGACGACCTGGGCCCAGCTGCCCGAGAGCAGCAGCCATGTGGCATAAAGCATCATCACGTGGGCAACCACCGCGAGCACCTTCTTCCCCGCCAGTGGCAGGCGCGAAGTCAGCATGTCGGTCCCCAGATGTCCGTGGTCCTTCAGGGCGACGATGGCGCCCAGGAAGACCATCCAGACGAACAGCCATCTGGAGACTTCTTCGCTCACTGCGATGCCCGAGTTCAGCGCGTATCGCAGGACCACGTTGCCGAACACCAGGATTACCATCAGTGCAAGCAAGATGACCAGCAGTGCTTCGAGGAGACGGCAAAAGGCGTCGATGAGTCTGTTCACGATGGAGGTCCAGTCGATTACTTGCGCATCTTTGCCAGTTCGGCGTTGGCCTCCCTGACCAGCGCTTCGCCCACGACGCCGGCGTACTTGTCGACGACCGGCTTGGCTCTCTCGCGCAGCCTGGTGCGTTCGGCACTCGGCACCTCGTTCACGACCATGCCGTTTTTCGCAAGCTCCGCCAATGCCTGGGAGGTGTATTCGGGAATCTTCTTGCGCTGAAACTCCTTCGTTTCCGTCGCGGCCTGGATGATCAGCGCCTTTTCGTCGTCGTTGAACCGATCCCAGGTCTTGCCGCTGACAAGCAGAACGATGTAGTTGTACATATGTGCTGTCAGCGACATGTATTTCTGCACTTCGTACGCCTTCATGCTCGACGCGATCAGCGCGGTGTTGGTCATTCCGTCGATGGCCTTCTGCTCCATCGCGTTGTAGACCTCCGTGAAAGACATGGCCACCGGATTGGCTCCAAGCGCACCCATCAGATCGACGTACACAGGGCTCTGGATAACGCGCAGCTTCAATCCCTGGACATCTTCCGCCTTGTTGATGGGCCGCTTGCTGTTGTGAAGATGCCGGAATCCGAAGGCCGAGATCGGCATGCCCACCACGCCCTTGGCCGCGAGCTTGTCGAACATCTGCTTGCCCACGGGCCCATCGATGAGGCCGGAGGCTTCTTTCTCGTTGTCGAACAGAAACGGGAAGTCGAGAAGTCCGAATTCCTTGACGACGCCGACAAGCGCATTGGTACCCATCACGCCCATGTCGATGGTGCCGCCCTGCATTGACGAGATCATCTGGACATCGCCTCCGAGTGTGCCGTTGGGGAACACCTTGATATCGATCTTGCCGTTGCTCCTTTGCTTCACGAGTTCCACGAACTTGTCGACGCCGTTGAGAGCACCGGTGTCAGCGGCCGTGACGAATGCCAGCTTGACCTTGTGGTCCCTGATCTGGGCTTGCGCAGGGCTCCCCAGCAGGGCCAGCCCGCAGGCAAGCGTGGCTGCGACCCCTCTGAGGATCGACTGCATTGAACTGTGTGGTGTGCGAATGACCATTGTTGTCTCCGGTGCGTTGAGGTTCTTGAATTGACTTAGGGATGTGGTGCGGTCAGGTGACGTGGCGCGCAGGCATACGCGTGGAAGAAGTCCGTCGTGTGCTTAGCGGCCGACTTGGCCCGCTGAAACGTCGAGGAATTGGCTTCGGCCCCTACGGGTGTCTCGATGACCAATTGAAGGCCGGCCGGGAGCAGATCGAGTATCTGTTGCAGCGGTATCGCGCCTTCGCCAAGGTGCAGCCGGGAGGAACGCGCTTCCGTGGCCAGCTTCTCCACCGGCAAGGGCGCTGCGACGCAGTCGGACAGCTGCGCGTAGGCGATTCTCTCCGCCGGCACCTGCAGCAGATCGGACGGCGCCGCACCGGCGCGGAAGAAGTGCAAGACATCCAGGATCAGGCCGGCATTCGCGCGGCCCGCCGCGACGATCATCTGCAGGGCGTCTTGCCAGGTCTGAATGTCGCGATACATCATGAACTCGACGCCGACAGTGAGTCCGAACTGGGCGGCCTCGTCGCACAGGCGTCCGAACAGGTCGATGCGCTTTTCCCTCGACAAGAAGGTCGCGCCGCCCGCAAACTCCGTACCGATCGAAGAGATGTGCGTTGCGCCAAGTTCGGCCCCGAGCTCCAGCGCAGGCCTGAATCGCTCGATATCGGTTTGCGGGGACAGGACGAAGGCCTCCACGTCGAAGACGCCGACACCTGTGTCCTTGGATGCGGCCTTGATCTCCCGGATCACATCGGGCCGGCCGATGACTTCATGCTGCAGCGGCTGTGCGGTCGCGGTCATGATCGACAAGCCGACCTTGCCGAATCCCGCCCCGGCTGCCGCCCGAATCAATTCGGTCTGCGCCGTGCGACCTACTGTGAGGTTGGCCAGAGAGATGTGCTGAAGTTTGATTTCTTTGGTCATGGTTGATGCGAGAGTTCGGGTGGCAGCGCGGAGTTCAGGCGCTTGAGCAAACAATTGCGCAGGCTTTGTCCGCTCGACGTGCCAGCCATGCCTGTCAGTATGTTGCCCGCCCACCCGTCAGATCGAAGGTGAAGCCGGTCGTGAAGCTGCAATCCGCGCTCGCGATCCACGCGACCATTGCCGCGAGTTCCTCGATCTCCATGAATCGCCGCATCGGAATCTTCGCCTTGATCGATGCGATGAACTCGGGCGTCATTTGCTTGAGCAGGTCGGTCTCCGCCATCGTCGGTGCCACGCAGTTGACTAGCACACCGGATTGCGCGAGTTCTTTCGAAATCGATTTCGTGTACGCGATCACCCCGGCCTTGGCTGCGGCATAGGCGCTTCCGTTCGGATTGCCTTCCTTGCCGGCGATCGATGCCACGTTGACGATGCGACCGTAGCCGTTCGCGATCAGATGCGGGATGGCCGTTCGGCAGCAGTTGAAGACACCGGTCAGGTCGATGTCGAGCACGCGCTGCCACTGGTCGACGGGGTACTCCCAGGTCGCAGCGATGGGGCCGTTGATGCCCGCATTGTTGACCAGGATGTCGACACGTCCGGCCGTCGACAAGGCCTCATTGAAGGCCTTCACTACGGATTCGAGATCGGCCACATCGACCTGCTGCATCAACAACGGTTCGAAGCCAGCTTGGGATGTGGCGAAGTTCTCGAAGTCCAGATCCCACAAAATGATCCTGCGTCCTTCAGAGGCCAACCGCTTTGCGATGCCGAGCCCCAGGCCGCGGGCGCCACCGGTGACGATGGCGGTCTGAATGGGAAGTTCTGTCGTGGTCACTGGCTGTTCCTCATGCTGTGTTGTGAATGTTCGAAGCCTGCCGCGTGGCGGCCTGCGATGTATCCGAACGTCATGGCGGGCCCAAGATTGATGCCGCCCGATGGGTAGTGGCCGCCCATCACGCTGGCCATATCGGTCCCGACTGCGTACAGGCCGGCGATCGGCATGTCGCTGCGGTCGAGCACCTGCGCCGTCCCGTTCGTCTTCAGGCCGGCGAATGTTCCGAAACTGCCGGGGAGCACTTTCACGGCATAGAACGGTCTTTGCTCGATCGGTGCGACGCACGGATTCGGCCCCTCGTGTTCCAGGTCGCCCTGCTTGCGGTTGTAGGGTGTAGAGCCACGGCCAAACTCGGGGTCCTCGCCCCGGCGTGCGTGCGTGTTGTAGCGCCTGACGGTCTCGACCAGGCCCGTGGCGTCGATGCCGCAGAGCTTTGCAAGGTCTTCGAGGGCGTCGGCTCGCTGCAGATAGCCGTTGCGGATGGAAGGTCCCACGGGAATCGGAAATGGCCGCGCATGGCCGAGGCCATAGCGCCTCTGAAAGCGGTGATCGCATATCAGCCACGACGCCACCTCCTGACCTTCGGGCACTCTCGCGACCATAGCGGCGGTGTAGTCGTAGTAGCCATCGGCTTCGTTCACGAATCGCTTGCCATCGGACAGCACTCCAATCAGCCCAGGCTTGGCGCGATCAATGATGTGTGGGAAGTGCCCGACGCTGCCGTCGACGTGTCGAACCCGCGACACCGGCGCCCATGCCACAGGTGACGCGAGATCCGTCACCAGGCAACCGCCTGCCGATTCGCCGAGGCTGATACCGTCACCAGAGCATGCGGTGGGCGGCAGCGCGAGATGCTCTTCGCCGGTCGGTGTGCGAGGGAACAGCGCCTTGCGGCGGTGCGCGTCATGGGGGAATCCCCCTGCCGCGAGTACCACGCCTTTGGCCGCGCGAATTTCGATATCGCCTCGTGCCGCGGCTACGATGGCACCGCGCACTGCGCGGTCCTCCACGATCAAGCCTTTTGCAGGGGCCGATTCGATGAGTGTCACGCCCAATTTCTCGGCCGACTTCGCCAGCCGGCCGATGAGCGCGACGCCATTGACCAATTGCATCGCGCGCCCATACAGCGCCAGGTCCATCAGGTGCCGGATGAAGCGTCTGCTCACGTGCAGCAGCGACTTCAGCGAACGCGTCATGTTCAGGAAGGCCGCGAGATCGGCGCCCGCCATGATCGGCATGCCCAGGAACGAGGTTTCGCGCATTGTCTTGCGCAAGCGCTCGACCAACGGACCGAGTTCGCGGCCGTCGTATGGCGCGGCGATGACCTGGTGGCCTTGTGTGCCGGCGCCTGCCACGTTCCCGTGGATGTCGGGAATTCCGTTCCCATCGACGAACTGCAGGGCGGTATGTTCCTCGAAAAAGGCGACCATGCGCGGGCAGTTGTCGAGGAATGCATCGATCCGCGCGGCGTCATATCGCGCGCCCAGTTCATTTCGAAGATAGGTTCGCGGCTGCTGCGGGTCTTCATGGATACCTGCGCGCTTGGCGAGTGGATTGCCAGGAACCCACATCCAACCGCCCGACCAGGCCGTGGCACCGCCGAAGACGGCTTCCTTTTCCACCACCACGACCTTGAGGCCATGCCACGCGGCCGTCACGGCGGCCGCCAGGCCTGAGGCACCGGAGCCGACCACGAGCAAGTCGCACTTCAGCGACTCGGCATCGCCGCGCGTGTCGCTGGCCCTGGGCTCTGACATCCGTATCTCCTGTTCTTGCAACGACCCACCGTCGCCGCGAGAGCAGAATTTAGTGATCCGGCAGCGAAATTTCGCCTATCCGCCACCTGTCGAAAGATAGGTTGGACGCCCGTCCCAGGGTAAACACCTACAAGAGCTTCAACTGGCGCGCCTTGGTGATCGCCTGCGCGCGATTGCGCACGCCGAGCTTCTCGAAGATCTGGCTGACGTGCCACTTGGCCGTACCCAACGTGATCACGAGTTGCGTCGCGATTTGCTGGTTGGCAAGCCCTTGGTTGACCAGGCGCAGCACCTCGAGTTGAGTCGCGGTGAGCCCTGCCGTGTTCGCCACGACAACGTTTTCTTCCGAGGGAAGACGAAATTGTTCGAGCAGGCCGTTGACGAATGCCGGAGCGGCGCTGCTCACTTGGCGCAGCAGTCCGGCCAACGCCGCATCCCCGTCGAGGAACGGGCGAACATAGCCGCCCGAAGCTGCCAATGACACGGCCTTCTCGAGATGTTCGAGCGTTGCAGCTCGGCCGCCGTTGGCGCGATGCCCCAGCGCCTGTAGCACATGGACCGTGACGAGCATGCCGGCTTGCCCCTGGCTTCGACATGACACCTCGACCGCGCCGAGCATGCGAAGCGCGGCAAGCGCATGGTTGCTTGCGAGCAGCAGGCGAGCGTGAAGGAGTTGACCCTCGACAGATGATTCGACAGCGGTGCGAATCTCCTCGAAGGTCTGTTTCGCTGCGGCGACGTTGCCCTCGCGAAGCTGGAGGTCCGCGATAGCGATGCTCACCATGCGCTGGCGCCGTGGGTTGCGCGAGCGATCTGCCAGATCCTGGGCCGCCGCCAATGCGTTCCACGCCTGCTCACGCGCACCGCGTGCATGGTGGACCTTGGCGAGGGAACATTCTCCGGCCAGCGTGTGGTACAGATTGCCAAGCTGCCTGCATAGCGCGACACCTGTTTCGAGCGATTCAACCGCCCCCTGAAGTTCGTTGCGTTCAAATGCCAGCATGCCCATCGGTACCAAGATGAGGCCGCTGATCGGCGCCTGCGCTTCGTCAGAAGGCGAACAACGCTCCAGCGACGCGTGACAGAGCAACTGCGCCTCGCGCAATTGGCCCTGAGCGCTCATCAACGGTGCAAGATGGGCTAGCGCGTCGAGCGCGGTCATGCGATGCCCGAAGGCCCATCCCAGCTCGAGAGCCTGCCGCAGCATTTCGGTGGCCGGCTTCGGAAGGCCGGTGCGCAGCAGACCCAGCCCCTGGTAGAAAAGAGCCCAAACCCGGAAGAACGAGGTGCTGTTTCCCAGCTGATCCAGCGCCTGGCGCGACAGCTCGATCGCACGGGCCGGATTGTCCGACGTGATCGCGAAAAAGGCCTGGAGTGCAAACAGGATGCCCTTGTGTTCCTGGGAGCTTTCCGCCACATTCGGCGCGCTGGTCAAAGCGTAGTACTCCTCGGCTTCCACGGTGCGGCCACTCATGAACAGAAGCCACGCTTGATACCCCGCAAGGTCCTGATGTCGACGCACAAGGGACGTCGGCAGCATGTCGAGCCATGCCAGCAGCGTGGGCAGTTCGCCACGGGCGAGCATGTCCTCCACGAGACTGCGAAAGAGCCGCACTGCATCCACGTCGCTGCGGGCCGCGAGCGCGTGCTTGATCGCGTCCTTTCCCATCCCGTGAGATTCGAACCAAGCGCTGGCTCGACGATGCAACTCGATCTTCTCCGACTCGGCAAGGCTTTCGCGAAGAAAATCCGCCAACAGCTGGTGATACCGGAACCAGCGGCCCTGGTCATCCAGCCGCCGCAAGAAGAGGTTGGCGCGCTCCACCTGGACCAGCATGTGCCGGCTGTCGGTGCGCCCGGTGACCGCGTCGCAAAGATCAGCAGAGAAGCGATCGAGGATGCAGGTTTTCCGCAGGAAGTCCTGCAGCATCTGAGGTTGCTGGCGCATGACCTCGGTTGCCAGGTAGTCGATCACGTGCCTGTGCTCACCACTGAATGCAGCGGCGACCTGTGCCAGGTTCGCCTCTCCCTGCAACTGCACGTGCCGCTGCAGCGAGAGCGCAGCGATCTGAAGCCCTGCCACCCAGCCTTCGGTGCGGGCTGCAAGCGTCCGAGCCGATTCGGTGTCGAGTGCCAGCCCCATGCTCCGCACGAGGAAGGCCATTGCTTCGTCTGGCGTGAATCGCAGCTGGTCGATTCCGACCTCGGCGACCCATTGCCGAGCACGCCATCGGGAAAGCGGCCACTGCGGATCCTTGCGGGTCGCGACGATCAGGCGCAGATGCTCTGGCAGGTGCTCGACGAGAAAGGTCAGCGCCGCATCGAGTTCCGGGTTGTCGATCGCTTGGTAGTCGTCTAGCACCAGTACCACTGGGTGGTCCAGTTCGGTGAGATCGTCCAGCAACGATGCCATTCGGTCCTTCGGGCTGGGCGACCCTGCCCCGGAGAGGGGGGCCGTCGCTGTGCCTCCCACGTCGAGATCGGCACCTTGCAAGGCACTTCGCAGGTAGTCGAAGAAGCGCACCGGGTCGCTGTCGTCTTCGTCCAAGCCCAGCCACGCCACGGCAGGTCGATCCACGGTCTCGTTGACCCAGGCCGAGAGCAACGTGGTCTTGCCGAATCCCGCTGGAGCGCAGAGAAGCGTCAACGGCCGCTTCAGTGATCCGGACATCAAATCAAGCAGCCGCGGACGCGACAAGCTCATCGGCTGAACAGGCGGGAGTGCGAGCTTTGCCTTCAACAAGAGAGTTTGACCTGGGATTCGCATTCCGTTTTGCAGTCCGGGCTGGCGCCATGTGCCTCGCCACCTGCGCCATTTGCGCTTGGGCTACCCGGTCTGCCTTGACTTTCGCAAGTCCTGAGATTACAGCACGATTGCGCCACCGAGGTCCGCAGTGCAGGGACGAAGGGCGGCAACATCGCGACCCCAGGTGGGCGAACCGCGCCTGGCGGAAAGGCTTCAGCGCCGTCAGTTCGCGGCGGGCAGTTCGACAGTGAACTCCGCGCCGCCTTCCGGATGATTGCGAACGCTCAACTTTCCGCCATGCTGCTCGATGATCCCGTAGCTGATGGACAGGCCGAGACCGGTGCCCTTGCCGACCGGCTTGGTGGTGAAGAACGGATCGAAGATGCGCGACAGAAGTTCCGGCGCGATGCCAGGTCCGTTGTCGCGCACGGTGAGGACGTTGCCCTTCGGCCCTGCCCGGGCCTGGATCCACAGATGCGGCGGGCGCGGCGGCTGGGACGTGCTGGCCGCATCCACGGCGTTCTGGATCAGGTTCATCACGACCTGCTGCAGTTGTCCGGGGCTTCCTTCGACCACACACGGAGAGATGGGCTGCCAGTCGACTTGCAGGGGCCGCGATGAGCCTTTGGACACCCAGAGAATGGCGCGTTCGGCCACTTCATTGAGGTCGACGCGTGTCCGCTCTTCCGGATCCATCGCCGAAAACCGCTTCAGGCCGTTCACGATGGCCGCGGTGCGCTGCGCTCCTTCCAGCGTGCCCTCGATCAGGGACGGCAGGTCGTCGAGCAGATGCTCGATGCGCAGCTGGGTGCGCAACTCCAGCAGCGCGTCCAGATTCTGCCCGGCATGCACGGCTGCCATGTAGGTGCGCAGCTTTTCGCTGTAGCGTCGCAGCGCGTGCACGTTGCCCAGCACGAAGCTGATCGGATTGTTGAGTTCGTGCGCGACACCCGCGACAAGCCTGCCCAGCGAGGCCATCTTTTCCGAGTGCAGAAGTTGCTGCTGGGTCTGCTTCAGCGCATCGTGTGCTGACCGCAGCTCCTGGTAGGCGCGGCGCAACTCGGCCGTCGGTCGGGCGACGAATACCGTGCCGACGCGACGGCCCGAAGGCGTGACACGCGGCGTGCAGTTGGCGTCGACCGGCACGCTGCTTCCATCGGCAGCCGACAGATTCAGCTCGATGGTCTCGCCGCGGCGCGTGGGGCTGGAGTTCACCAGAACCGCCTGGGCCCGCGCGATGCTGTCGGCGTCCGCCAGCAAGGCCAGCAGGGAGGTACCGCGCAGTTCGATGTCGCTGCGGCCGACCAGTTCGCAGAGCGCCGCGTTCGTCTCTTCGATCTCGCCATTTTCGGTACAGACCAGCAGCACATCCGACATGGCCGACAGGATGCTGAAGATGAACTGCTGCGATTGCTCGAGTTCGTCGTTCTTCTGTTCGAGCTCGATCTCGTCATGCACCAGTTGCGAGTAGACCTCGTCCATCTTCTGGATCACGTCGAGCCAGGTAGCATCGTCCACGCCTTTCGGCGCCGCCTTCGGGCGTTCGGTACGGCGCGGCGGCATCAGTGGACGGTGCAGACCATGCACGGGTCGAAAGAGCGGACGATGTGCTGCACCGACACGGGCGTCGTCTCGCCTTGGCGCACCGGGGCACCTTCGAGCGCGCTTTCGAGCGCGCCGGGCGTGCCGGCGGCATCCCTTGGAGAGAAGTTCCAGGTGGTGGGTGCGACGATCTGGTAGTTCGCAATGTGGCCGCGGCGCACCGAAATCCAGTGCCCCAGGCTGCCGCGTGCCGCTTCGCTCAGGCCGATGCCGGTGCCCTCGTCGGGGACGGCGTCGCTGACACAGTAAGGTTCGCCGGGCCGCAGCGCGAGCAGCCACTGCTCCATCAGGGGCACCACTCGGGCGAGTTCGAGCAGGCGTGCCAGGACCCGGGTGAACACGGTGCCGCCATGCAGGCCCACCATCTCGCGCACCAGCGGATGCCCGGCGGCGAGCTGGCGCGCGATCGCGCCGGTTTCCACCACCTGGCCGTCGAGCCGGGGCGCCTTGTTCCAGGTGTAGGCGCCCGGCTTGTCGCCAGCGGGTATCGTCAGCCCGTCTCCGGGATGGCGCGGGCCTCCGTCGTCCGCGAGCCATGCGTGCGTGGCGTCTTCCCGGATGCTGCGCTCGTCGAGCGCGCCGAGCTTGCCGTCGTCGGCATGCCAGACGCCGCGCGGGAACGCGAACCCACCGTCGGGCTGGGGGTAGGCGCCGTAGCTCAGGTAGCGGCCCGGGCCGCTACCCAGGCCCATCAGGCCGGTGTCGCGTGCGATGGCCAGGAACATCCGGAAATCGCCCTGCAGGGGGGCCTGGGCATCCCAGGCCCACAGCGCGTCGGCGCTGGCGAGGGACAGCACCTGCTGCAGCGGCGCCGCGAACAACTGCTGCTCCAGGAAGCGCCGGAACTCCCGGATACGCGCCAGCAGGCGCGTGCGCTCGGCGCCATCGACCGCGCGCGTGGAGCCGCCGGGCTCGATGCTCTGCGTATGCGGCCACTTGCCGGCAAGCAGGCCGAGCATCGTGAACCAGCGCTGCCGCGCCGCGATGGCCCGACGCGCCTGCTCGCCGGTGGTCGGGTCGAACCGACGCAGGGCTTCGGCATGCCACGTCCGCCCGGCATACACGGCTCGCGTGAAGTCGGGCATGAAGAACAGGTAGAAATGCGTCAGGTGGTCGGCCAGGTTTTCGGTGGCGAGGATCACGTTGGTCACGTGCTGGCCGTTCGGCGGCATTCTCAGCCCGCCCATGTCCGCGAGAGCGCGGGCCGAGGCGACGGACTGCGACACCGAGCAGATGCCGCAGATTCGGGGCACATAGACCAGTGCGTCATGTGGCCGCTTTCCCTGCAGGATCTGCTCGAACCCCCGATACATGGGCGAATTCACGCGCGCGGACGACACCCGTCCATCCTCGATGTCGAGCGTGACCTCGAGGTCACCCTCGACGCGATTGAAAGGGCCGACCAGCAGGCGGGTCATGGCGGCACGCTAGCGCAGGCGCGTCTTGCGCACCGCGGGCGCCACCTTGATATGGTCCGCGGTGGCGTTGGTCTTCACGCGTTTGGGCGTGGCCGATTTCGACAGCGACGCCAGCGCGACGAACCAGGCCTTGGGCATGTCGGTCGGCAGGCCGATGGGAATGCCGGCGATCTTGGGCGTCTCGTGGAATGGATGGCCGGGCTCCTGAAAGCCCGGCTCGGTGCAGGCGATGCAGGCATAGCCGCCGCGGGTGCAGGAGCCTTCCCCGTTCCAGAGCCGTGTGTTGCAGTCGGCATGCACCTGGGTGCCCTTGCAGCCCATGTGCTCCATCATGCAGCCGAGGTCGGACGGCTTCTCGGCGCTGGCCTTGAACTCGTAGTATTCGTTGCGGGTGCAGCCGTGGTGCACCAGCTGGTCGGTATAGAAGCGGGGCCGGTTCAAGGAGTCCAGGTCGGCAGCGGAAAACTGGCCGGCGGCGAGCGCCATCAGGCTGTCGATGACCCACCCCGGATGGGTCGGGCAGCCCGCCACGTTGATGACCGGCAAGCCGCTGGCGCAACGGAATGCCGCGCCGAGCAGGCCGCCGGGGCGATCGTCGACGTATTGCAGGCCGCAGGCATCGGTCGGATTGCTCCCGCCTGCGGTGATGCCGCCCCAGGCCGCGCAACTGCCGATCGCGACGACCTGCCGCGCCGTCGCAGCCAGCCGGCGGACCCAGTCGATCATCGGGATGCCGGTGCCGGCGAGGACATGGAAGCGGCCGGTGTTGTTCGGACCCCGCAGCAACGATCCTTCGATGCACAGCGCGTCGACACGAAGGCGGCCATCGATGGCGCGTTCGAGCAGGTCGATCAACTCGGTGCCGCTTTCGAGCGACAGCGACGGGTGCCACAGCAGGTTGATGCCGGCATCGCGCAGTTGGCCGTGGAAGTCGGCCGTGTCGGCGCACAGAAGCGACATGCTGCAGCCGCCGCAGCCACCCGACTGCAGCCACAGGACATTGAAGTGGGGCATCTTGTCCATCGGTTCAACCTTCCAGCCCGAAGCGGGCCATCTTGCCACGCAACCCGACCCGCGAGAGCCCCAGTTCCTTGGCCACGCGCGTCTTGTTCCAGCGGTGCCGCAACAGCGTCTCGCGCAGCACCATGGCCTCGATGGCATCGAGGCGTTCGGCCAGCGTACCGCTGGCCGGCAGGGGTGTCGAGCCGGCCGTGACCGTGCGCCCGGCCTGGCCCTGCAGGACCCGCGACGAAAAAGCGGTGCCATCGATCAGATCGTCGGCACTGAGCGCCACCGCGCGCGAGATCTCGTTGCGCAGCTCGCGGATGTTGCCGGGCCAGGGGTAGGCCATGAGGCAGGCCATCGCCTCGTCCGAGAGCGCGGCGCCAGGGCGCCCCAGCGCCACGCCGACCTCGCTCACGAGCCGCCGAGCGATCGGCCCGATGTCGCCACCGCGTTCGCGCAGCGGCGGGACCGTGATCGTCACGCAGGCGACGCGGTAGAACAGATCCTCGCGGAAGTGCCCTTCGTGCACCCGCTGTTCGAGGTTGCGGTGGGTCGCCGCGATCACGCGCACGTCGACCGGCACGGTGCGCGGCGAGCCCACGGGTCGCACCTCGCCCTCCTGCAGCACGCGCAGCAGGCGCAGTTGGAACGCCGCCGAGGTTTCGCCGATCTCGTCGAGAAAGACGGTGCCGCTGTTGGCGCGCTGGAACAGTCCCACGTGGTCATCGAACGCGCCGGTGAAAGCGCCCCGCTTGTGGCCGAACAGCTCCGACTCGAGCAGCGTATCGGGAATCGCCGCGCAGTTCTCGACCACGAACGGTCCGGCCGCGCGCGGGCTGGCGTAATGCACCGCGCGCGCCAGCAATTCCTTGCCGGAGCCCGACTCGCCCAGCACCAGGAGGCTGAGGTCGTAGCGTGCCACGCGTGCCGCCAACTCGCACACCGCATCGAGCGGACTGCCGTCCGCGCGCTCGATGCGGTCGAAGTCGAAGGCGTTGCGCGCCCGATCCAGCTTGTTGGCGGCCCGGCGCCGCAGTACCGGCGTGCTGGTGCGCAGCTCCAGGTCGAGCCGGTTCATGTCGCGCTGGAGCGTCTGGGCTTCCGCCGCCTCGCGCACGGTGCTCAGCAGGTGGTCGGGGATCCACGGCTTGAGCAGGTACTGGTAGATGCCCGCGTCATTGATGCCGGCGATGATGTCCTCGGAATCGGTATAGCCCGAGATCACGATGCGCACGGTGTCGGGCCAGCGCTCGCGCACTTCCTTCAGGAAGGTGACCCCGGTCTCGCCGGGCATGCGCTGGTCGCACAGGATCACGCTGACCGGCTGGCGTTCGAGCTGCTGGCGGGCCTGGCCTGCATCGTCGGCCGTCAGCACGATGAACTCCTCGTCGAGCGTGCGACGGATCGCGTCCTGAGAGCGAACCTCGTCATCGACGACCAGAACGGTCGGCATCGATGTCACGGGCGTCATCCGGGGCTCGCGGCCTTCACGCCTTCGCGGTGCCGGGCCAGGTGCCGGGGCGTCCATGCCGTCGGCAGCTTGTGGACGAAGTGGTACCGCGCGATGTGAAAGCTCGGGTCGAAGCCGTAGAAATTGCGATGCATGCGTGAAAGCTCATGGCGGCGGTAGTCGGCGAGAGGGCGTGCTGCCTCGTCAGCAGCGCGCCGCCGTGCCTTCGCAGTTATTCGATCGTCGATATTGTGCGCTGCGGCGAGTGCCATCGCCTCGGTGATTGCCAGCGCTTCGAGATCGGTCGCGGTTTCACCCATGCACCGGTCGATGAGTCGGATCGACAGGGCTTCTGGCGCGCCCAGCGGCAGGCGGCTGGACATCAGTGCGATCGCGCCCTCGGCGCCGAGGCGGCGCGGCAGCAGATAGGTCCAGTACTCCGAGCCGTACAGGTTGCCCATGTTCTTGTAGTGCGGGTTCAGCACCACCCCGCGGTGTGCCCAGACCTCGTCGGCCGCGAGCGCCAGAAAAGCCCCGCCGGCACCGGCGTTGCCGCGCAGCAGCGCGATGGTCAGCCGGTCGGTGGTGCGGATGACGGCTTCGGCAAGGTCGTCCATCGCCTCGATGTTGCGCATCGATTCGTCGGCGGCGCTGTCGCCCTCGCGGTGCGCCGCCGCCTCGATGCAGTTCAGGTGGATGCCGTTGCTGAAGAAGTCGGCGCCGCCCAGCAGCATCAGCACGCGGGTGTCGCGGCTGGCGGCGTCGCGCCAGGCGGCGAGCAGGCGGCGGCATTGCGCGGTCGACATCGCGCCGTTGTAGAACTCGAAAGACAGGCAGCCGACGCGCGCGCCCGGCGTGCCGAATTCACGGTAGCGAATCTCGCCCCACTCGTCGCTCGCCCGCTCCAGCGGCACTGGCAGCGCAGGCAGCGCCTCGAAGGCGGCGCCGAACGCGAGTTCGCAAGGCAGCTTGAAAGCCTTGCCGCCGCAGGCCGCGGAAAGGCTCGCCTGGCCGATCCAGACCGCCCCATCGGTCGTGCGGCGCAGCACGGCGCCGTCGCGGCGTCCGATCAAAGCGCCGGGCGGTGGCGTGGCAAGCGCCTGCGAGGTGGCCGGGTGGGCATCGAACAGGTGGCAGGGCTGGCCGAAGAGCTGGTCCTGGACGCCGGGCTGGCCATCGGCGCTGCGGATCTTCGCGAGCACGGTGGCCGTCGTGTCGCCCGACCAGTCGATGCGCCGCTCGGCCTGGCGCAGCGGGCCGCGCCAGATCGAGGCCCTTTGCTCGCCTGGCCGTTCGCCGCCGGTGCCGCCGGCCGCGAATTGCGTCACGCTGCGCAGGACCGCATCGACCGCCGCCCCGGTCACTTCGCGCCGGTAAAGGCTGCCCTTCGCGGCGGCCCGCATCGCGAAGCCTGCGTGGGCCCACACCGGGCCGGCATCGAAGGCCTCGTTCGCCTGCAGCACGGTCACCCCCCAGCCGGCGTGGTCTTCACGCACCGCCCAGTCGAGCGCCGCGGGGCCGCGGTCGCCAACCGGACCGGGGTGCACGATCAGGCAGGGCTGGCGCTGCCACACCGAGGCCGGGATCAGCCGCTTCAGGAACGGCGCGATCACCAGTGCGGGGCGGAACAGTTCGATCGCCTCCTCGGTGACGCGATCGGCGATGTCGAACTCGACCGAGACCTCGCAGCCCAGCGCGCGCAACTCGCAGAACAAGCGCTGGCTCAGGCTGTTGAAGCTGTGGCACAGCAGCAGGATGCGCAGCGGCGCGTGCGTCATCTCGATCATGCGGCATGGCCTCTCAACAGATGCGCGGCAGCTGCTCGCCGCTCAGCCAATCGACGACGCGGCGGCCGCCGAAGCTCGTTTCCATCTGCACGAAGCGGTGCGGGTCTTCGGTGACCCTGCCGATGCGCGCCGCCTGCGAGCCCAGCGGGTGTGCGCGCATCGCGGCCAGCACCGCGTCGGCCGAGTCGGGTGCGCAGATGGCGATCAGCTTGCCTTCATTCGCGATGTAAAGCGGATCCAGCCCGAGCAGCTCGCAGGCCGCCTCGACCTGCGGCCGCACCGGGATCGCCGCCTCGTCGAGCAGCATGCCCACGTTCGACTGGCGCGCGATCTCGTTCAGCGTCGTCGCCAGGCCACCGCGGGTCGGGTCGCGCAGCACGCGCACGCCGTTCGAGGCCGCGAGCATCGCCGCCACCAGCCCGTGCAGGGCGGCGCTGTCGGATTCGATCGTGGTCTCGAAGTCGAGCGATGCGCGCTTCGAGAACACCGCCACGCCGTGCTCGCCGATCGAGCCGGAGAGCAGGACCACGTCGCCGGGGCGCGCGTTCGCGCCCGAGATGCGCACGCCGGCCGCGACCACGCCAACGCCGGTGGTGCTGATGAACACGCCATCGCCCTTGCCCTGCTCGACCACCTTGGTGTCGCCTGTGACAATCGGCACGCCGGCCGCGCGCGAGGCCGCCGCCATCGACTCGACGATGCGCTTCAGGTCGGCGAGCGGAAAGCCTTCCTCGAGGATGAAGCTCGCCGCGAGGTAGAGCGGCGTCGCGCCGCACATCGCCACGTCGTTGATCGTGCCGTGCACCGAAAGCGAGCCGACATCGCCGCCGGGAAAGAATAGCGGCGAGACGACGTGGCCGTCGGTCGCCATCACGAGCTTGGCGCCGACGGGAATCGCCAGAGTCGCGCCGTCGTCGCCCTGGCGCAGGTATTCGTTGTCGAACGCGGCGACAAACAACTCCTCGATCAACTGCGCGGCCGCCCGGCCGCCGGCGCCGTGACCCATGTCGACGCGGCCGTGGCGGATGTCGAGCGGGCGAACGTAGTCCTTCTTGGTGTTCACGCTTGCGCCTCCGCTTCGACCTTGATCGCGATGTCCTTGAAGCGTCCGTACGAGTAGTGCGCCGCGCATGCGCCTTCGGACGAGACCATGCACGAACCGACGGGGTTCTCCGGCGTGCAGACGGTGCCGAAGATCTTGCAGTCGGTCGGCCTCTTGACGCCGCGCAGGATCGCGCCACATTCGCAGGCCTTGTTGTCAGGCACCGGCCGGTAGCCGAGGCCGAAGCGGCGTTCGGCATCGAACCCAGCGTATGCCGGGCGGATCTTCAACGCGCTGTACGGCACCTCGCCGAGGCCGCGCCACTCGAAGCTGCTGCGCAACTCGAACACCTGCGAGACCAGCGCCTGCGCGTGCAGGTTGCCGTCGCGGTTCACCGCGCGGGTGAACTCGTTCTCGACCTCGGTGCGGCCCTCGTTGACCTGCCGCACCAGCATCAGCACCGCCTGCATCACGTCCAGCGGTTCGAATCCGGCGATCACGACCGGCTTGCGATACTCCTGCGCGAAGTGCTCGTAGGGCGCCGAGCCGATGACGATGCTGACATGCGCCGGCCCGACGAAGCCGTCGATCGGCACGGTGCCGAACTGCCGCACCTCCGGCGATTCGAGGATGTGCGTGATCGCCGAGGGCGTGAGCACATGGCAGCACAGCACGCTGAAGTTCTTCAGTGCCTCTTGCTGAGCGGTCCGGATCGTCAACGCGGTCGGCGGTGTCGTGGTCTCGAAGCCGATCGCGAAGAAGACGACTTCGCGATCCGGCTCGCGGCGCGCGATCTCGAGTGCGTCGGCGCCCGAGTAGACCATGCGGATGTCGCCGCCGCGCGCCTTGGCGCGCACCAGGGAGAGGCCGTCGGAAGCCGGCACGCGCATCGTATCGCCGTAGGTGCAGACGATGGCACCGTGTTCGAGCGCGAGCTGGATCGCCAGGTCGATGCGGCCGATCGGCAGCACGCACACCGGACAGCCGGGGCCGTGGATCATGCGCACGTTCGCGGGCAGCAGTTCGCTGATGCCGTAGCGCGAGATCGCGTGCGTGTGGCCACCGCAGAACTCCATGAAGCTGTACTGGCGTTGCGGCAGCGCCTCGGCGTGCAGGCGGTCGGCGATCCTTCTTGCAATCGCGCCGTCGCGGAACTCGTCGATGTATTTCATGGCAGGGTCGCTCCGTTCTCGGCATCGCGTTGCGCCAGCGCGCCGAACATCGCCAGCGTTCGCTCGGCCTCTTCGAGGTCGATCTGGCCGATCGCGTGGCCGACGTGCACGATCACGTAGTCGCCGACGACCGCGTCTGGCACCAGCGCGACCGAGATTTCCTTGCGGATGCCGCCGAGCTCGACCAGCGCCAGCGCGCCCGGTCGCAGTTCGATCAATTGAGTGGGAATGGCTAGGCACATGGCATGGCTTTTCGTGGGGTGAGGAAGGTTCGGGCGCGCAGGCTGTGGGCGGCGACCCAGGCCTGGCCCAGCGCGAGGGCCGCGTCGCCGCAACCCGAATGGCCGGCCGACAGCACGCGAAGCCCGCGCGCCTGGATCCCCTGCGTCACCTGGATGCGCAGGATCGCGTTGAAGAAGCAGCCGCCGCCGAGGCAGACGGTGCCGCACCCGGCCTGGCGTGCCGCGGCCGCGGCCCAGCCGGCCAGGCCCTGCGCCAGCGACAGGTGGAACCAGGCCGCGGCCTCGTCGGCGTTACGTTGCGGCATGGGCCAGGCGAACAGTCGCTCAAGCAGCGGGCGCGGATCGAGCAGCCGCAGGTTGCCGGCGTCCGGCCAGGCGGCGGTCGCTGTGACCGCGTGCCCGGCCAGCCAGCGTGCGGCCGCCGCCTCGAGCGCCATCGCGGCTTCGGCCTCGTGGGCCTGTCGCACGCTCAGCCCCAGCGCGCCGGCCGCCGCGTCGAACCAGCGACCGGTGCTGCTCGTGGGCGGGCAATTCAACCCGGCGGCGAGCATGCGCTGCACCCCGCCGGCCAAGGCAGGCCCGACACTCGGCGAGAAGCGGTCGGCAATCCGGTCGCCGGCACCGAGCGCGTGCAGGGCCGACGCCGCCATGCGCCAGGGTTCGCGTGCCGCGACATCGCCGCCTGGTAGCGCCAGCGGCCACAGGCTGCCCAGGCGGTCCCAGCCGTTGCCGTCGACCCGCAGCAGCTCGCCGCCCCAGGCCGTGCCGTCGCTGCCGAGACCGACGCCGTCGAGGGCGAGGCCGATGACCGGCTCGTCCAGGTCGTGTTCGGCGATCACGGCCGCGATGTGTGCGTGGTGGTGTTGCACGGCGATCGCCGGCACGCCCCACTCGTGCGCCAGGGCGATGGCGATGCGCGTGCTGAAGAAGTCGGGATGCAGGTCATGCGCCAGCGCGGCCACCGGCGCCTGCGCGTCACGTGCGTCGCGCGCGAGCGCCCGCAGCGAGGCCTCCAGTTGACGGCAGGCTGTCGGGTCCTGCAGGTCTCCGTGCAGCGCAGACCAGCGCGCCTGGCGATGCCCAAGCAGGCATGCGGTGTTCTTGAGCCATGCGCCGCAGGCCAGCACGGCGGGAAGCGGCTGTTGCATCGACTTCAGGCGCCGAGCGGGCCGGTGTCGTCGTCCGCGCCGGCGAGCCAGTCGAGCCAGGCACCCATGCCTTCGCCGCTGGTGGCGGACAACTGGATCACTTCGATGGCCGGATTGACGTGGCGCGCGCCGTCGATGCAGCGTGCCACGTCGAAGCGCAGATGCGGCAGCAGGTCGATCTTGGTGAGCACCATCAGCCGGGCGGCCGCGAACATGTCCGGGTACTTGAGCGGCTTGTCTTCGCCCTCCGTGATCGACAGCAGCACCACCTTGGCGGCCTCGCCGAGGTCCCACAGGGCCGGGCAGACGAGGTTGCCGACGTTCTCGATGAACAGCAGGCTGCGGTCGCCAGCGTGCGCGGGGTCGTGAGCGTGGCTGTGCAACTGCGCGAAGGCATGCGCGACCATCGGCGCGTCCAGGTGGCAGCCCTTGCCGGTGTTCACCTGGACCGCCGGCACGCCGGTCGCGCGGATGCGCTCGGCGTCGAAACTCGTCTGCTGGTCTCCTTCGATGACCGAGATGTCCATCCCCGGGTGGCGCGCCCGCAGTGCGTCGATGGTGGCGCACAGCAGGGTGGTCTTGCCCGATCCGGGGCTGGACAGCAGGTTCAGCGCGTTCACGCCGTGCGCGGCGAAGTGGCTGCGGTTGCGCGCGGCGATGCGGTTGTTCTCGCCGAGGATGTCGGCTTCCAGCCGGATCGTGCGCTCCTGGCTCAGGCCAGGCACCGATACGCGGGCCGCGCCTGAACCGAAATGCAGGTCGCCGTGGGTGGAATGGTCGTGCCCGTGATCGTGATCGTGATCGTGATCGTGATCGTGATCGTGATCATGGCCGTGTTCGTGTTCAGTTTCAGCGCATCCGCAAACGACACACATGGTGGGTCTCCTTATAGATCTTCGACTTGCAGCTCGAGCACGCGCAGCTCGGTGCCGCCCGTGGCCTGAAGCTGATGGCTGCGGCAGCGCGGGCAGGCATCGCCGCGCCGCTGGATCTCCACACTGGCGCCACAGGGGAGGCACCATGCGGTGCCGGGCGGCTCGTGGATGTCGATCGATGCGCCCTCCAGGCAGGTTCGAGGTGCGATCGCCTCCAGCGCGAAACGCAGGGCATGCGTCTCCACGCCACAGAGCTGTCCGGCTTCCAGCCGCAGCGCGGTGACACGCCGGAATCCCTCCCGGCGCGCCGCGTCTTCGACGAGTTTCAGGATGCCGCCGGCCAGACTGGCTTCATGCATGGTGGTACTCCGGGGTCGCTGCGTGCGCTTAGATAGCGAAGCGCACGCACGGATCGTACGCTGCCATCAGGATGCGCACCGCCGCCTGCGCTTCGCTGCCCGCGGCGGGCATGTGCTCGAGCGCATGCGCCACAGCGCCGCGGGCATGAAAGTTCCAGTCAGTCGGGGCCACGACCTCGTAGCCGGCCACGCGCCGGTCACCGGGCGGTCCTTCGACGCGCGCGCGATGGAGCAGCAGGCCGCGCGCCATTTCGACCCATGCCAGCCCTTCGCCGGGACCGGTCTGCAATGCGCCCGTGGCGAGCCACGCTGCGCCGCTGCGGCTTGGCGTGTCCGGCAGGGAAAGCCGTGCCAGTTCGGCGATGCGTGCGCCGAGCCGTTCCCATGCGTTCCTGGGCGGTTCGGCGCGCAGGTCGTGCAGCCGAGTCCAGCTTCCGGTCTCGGCGCATTGGCCGCGCCAGGTGGGCGCGGTCGCGTCGAACGTGGTGCCCATTTCGGCCGCGAGAGCATGCAGGTCCGCCGGGCTGGCGTGCGGACGCAGCGGCGCCGCGGGCAGCAACGGGCCGACCGCAAGCGGAGCGCAGGCGCGCAACAATGCGGGCAGCCAACCGTGGTTGCACTCACACCATTGAGCGAGCCATCTGGCAGGTTCTTGTTCCCACAGTGCCAGCCAGGCGCTCGGCGAGGTGCCCAGCAGATGCGAGAGCCAGGCGGCCCGATCGACATCGCCGTGCGACCGCGCCGCGCCGGCCAGCCACGGACAGTCCAGCAGCGGATTGCGATTGTCGTCGGCCGATGCCTGCGTTGCGCCTGGCGCGCACAATTCGACCGGCCAGTCGAGGCCGATGCGCAGCGCGTGATCGCGCGCCGTCTCCCATCGCAGCGCATGCAGCTGCGCAAAGGATGCGGATGCTTCCTGCCCCTGCGCCGCCGCCAGCGCCAGCGCGCCGCACAAGGCGTGGGCGTGGCCACACAAGGTGAACAGACTGCTCAGCATGCGCGGTGCCGCGGTCGCAGGTTGACCCGTCAACAACAGGCCGGCGAGGGCGCGGCGGCTGCTGGTGAGGGTGTGCGGGCGTCGCAGCCCCGGCCGCACCTGCAGCATGCCACCGAGGGTCAGGACCTTGCTCATGGCGCGTATTCCTGCGTGGTAGTGCGCCCGAGCAGAAAGGCGCGCCGTGCCGGCGCCGCCAACGCGGAGTCCGGGCCTGCGTCGGGCGGTGCGTCCGCGCACCGGCGCAACTGGGCCAGCAGCGCCGAGGCGGTGGCGATCGCGCCGGCCTGCGTTGCGAACTCGAACATGGGCGAGAACATCGAGCAGGCTTCGAACGACCCGAGACCGTCTTCGTGCGAGCCCGTGAAGGCGAACTGCGCATGCCCGATGTTGCGCACGCGTGTCGTGCCGATCAGTGCGGGCGTGTCGCGTCGCACGACCGGCAGCCACACCAGGTTCATGAACCAGGGTGTGACCAGAATGCCGGTCGCGGCCCGGGGATCCGGCCGGTGTTGCGCATCATCGCGCGGGCGTGCCGGTTCGAGCCCGAAGCCGACCGCTTTTACCTGCAGTGCGGTGTTCATGAAGGGCAGGCCGGCCATGCGCGAGCGCGAGATGCCGGCGAACGCTGCTTCGAGCGCCCGCGTCCGCAGCGTCAGCTCGGCGTGTCCGGTGCCACCGGCGCCGGTCATGGCGGGCTCGCGTCGTCGAGGACCATGAACTGGTCGGCATCGCCGTCGCATTGCGGGCAGCGCCAGTAGGGAGGCAGCGCGGTGAACGCGGTGCCGGGGGCGATCTGCCAGATGTCGTCGCCGAGCGCCGGGTCGTACACCCACCAGCAGATCTTGCATTCGAGCCGTGCCGAGGCGCCCAGCTTCGCGCGGTCGCCGAGATAGCTGCCCTCGAACCGTGCAGGGCTGCTGGCGGTCATGCGCTCTCGAGCCACTGCAGCACCTCCGCCAGCCGCTCGTGCGAGTCCTCCAGGTCCTCGCGCGCGGCCTGGGCGACTTCGGGCAGGTCGCCGACCTCGACTGTGTTCAGGATCACCACGTCCTGCGAGTTGTAGTAGACGACGCGCCAGCAGTTCGGCATTCGCGTGTTCGTGATGCGGCAGTTGCCATAGCCGCGCGACAGGATGAGCACGCGGCCGGTGCCCAGGTGATGATCGAGGAATCCGATGTCCTCCATCGACATCGGCAGCAGCGTGAGGTTGATGACTTGCGTGGGGCGGCCCGGCGCCCAGGCGCGCCAATGGTCCTCGATCTCGGCCAGGACGGCCGGCGCGTTCTGGACGTTGGGCGGCAACGCCCCCGGCCAGCGCGGGACGACGGGCGCCACGTCTTCGCGCGCAATGTCTTTCAGCGCATCGGGAATGGCGCCAAGTTCGATGCAGTCGGTCGCGACGACGCCCTCGACCGATCCGATCACGCGCCAGACGCCGGCGAAGACCGACTCCTGGGCGCGCAGTTCGCGTGGCGGCGAGCCCTCGTGCCGCACCAGGGCGCTGACTTCGCCCTCGCCGAGCACTTGGTTGATAAGGGCAAGGTCGCCCAGTGCAAGACCGTCGAGCGCTATGCGGCGGGTGCCGCCTTCGCGGCAAACGACGGCCAGTTGCGCAAGCGCGTCGCGCAGCGCAGCGTGCGCCGGCTGGTGGGCTGCGATTTCCTCGGGTTCCGGCAGCACAGGTGCGCGAAATGTTTCCATGCCCTGCGGCATCGCCATGTAAGCGAGCTCTTCTTCTTCGGGCTGGGAGCCGGGGCCGATAGTGTGCACGGGAATCGGGAAGTCTTTCATCGTGCGGTCCTCAGTGGCAGGAGGCGGCCGCGCCAGTGGCGCTCACCACCGGGATGCCGATCGTCGGTGCGCGCGTCACCGGACTCGCCAGTGCGCTCTCCACCCGCTGGAGGAATACTTCCCAGTCGTGCATGCCCGACACTGTGCCGACGTAGTCGCCGTCGCGCAGGAACAGCAGCGTGGGCCAGCGCTGCGAGCCGAAACGGCGCGCGACCTTTTCCTCCAGGTCGCGCGGCACCACAGCCACGGCAAAGCGGCCCGGAAAGCTGCGTTGCAACTCGGGCAGCACGGCGGCCACATCCTGACCCTCGGGAAAGCGCACGGAGTCGCCTGCGAACAGCACGACGCGGTCACCGCCCAGGGCGGACCAGGCGTCGATGCTCTGGTCGTCGACCCATGTCGCGCCGAAGTCGTCGACCAGGCGCGCAATGAGGGCGGAGCTCGCGCGGCGGGGCTCCGGCGGCTGGACCGGCAGGTTGACGAGCGTTTGGCTGCCGGTGATTTCGGATGTCATGGAAGGCTTTCGGTGAGTTCGGTGGCAAGGCGCGGCGGCTTCTGGCCGCACAGAGCGAGGAGGTTTTGCGCGCTGGCGCTGGAAGGAAGGTCGAACGCAGCCGGTGCACCGCTCGCGGCGCCGGCCTGCGCCGCCGCAAGCAGGTCGAGCGTGGCGTTGATCTCGCTGGCGCGCCGCGCATCGATGCGCTCGCGGACGCTGTCGAGAAAGACCAGCACCCAGTCGCCGACCGCCGGCTCCGTCACCAGCGCGGTCCGGACGCGTCGTTGCTCGCCCCGTCCGGCGCAGAGGGCGTGTCCCGGCTCGACGGCGACGACCTGCATGGGGATGCCGATGCACATGGCGCGCTCAGGCTTCCTGCCGCGCTGGCGCCGGCAGGAAGCGTTCGTCGCCGCGGCGGCAGGCAGCGTCCTCGGCCGGTCGTCCGGCCTCGTAGCGCCCGAGGTCGAGCTGGCGGAAGGTCACGGCTTCGGAACCGTCCAGCGGCTGCCTGCGCGGTCTCGGGGCGGCACCCCAGCGCCGCAGTGCGTCGACGCCGAGCGCGAGGGCATCCTCCATCGCAAGTCTCACGGTCGGGCGCAGGCTGCCGCCGTAGTCGTCCAGCTCCTCGGGCTGGCAGCCGACGAGCAGCACGTGCCGTGGATAGCGCTCGGTGAGTTGCGCCAGCAGGAGCACTTCCTGGAACCCGGTCTGGTGAAGGCTCATCTTCTTGGCGCCCATGAAGCGAGGCACTTCGTCGTCCTCGATCAGCTTGAGCGTGCCGGGCGCCAGGCCGTAGTCGATAGCGTCGAAGATCAGCAGGCGGCTGGCCTGCTGGATGTGCTGAATCAGGTAGAGGCCCTGCGTGCCACCATCGATCAGCGCCACATGCGGTGCGAACTCCCAGCGTTGCTGCAGGGCTTCGACACAGCGCACGCCGAATCCCTCGTCGGCCCACAGCACGTTGCCGATGCCGAGCACGCAAATGGATTCATCCTGCGACATGTGCTCAGTCCTTGAACGTGCGATGGCCGGAGATCATCGTGCTGACCACGCTGGAGCGGCCCATGATGTCCTCCCGGATCGCGGCGTACACATGCAGGATCACGAACACGATCAGCCCCCACATGCCGAGGTGGTGCCAGGTGTGCACATCCTGCGACTGCCCGAACAGGGGGACGACCCAGCCGAAGAGACGGTCCTGCCAAGAGCCGCGCTGGGCGCCTTCCGCATACAGCGCGAAGCCGGTGACGATCATGAAGACAATCAGCAGGAGGAAGCCGAAAAACATCGCGAAACGCGCCAGCGGGTTGTGGCCCACGTAGCGCCCGGGTCGCGCGCTGACGAACGCGTACCACTTCACCATGCCCCAGATCTCCAGCCAGTAGACGCGCTGGAAGATCGGCACCCAGAACAGCTCGCGCGCGTGGTGGTTGCCGACGACGGCCCAGTAGATGCGCCCGAGCAGCCCGACCGCCAGCAAGTAGCCGGCCGCGAAATGCGCAAAGCGGATGTAGCCCATCAGGAAGTTCGCGCTGGCCTCGCCAGGCTGGGTCGGCAGCGGAGAGCCGATGAAATAGCCGGTGATGGCCAGCACCGTGATCGCGAGCGCGTTGATCCAGTGCCAGATGCGCACCGGTGCCTCGTACACATAGACCGACTTGATCGACCGGCCGTGCGCCACGGTGCTGTCGTCGCCGGCGCGGGCCGGGGCGACGGGGGAGGAGGTTGTATTCATGGCTGGGTCCCGGAATGGTGTGCGCGCCGGCGTCAGAGGCGCGCCGCGAGCATCAGTAGCCCGCTGCCGCCGATCAGCGCGGTCGCCGTGCGCCAGGCCCAGGCCGGCAGCCGCTGCAGCGCGGCGCCGGCCCCGAGGCCCACGGCGTGCAGCAGCGTCGACGCCAGCAGGAAACCGGCCGCGTAGGCCATGAACGAATGGCCGCCGGCCAATTCACCGCCGTGTGCATGGCCGTGCAGCACCCCGGCGAGCGCGACCAGTGCCAGGCCGGCCATCGGTGCGATGCGCCGGGCGCCCAGCAGCAACGCCGCGAGCGCGACCACGCTCAGCGCGACGCCCGCCTCGACCGCCGGCAATCCGATGCCGCGGATGGCCAGCCCGGCGCCCAGCAGCAGCGTCGCGAGGAATGCCGCCGGACCTGCGGCGCGCCAGCCCTTCGGCAGCGCGACCACCGACCACATTCCCACCGCGACCATGGCGAGCAGATGATCGTAGCCGCCGAGCGGGTGTGCAAGCCCGGCGGCAAAGCCTTCGGTGCCGTGGCCGGGATGGGCCTGCGCGGCCGAGGCGAGCGCGAGCGCGAAGGCCGCGGCCAGGGCCTTGGCCACCGACACCCGAGCGCGGGTGCTGCGTGCTGTCTGGATCTGCATGTGCTTGTCTCCGTTCTTGGGGGGTGATTCAGCGCACGGTGACGCTGGTGAGTTCCCGGCCGTCCGGGCTCATCACGTGGGTCGAGCAGGCGAGGCACGGGTCGAACGAGTGCAGCGTGCGCAGGATCTCGACCGGCTGCTCCGGGTTGGCCATCGGCGTGTTCATCAGGCTCGCCTCGAAGGCGCCGATCTGGCCCTTGGTGTCTCGCGGGCTGCCGTTCCAGGTGGTCGGCACCACGCACTGGTAGTTCTCGATGCGGCCGTCCTTGATGCGGATCCAGTGGCCGAGCGCGCCGCGCGGCGCGGCGACGGTGCCGACGCCCTTGGCCTCCTTCGGCCAGGTGGACGGGTCCCATTTCTCGACGTTGGCCGTGCTGGTGTCGCCGGCCTTGATGTTGGCCACCAGTTCGTTGAAGTCGTCGAGCATCATCTCGGCACAGTACTGTGCCTCGAGCGCGCGCGCCAGCGTCCGGCCGATGGTCGTGGGCAGCAACTGCTTCACGGTGAACTGCGTCTGCGGCATGCCCAGCGCCTGCGGGAAATCCTTGTTGATGATCGCGGCGGACCGGTCGACCTGCTCCTTCACCCGTTGGCAGTGGGGATGGCCCTTCAGCGCGTGCGCGTAGCCGAGGATGTAGCGCGACAGGGGACCGACCTCCATCGCGTGGCCGCGCCAGCGCGGCGACTTGATCCACGAGTACTTCGCGCTTTCGTCCAGTTGCTCGATGTTCGTTCGCGTGCCCTTGGTCCTGGCGCCGAGCTCGTACTTGGGTTCGGTCACGCCGTCCCACGGGTGCAGCCCCTTCGACTCGTCGGCGTACTTGTACCAGCTGTGGTTGACGAACTCCTGCACCTGCGCCGGGTCGCGCGGGTCCACCGGGAGGATCTCGTCCCAATTGCCGCCCAGGATCGCGCCACCGGGCAGTTGCTGGGTCCCGTGGTCGCCCATCACCTTCTCGTACGTGCCGTAGTCCATCACGTTGGTGGCGGCGAGGCCGCCGCCGTAGAGCCAGCCGGCCTGCTTGTAGATGGTGCCGATCGCCAGCACGTCGGGGATGTAGACGTTGTTGTTGAACTCGATCATTTCCCGGATGCGCGCCTCGATGAAGTTCAGCCGCTCCATGTTGACGGGCGCGCCCGCGGCGCCGTCCTTGTCGATGTTGATGGCGCAGGGCACGCCGCCCACCAGGTAGTTGGGGTGCGGGTTCTTGCCGCCGAAGATGGTGTGGACCTTGACCCACTCCTTCTGCAGGTCGAGTGCCTCGAGGTAGTGCGTCACCGCCATCAGGTTGGCCTCGGGCGGCAGCACGTAGGCCTTGCTGCCCCAGTAGCCGTTCATGAACGGGCCGAGCTGGCCGCTCTCGACGAACTTCTTGAGCCGGTTCTGGATGTCGCGGAAATAGCCCGGCGACGACATCGGATGCGATGGGGACACGGTCTGCTGCAGCTCCGAGGTCTTCTTCGGATCGGCCTTCAGTGCGGACACCACGTCGACCCAGTCGAGCGCATGCAGGTGGTAGAAGTGCACCGCATGGTCGTGCTCCTGCAGCGTCTTGGCCATGATCTCCCGGATCAGGTAGGCGTTCTTCGGGATCGTGATGCCAAGCGCATCCTCGACCGCGCGCACCGAGGCGAGCGCATGGCAACCGGTGCACACGCCGCAGATGCGCTCGACGAAGGCCCAGGCATCGCGGGGGTCGCGGCCCTTCAGGATGACCTCGAGCCCGCGCCACATCGTGCCGGTCGACACCGCGTTGCGAATGACGTTGTCGCTGTCGACATTCACTTCGCAGCGCATGTGACCTTCGATCCGCGTGACCGGATCCACCACGATACGGCGACCCGTATCGTCCATCTTGAAGCCTTGTGTCTCGTATGCACTCATTGTTGTGGTCCTTGCCGTTGGGGCATCGAATTCTTCATCGTTCGGCGGTGTCGGCCGTCTTGCTTTCGGCCTTGTGCTGTGCGGCCCGCTTGATGGCCGATGCGGCGGCATGCGCGACCGCTGCCGCCCCGACCACGCCTGCGGCCGTGGCACCGATCCGGTCGGCATTGGCCTCGATGCCGAACTGGTGGATGTCGGTCAGGCGGTTGTAGAACGAGCCCTTGTCCCAGAAGCCGTCTTCCGAGCAGCCGATGCAGCCGTGGCCGGCCTTGATCGGGAAGCTCGTGCCCTCGTTCCACTGCACCGTCGAGCAGGCGTTGTAGGTGGTCGGGCCCTTGCAACCGACCTTGTAGAGGCAGTAGCCCTTGCGTGCCGATTCGTCGTCCCAGGCCTCGACGAACTGGCCGGCGTCGAAGTGCGGGCGGCGGTAGCACTTGTCGTGGATGCGCTGGCTGTAGAACATCTTCGGGCGGCCCTGGCGGTCGAGTTCAGGGATGCGGTCGAAGGTCAGCATGTAGGTGATCACGCCGGTCATGACCTCGGCGATCGGCGGGCAGCCGGGCACCTTGATGATCGGCTTGTCGAAGATCACCTTGTGGATCGGCGTGGCCTGGGTCGGGTTCGGCTTGGCGGCCTGCACGCAACCCCAGCTTGCGCACGAGCCCCAGCTGATGATCGCCTTGGCGTCCTTGGCGACGTGCTTGAGTTGGTCGATGAAGGGCTTGCCGCCGATGATGCAGCTCATGCCGTCCTGGTTGAGCGGCGGGTTGCCCTCCACCGCGAGGATGTAGTTCCCCTTGTACTTCTTCATGATCTCCTCGAGGATCGCCTCGGCCTGGTGGCCGGCGGCGGCCATCAGCGTGTCGTCGTAATCGAGCGAGATCATCGATAGCACCACGTCCTTGGCCAGCGGGTGCGCCGAGCGGATGAACGATTCCGAGCAGCAGGTGCATTCGAGGCCGTGCAGCCACAGCACCGGCGTGCGCGGCTTGGTCTCCATGGCATGGGCGATCTGCGGCACGAAGGCCGGGCCGAGGCCGAGCGACGTGGCGGTGAGCGAGCAGTACTTGAGCAGGCTGCGGCGCGAGATGCCCTGACGTCGCATGACGTCGTAGAACGTTTCCATCGTGTCTCCTTGCCTTGGCGGCGAATGTGGTGAGCGGCGCTACGTCTTTGCAACTCGCGGACCAACTTCGTGCAAGCGCGGGAAAACCCCGTGCAGCTCACGGCAAGTGCTTGATTCGATTGGAAAAAAGAGGACGCTCGCGGACGCCCTCCGCAGCGGCGCGGACCCGAGGTGACGCCTTCCTTCCAGTTTTCATGCCGCACTGGAAGATTCGTTTCCACCCCTGCGCCGCGAGGGGCGGCAAACGCGGAAGACCTGCGGCAGCTACCTTGAGCGTGCCACCTTCCGGGCGGGCTTTTCCGGCGTCCGCGGCATCGGCCGGAGCTGCGCCAGGATCAGCCGCTGGCCGTGGTCTCGGAGGAACTGCATGAAGGCCGCTGCCAGTTGCGGCAACCGCCGCGTCGTCAGATGCATGGCGTACCAGTCGCGCTCGATCGGATTCGGGGTCATCGGCAGCAGGGCGAGCATGCCGGCTTCGAGTTCCAGGCGACAGGTGTGCATCGAGAGAAAGGCCACGCCGAAGCCCGCGGCGCACATCTGCTTGATGGCTTCGTTGCTCGACAGTTCGGAGCCCGCGCGCAGCGGCAGCCCGGCCTCCTTGAAGAGCGTCTCGATCGTCGTGCGCGTGCCGGAGCCACGCTCGCGCACCAGCAGCTTGACGCCGGCGAGATCGGCGACGGTCAATTTGTGCCGCGCCATGAGCGGGTGCGCCGGCGAGGCCAGGAAGGCCATCGGATGCTTGGCAAAGGGGAGGGCGGTCGTCTTCATCTCGGCCGGGGGACGGCCCATGATCGCGATGTCGATCTCCTGGCCCGCCAACATGTGGACGATCTCGTTTCGATTGCCGACCCTGAGCTTGATCTCGACTTCGGACCGTCCGTCGGCAAAGGCCACCAGCAGCGGCGGCAGCAGGTATTCCGCCGTGGTCACCGCACCCACGCGAAGGGTGCCGGAGATGCCCCCGCGCTGGGTCGACATCTCGTCGCCGGCTTCGCGCCACAGATCGAGGATTCGGGCCGCGTAGCCGGCCAGCAGTTCGCCCGCGTCGGTGAGCCGCACGCCACGGCCGACGCGTTCGACCAGCGGCGTGCCGGCGCTCTCCTCGAGCAGCTTGATCTGAATGGAGACCGCGGGCTGCGTGAGATGCAGCTCGCTCGCCGCACGCGAAACGCTGCCGAGACGGGCCACCGAATGCAAGGCTGCCAGCTGCCTGAATGTCGCGTTCTTAATCATTAGTCATTGCAAATGTATTTCGCAAAATTATTAACTATTACAAATGATCGTTGGTTCGTACATTGGGTTCCTCACACACCAGCGAGCAACCTGACACGGAGAACCCCATGGGACAGATGACCGAGCCGAAGCAGATCACCGACAGCGTCAAGCGCTACACCGCAGGCGTCCTGAAGTATGCCCAGATGGGCTATTGGGACGGCGACTACGAGCCAAAGGCGACCGACGTGCTCGCGCTTTTTCGCATCACGCCCCAGGACGGCGTCGACCCGATCGAAGCCGCCGCCGCAGTGGCCGGCGAGTCGAGCACGGCCACTTGGACCGTCGTGTGGACGGACCGCCTCACGGCCTGCGACATGTACCGCGCCAAGGCGTACCGCATCGATCCCGTGCCGAACAACCCCGGCCAGTACTTCTGCTACGTGGCCTACGACCTTTCGCTGTTCGAGGAGGGATCGATCGCCAACGTGACGGCCTCGATTATCGGCAACGTCTTCAGCTTCAAGCCGTTGAAGGCGGCGCGCCTGGAGGACATGAAGTTCCCGGTGGCCTACGTGAAGACCTTCGCCGGTCCGCCGACCGGCATCGTGGTCGAGCGCGAGCGCCTCGACAAGTTCGGCCGGCCGTTGCTCGGCGCCACCACCAAGCCCAAGCTTGGCCTGTCGGGACGCAACTATGGCCGCGTGGTCTACGAGGGCCTGAAGGGCGGCCTTGACTTCATGAAGGACGACGAGAACATCAATTCGCAGCCCTTCATGCATTGGCGAGACCGCTTCCTTTGCGTGATGGATGCCGTCAACAAGGCGAGCGCGGCCACCGGGGAAGTGAAGGGCAGCTACCTCAACGTCACCGCCGGCACGATGGAAGAGATGTACCGGCGGGCCGAGTTCGCGAAGGAACTTGGCTCGGTGATCGTGATGGTCGACTTGGTGGTCGGCTGGACCGCCATCCAGTCGATGAGCCATTGGTGCCGACAGAACGACATGATGCTGCACATGCACCGTGCTGGCCACGGAACCTACACCCGGCAGAAGAACCACGGCGTGAGCTTCAGGGTGGTCGCCAAGTGGCTGAGGCTGGCGGGGGTTGACCACCTGCACACCGGAACCGCCGTCGGCAAGCTCGAAGGCGATCCGATGACGGTGCAGGGCTACTACAACATCTGCCGGGACACGCACACGCGGGTCGATCTGGCGCGCGGCATCTTCTTCGATCAGGACTGGGGCGCGCTGAAGAAGGTCATGCCGGTTGCATCCGGCGGCATCCATGCCGGGCAGATGCATCAGCTCCTGCATCTGTTCGGCGACGACGTGGTGCTTCAGTTCGGCGGCGGCACGATCGGCCACCCGCAGGGCATCCAGGCTGGTGCGACCGCAAATCGAGTGGCGCTGGAGGCGATGGTGCTGGCCCGCAACGAGGGGCGGGACATCGAGAACGAAGGACCGCAGATCCTTCGCGATGCCGCCCGCTGGTGCTCGCCGCTGCAGGCGGCGCTCGATACCTGGGGCGAGATCACTTTCAACTACGCCTCGACGGATACGTCGGACTACGCCACCACGGCGTCGGTGGCCTGACGTCCAGGCTCTCCAACCAAACCCCCTTCCACCCTGGAGCAACGAATGCGAATCACGCAAGGCGCCTTTTCCTTTCTTCCCGACCTGAGTGACGAGCAGATCACCTGCCAGGTCGCGCACTGCCTGTCGAAGGGCTGGGCTATCGGACTCGAATACACGGACGACCCGCATCCCCGCAACACCTACTGGGAGATGTTCGGCAATCCTATGTTCGATCTGCGCGATGCGGCGGGAATCATGGCGGAACTGGCCGATTGCCGGAAGGCCTTCCCGCGGCACTACATCCGCATCGCGGCGTTCGACTCGGCGCACGGCACCGAATCGGTGGCGCTGTCATTCATCGTCAACCGGCCGAGTGACGAGCCCGGTTTTCGCCTGATCCGCACCGAAGAGGCCGGCCGAACGGTGCGCTACAGCATCGAGAGCTACACGGTCCAGGCGCAGCCCGAAGGCAAGCGCTACTGAATCGCTGAATCCGACCCACCGCCATGGACATCTCCTCCGACCGCGACCCCGGAAGGCTCATGGAAGCCTCCGGCGCACGCGCCGTGCTCGACAGGCTCGATGCCGAGCTGATCGGCCTGGCGCCCGTCAAGTCGCGCATCCATGACATCGCGGCGCTGCTGTTGATCGACCGGCTGCGCGCCGAGATCGGCCTGCAATCCACGCCGCCTTCGCTGCACATGTGCTTCACCGGCAACCCTGGCACCGGCAAGACTACGGTGGCGTTGCGCATGGCCGAAGTGCTCAAGCAACTGGGCTATGTGCGCAAGGGCCATCTCGTGGCCGTCACGAGAGACGACCTGGTGGGTCAATTCATCGGCCACACGGCGCCCAAGACCAAGGAGATCGTGAAGAAGGCGATGGGCGGCGTGCTCTTCATCGACGAGGCCTACTACCTCTACAAGCCGGAGAACGAGCGTGACTACGGCCAGGAGTCGATCGAGATCCTGCTGCAGACCATGGAGAACAACCGCGATGACCTGGTGGTGATCCTTGCCGGCTACCGGGACCGCATGGATTCGTTCTTCGGCAGCAATCCGGGGATGGCGTCGCGCATCGCCCACCACATCGATTTTCCGGACTACAGCGAGGACGAGTTGATGCGGATCGCCCAGCTGATGCTGGAGCAGCTGAACTACCGCTTCGACGATCCGGCGGCCTCGGCATTCAGCCGCTATGTGGGCCGGCGTCGCCAGCAGCCGCACTTCGCGAATGCGCGCTCGATCCGCAACGCGCTCGACCGGATCCGGTTGCGGCACGCCACGCGCCTGTTCGGCCTCAAGACCACACTCAACCCCGACCAGCTGCGCACCCTTGCAGCGGAAGACGTCCTGGCCAGCCGCGTGTTCGGCGATGGCGCAACCGATGGAGAACGAGATGGCCATTGACGTTCTGCTGTTCGATGTCGACGGTACGCTGGCCGACACTGAGGAGGCGCATCGCATCGCCTTCAACGTGGCGTTCGAACGCGAAGGGCTCGGCTGGCGCTGGCAGCCCGAGGACTACCGGCGGCTTCTTGAAGTGACCGGCGGCAAGGAACGCATCCGAAGCTACATCGATGCATTGCCGATATTCGACGGCGAGCGCCGACGGCTGCTCGAACGCGTGCCCGCGCTGCACGCAGACAAGACCCGTGTCTACACCGGCATCGTCCGCGACGGCGGCGTGCGCCTGCGGCCCGGCGTCGAGCGCCTGATCCATGAAGCGTTGGATTCAGGCTGCCGCCTGGGAATCGCAAGCACGACGAGCGCTGCCAACGTCGACGCGCTCCTGCACTCGGCGTACGGCCCGCGCGGGCTCGACTTGTTCAGCGTCATCGCCTGTGGCGACCAGATCCACCACAAGAAGCCGGCACCCGACATCTACAGGCTGGCGCTGGCCAACCTCGGAATCGGACCCGAGTGCGCGGTGGCCATCGAGGACTCCACGAACGGTCTGCACTCGGCCTGTGCCGCGGGGCTGTGGACGGTCGTGACGCCGACCTTCTGGACGGAGGGTTCCGACTTCGAGGGCGCCGCACTCGTGCTGCCGAGCTTGGGCGATCCGGCACAGCCGCTCGAGGGCGAACCCGGCGATCGACTGCGCGATGCGGCGTGGCTGACATTCGACGAAATGGCCTCGCTCGCAGCACCCCGCCAGAAGTCATCACTGACGCTGCTGTATGAAGGGAGCGCGCCATGAACGGGATCGTTCGCATCGCGCCCAGCCTGCTTGCGGCCGACTTCGCGCGGCTGGGCGAGGAGGTCGAGACCGTCATCGAGGCCGGCGCCGACCTCATCCATTTCGATGTGATGGACAACCACTACGTGCCCAACCTCACCATCGGCCCGATGGTGTGCCAGGCCATCCGAAGCCGTTGCCGCCGCGGAAACGAGTCGGTGCCGATCGACGTTCACCTGATGGTCAAGCCGGTCGACGCGCTGGTGCCGCTGTTCGCCGAGGCGGGGGCATCGATCATCTCCTTTCATCCCGAGGCCAGCGAGCACGTCGACCGGACGGTGCGGCTGATCCGGTCCTTCGGCATCAAGGCCGGCCTGGCGCTCAATCCGGCGACGCCGCTGCAAGTGCTGGACCATGTGCTGGACGAACTGGACCTGGTGCTGCTGATGTCGGTCAACCCGGGCTTCGGCGGCCAGTCTTTCATCGAGACGGTGCTGCCCAAGATCTCGGCCGTTCGAAAGAAGATCGACGTCTGCGGGCGCGAGGTCTGGCTGGAAGTCGACGGGGGCATCAACGCCGCGAATGCGCGCCGCGTCGCCGAGGCCGGTGCCGACACGCTGGTAGCCGGATCGGCCGTCTTCGGCAAGACGGACTACCGCGGCGCGATCGCCGCGATCCGGGCGGAGACGACGCGCTGCGCGCCAACGCAGGAGGGTGCGGCATGACGGTCATTCACGGTCATGGCGCCATCCGCGCCGTTGCCTTCGATCTCGACGGCACCCTGGTCGACACTGCGGGAGGCGTTGCCAAGGCGCTGAATGCCGCGCTGGCCGACGCCGCGCTGCCTCCCTTCGACGTGTCCACCGTTCGCGCGTGGATCGGTGACGGCCCGGACGCGCTCATCGCACGCGCACTGGACACCTGCAATCTCCCCGACGTCTACATGACCTGGCTGGCCGGCTGTGTGCGCCGCAGCTTCGACGCCGTCACGCTGGAGGCGCCGTTCGCCGACTGTTCGGTCTTCCCCGGCATTGAGGAACTGCTGACCGAACTCGTCATCAGCCGTCCGCTGGCGGTGGTGACCAACAAGCCGACCTTGCTGGCACGCGTCGTGCTGGAGGGGGCAGGGTTGCTGCATCTATTCGACAGCGTGCACGGGGCCGACGAGGCCGCGCAGCGCAAACCCTCGCCCCTGCTGATCGAGCAGGCCGCGCGGGCACTCGATGTGGCGCCCGGCGACATGTTGATGGTGGGCGATGCGCACAGCGATGTGATGGCCGCGTCCGCGGCCGGTTGCCCCGCCGCGTGGGTCCGATGGGGTTATGGCCAGCCTGCATCCGGAGAGGTTGCGGCGCGCTGGCACCTCGACACGCCGACCGACCTGATCGCGCTGCTGGCCCGAGGCTGAAACGCGCCGAGTCCGATACGAAGAAACCAGGAGAAATGCACCATGCCCACCGGAGGAAAGTCCACCCTCACCCAGTTCCTCATCGAGGAACGTCGAAGATTTCCGGAAGCGACCGGGGATCTGAATGCGCTCGTCACGGACGTGTCGCTCGCCTGCAAGGCCATCGCCCGAAAGGTGGCGTACGGCGCGTTGGGCGGCGTTCTGGGCAGTGCCGGCACGGGCAATGTGCAGGGTGAGGATCAGAAGACGCTCGATGTGCTGAGCAACGCCGTGTTCCTTCGCGCGAACGAGTGGGGTGGTCACCTGGCTGGCATGGCGTCGGAAGAAATGGAAGCGCCGTATGCACTGCCGCCCGAACATCCGCGCGGCAAGTACCTGCTGCTGTTCGATCCGCTCGACGGTTCCTCGAACATCGACGTCAATGTGTCGGTGGGCAGCATCTTTTCGGTGCTGCGGGCGGAGTCGCCGGGACAGGATCCCGCGCCGGACGATTTCCTGCAGCCCGGAACGCGCCAGGTGTGCGCGGGCTACGCGATCTATGGTCCGTCGACCATGCTGGTCCTGACCTTGGGCAGGGGCACCCACGCCTTCACGCTTGACCCGCAGCTGGGCGAATGGGTCCTGAGCCACCCAGACCTGAAGATCCCGGAGCACACGCGCGAATTCGCGATCAATGCGTCCAACGCGCGTTTCTGGGAGCCGGCCGTCAAGCGCTACGTCGATGAATGCATGGCGGGGCTGGCCGGTCCGCGCGGCGCCGATTTCAACATGCGCTGGATTGCTTCGCTCGTGGCCGAGGCGCATCGCATTCTCATGCGCGGCGGCGTGTTTCTCTACCCGCGCGACTCGAAGGACCCAGCGCGCGAGGGGCGGCTGCGACTGCTGTACGAAGCCAACCCGATCTCGTTCCTGGTGGAGCAGGCGGGCGGCGCCGCCAGCACCGGACGTTCGCGCCTGCTGGATGTGCAGCCCGACGCGCTGCATCAACGCATCGGCTTCATCTTCGGATCGGCGCAGGAAGTCGTCCGCATCGAGAGCTACCACAAGGGTGATGCGCCGCCATCCTTCGGCTCGCCGTTGTTCGGCAGTCGCGGCCTGTTCGCCATCACCTGACCCGCAAACCCAACCAGCGAGCATCGAGCATGTCAGTCAAGCATCCCGTCATTGCCATCACCGGTTCGTCCGGCGCGGGCACCACGTCGGTGACCCGGACCTTCGAGAACATCTTTCGGCGAGAAGGCGTCGAGGCCGCGGTCGTCGAGGGCGACAGCTTCCATCGCTACGACCGCCAGGCGATGAAGCAGGCCATGGCAACGGCCGAAGCCGAAGGAAAGCCGCACTTCAGTCACTTCGGCGAAGACGCCAATCTCTTCGCCGAGCTGGAGCAGTTGTTCGCCAGCTACGCCGAAAGCGGCACCGGCCAGAGCCGGAAGTACCTTCACAACGAAGTGGAGGCACGGCCCTTCGGTCAGTCGCCGGGCACCTTCACGCCGTGGCAGCCGCTGCCCGCCAGTGATCTGCTGTTCTACGAGGGCCTGCACGGCGGCGTGACCACACAGAGCGTGGATGTCGCCCGCTTCGCCGACCTGCTGATCGGTGTGGTGCCGGTCATCAACCTCGAGTGGATCCAGAAGATCGAACGTGACCGCAGCACTCGCGGCTACAGCACCGAGGCCGTCACCGACGTGATCCTGCGTCGCATGCACGAGTACGTGCACTACATCTGCCCGCAGTTCACGCGCACCCACATCAACTTCCAGCGCGTGCCGGTGGTGGACACCTCGGACCCGTTCGTGGCACGCACCATCCCCACGGCCGATGAGAGCCTCGTCGTCATCCGCTTCGCGAACCCGCGCGGCTTCGACTTCCCGTACCTGCTGTCGATGCTGCACGACTCGTTCATGTCGCGCGCCAACACGCTCGTGGTGCCCGGAGGAAAGATGGAGCTCGCCATGCAATTGATCTTCACCCCGATGGTGATGCGCCTGGTCGAGCGTCGCAAGAACCTGCTCGGCGCCTGAGCCGAACCCGGAGCCTTCATGACCAACGAGAAAACGACGACCCCCGACCGCGCCGCCTGCGCCAATGCCCTGCGGGTGCTGGCGATGGATGCCGTGCAGGCAGCCAACTCGGGCCATCCCGGCATGCCGATGGGAATGGCCGACATCGCCGAAGCGCTGTGGCGCCATCACTTGCGCCATGACCCGGCCGATCCCGACTGGATCGATCGCGACCGCTTCGTACTGTCCAACGGACACGGCTCGATGCTGCTATACGCGCTGCTGCATCTGAGCGGCTACGACTTGCCGATGGACGAGATCAAGCGCTTCCGTCAACTGCATTCACGCACACCCGGCCACCCGGAGGTCGGTGTGACGCCGGGTGTCGAGACCACGACCGGACCCCTTGGCCAGGGCCTAGCCAATGCGGTCGGCATGGCGCTCGCCGAGAAGCTGCTGGCCACGGAATTCAACCGGCCCGGGCACTGCGTGGTCGACCACCGCACCTATGTGTTCCTGGGCGACGGCTGTCTCATGGAGGGCATCAGCCACGAGGCCTGTTCCCTGGCCGGAACCTGGGGGTTGAACAAGCTGATTGCCTTCTACGACGACAACGGCATCTCGATCGATGGCGACGTGCGCGGCTGGTTCGGCGACGACACGCCGGCGCGTTTCGAGGCCTACGGCTGGACCGTCGTGCGTCAGGTCGATGGGCACGACAGGGCTGCACTGGACCGCGCCATCGCCATAGCTCACGCCGCGGACAAGCCGGTGCTCATCTGCTGCCGGACGACGATCGGCCACGGCTCACCGAACCGCGCCGGCACAGCCGAGGTCCATGGTTCTCCCTTGGGCGCCGAGGAGATTGCGAGAACCCGGGCGGCACTGGGCTGGTGCGAGGGCGCCTTCGACGTGCCGCAGCCGATACGGCTTGCCTGGTCCGCGGTAGAGCGCGGGGCGGCCGCCCGTGTCGCATGGCGCGAGCGATTGGCCGCCTATGCCGGCGAGCATCCCGCACTGGCGGCGGAGTTGCTGCGACGCTGCAAAAGATCCCCGATGCCGAGTCGCGACACGGAGGCCGCCCTGGAGGCGGCGTGCGAATCGGCTGAATCCGTTCGTGCCACCGTGGCCACGCGCAAGGCCTCGCAGGATGTGCTGCAACGCGTGGGCCCCGCCACGCCGGAGCTGCTCGGCGGTTCGGCCGACCTGACCGGCTCCAACCTCACCGACTGGCGTGGGCACACGCCCTTGCTGGCCAAGGGAACGGGAAACCACATTCACTACGGCGTCCGCGAGTTCGGCATGGCCGCCGTGATGAACGGCGTCGCACTTCACGGCGGCTTCCGGCCGTTCGGCGGCACCTTCCTGGTCTTTTCGGATTACGCCCGCAATGGCGTGCGCATGTCAGCCCTGATGAAGCTGCCGGTCGTGTACGTGTTCACCCATGACTCGATCGGCCTGGGCGAGGATGGTCCGACGCACCAGCCGGTGGAGCACGCGTCGAGCCTGCGCCTCATTCCCGGCGTCGACGTGTGGCGGCCCGCCGATGCGACCGAGACCGCGGTGGCATGGCGCGAGGCGATGCACCGGTCCGACGGGCCGAGCTGCCTGCTTCTCACGCGCCAGGCGCTGCCGCACGCCGGGGATTCGACGCCACGCCTGGCGTCCATCGCCCGCGGTGCATACATCTTGCGCCGCCCATCGGACGAACGCGTGGCACTGCTGGCCAGCGGCTCCGAAGTGGCCGTGGCCATGGCGGCGGCCGATCTGCTGGCGCAGCGGGGCATCGAGGCACGAGTCGTCTCGATGCCCTGCCTGGAAGCGTTCGAACGCCAGGACGCGGCCTACCGGCGCGAGACGATTCCGCGCCACCTGCCGCGCATCGCGGTCGAGGCCGGCAGCACCGGCTTGTGGTGGAAGTTCGTCGGGGAGGACGGCGACGTCGTCGGCATCGATCGCTTTGGCGATTCGGCACCCGCCTCGGCGCTCTTCAGGCTGTTCGGCATCGACGCAGAGTCGGTCGCAGCACGTGCTTTGGCACTGGTGGAGCGATCTTCCGCGGCCTGCGCGCTGTTAGCACGTGCTTTGGAACTGGGGGAGCAATCTTCCGCGGCCTGTGCGCTGATCTCCGAGTGATACCTATTTTTCAATCCAACCGACGCAAAGAGAGTTTGAATTGACGATCAAAATTGCCATCAACGGCTATGGCCGAATCGGCCGGAACGTACTGCGCGCGCTGTTCGAATCGGATCAGTACGACATGCTCGAGATCGTGGCCATCAACGACCTGGGCGATGCACGGACCAATGCGCATCTGACGCGCTACGACACGACCCACGGACGCCTCGCCTTGCCGGTTTCGCACGAAGGCGACGAACTCGTGGTGGGCGGCCGGAGAATCAAGGTCTTCTCGATGCGCAGCCCGGCCGACCTGCCCTGGCGAGAGCTCGACGTCGACATCGTGATGGAGTGCACCGGCCTGTTCACGAGCAAGGCCAAGGCGGCGGCGCACCTCGCGGCCGGCGCGAAGCGCGTGCTGATCAGCGCACCGGGCGGTACCGACGTGGATGCGACTGTCGTCTATGGCGTGAATCACGAGACCCTGCGCGCGTCGTACACCGTGGTCTCGAATGCCTCGTGCACCACGAACTGCCTGGCGCCCGTGGCGAAGGTCATGAACGACGGCATGGGCATGGCTTATGGCTTGATGACGACGGTCCACAGCTATACCAACGACCAGGTGCTCACCGACGTTTATCACCAGGACCTGCGCCGGGCGAGATCGGCGACGCAGTCCATGATTCCGACCCGCACCGGTGCCGCCGCCGCGGTAGGCTTGGTGTTGCCCGAGCTGGCGGGCCGCCTCGATGGGTTCTCGGTGCGGGTGCCGACCCTGAACGTCTCGCTGGTCGACCTGGTGTTCCTGGCCGAGCGCGACACGTCGGTCGAGGAGGTCAATCGTCTCGTGGAGGACGCGGCAGCGATGGGGCCCCTGCACGGCCTGCTCGGATACAGCGACGAGCCCCTGGTGTCCATGGACTTCAATCACGATGCACGCTCGAGCATCTTCGACGCCACCTGCACCAAGGTGTCGGGGCGGCTCGTGAAGGTCTGCGCGTGGTATGACAACGAGTGGGGCTTCTCCAACCGCATGATCGACACGGCAGTCGCCATGGCGAGGGCGTGAGCAAGCCCATGGCCTTCAAGACGATGCAGCAGGTGAACATGCGCGACCGGCGGGTCTTCATCCGCTGCGACCTGAACGTTCCCTTGAACGCGGCGGGCCTGATCGCCGACGACTCGCGCATCCGCAGCAGTCTCGACGGCATCCGTTACGCGTTGCAGCAAGGCGCCCGCGTGATGGTCGCTTCGCATCTGGGACGCCCGACCGAAGGCGCATTGGCGCCGAAGGATTCGCTGGCACCGGTTGCGGCGAGACTGGGCGAGTTGCTGGGCGTGCAGGTGCCCCTGATGGTCGACTGGCTCGATGGCGGCTTCGAGCAGCGGCCGGGCAGCGTGGTGCTGCTGGAAAACACCCGGGCCCATGTCGGCGAAAAGGCCAACGCGCCCGCGCTCGCCACGCGAATGGCCCGGCTCCTCGACGTCTACGTGAACGATGCGTTCGCCACCGCGCACCGGGCCGAGGCCACCACGGAAGCGCTGGCGCGGCTCGCCGACGAAGCCTGCGCCGGGCCGCTCATGGCCGCCGAGCTGGACGCGTTGGGTCGCGCGCTGGCGACGCCGGTGCGGCCGATGGCGGCCATCGTCGGCGGTGCCAAGGTCTCGACCAAGCTGTCGGTGCTGAACGCGCTGGCGGCCAAGGTCGAACTGCTGGTGGTGGGTGGCGGAATGGCCAACACCTTCCTGCTGGCGGCCGGACACCCGGTCGGCAAGTCACTGTGCGAGCCGGGGATGGTCGACGAAGTCCACGAAGTCCTGGCCACGCTCCACGCCCGAGGGGCGAAGCTCTTCATGCCCAGCGACGTGGTCACTGCAACTGCGTTGTCGGCCGATGCCGGTTCTTGTGTGCGGTCGATCGACCAGATTCGCGGGGACGAGATGGTGCTGGACTTCGGTCCCGCGTCGATGCGGGAACTGATCGCCGAGCTCGACCGGTGCAAGACCATCGTATGGAACGGCCCGTTGGGCGTGTTCGAGCTGGCGCCGTTCGCCACCGGGACGCGAGTCCTGGCGGAGGCGGTCGCCCGGTCGCCAGCCTTCACCATCGCCGGGGGCGGCGACACCGTGGCCGCCATCAACGCCTTTGGCGTGGCGGCGCAGATCGACTACGTGTCCACCGCCGGCGGCGCGTTCCTCGAATTTCTCGAGGGCAGGACCTTGCCCGCTGTGCGGGCGCTCGAAGAGCGCACCGCCTGATGGCCTCAACAACCCGAAACCAACGGAGCTTTGGATGGCAATGATTTCCTTGCGTCAACTTCTCGACCACGCCGCGGAGCATGGCTATGGCGTGCCGGCGTTCAACGTCAACAACCTGGAACAGATCCAGGCGATCATGCAGGCGGCACAGAAGACGGACAGCCCCGTCATCCTTCAGGCTTCCGCAGGCGCGCGCAAGTATGCGGGTGAGCCCTTCCTGCGCAAGATGGTCGAGGCGGCCGCGGAGATGTATCCGGACATCCCGATCGTGATGCACCAGGACCACGGCGCGAGCCCGGCCGTGTGCATGCAATCCATCCGCTCCGGCTTCACGAGCGTGATGATGGACGGCTCCCTCGAAGAAGACGCCAAGACGCCTGCCAGCTACGACTACAACGTGGACGTGACCCGCAGGGTGGTGGAGATGGCGCATGCCGTCGGCGTCTCGGTGGAGGGCGAGCTGGGCTGCCTGGGTTCGCTGGAGTCGGGCACCGCGGGCGAGGAAGACGGCGTCGGCGCCGCCGGGGTGCTGTCGCACGACCAGATGCTGACGGACCCGGATCAGGCTGCCGACTTCGTCTCCCGAACAGGTGTCGATGCGCTGGCCATCGCCATCGGCACATCGCACGGCGCCTACAAGTTCAGCCGTCAGCCGACGGGCGACATCCTCGCGATCGACCGGATCAAGCAGATTCACGCGCGCCTTCCGGACACGCATCTGGTGATGCATGGTTCTTCGTCGGTTCCGCAGGATTGGCTGCAGGTGATCCGGGACAACGGCGGCGAGATCAAGCAGACCTACGGCGTGCCCGTCGCCGAGATCCAGGAGGGAATTCGACACGGCGTACGCAAGATTAACATCGATACCGACATTCGCCTGGCCATGACCGGTGCGATGCGGCGCGCCATGGTGAAGGATCGTGGCGAATTCGATCCGCGAAAGTTCCTGAAGGAAGCGATGGCGGCAGCAAGCGAATTGTGCGTCGCCCGCTTCGAGGCCTTCGGCTGCGCAGGAAAAGCGTCCCGGATCAAGGCAGTACCGCTCGAGTCCTATGCAATGAGTCGTCGTCGCTAGGGGACGCGCGGGCTCTGGTGCAAATCGCGCCCGGGGGGGTAGGCTGTGGCCTTTGAACTGAAGGCGGATCGATGGCGCAGAGGCTGCAAAGCATGGACGAACTTTTCAAGGGCCGGCACTTCGAGCGTGACGTCATCGTCCTGTGTGTTCGGTGGTATCTGCGTTTCAAGCTGAGCCTGCGTGACCTGGTGGAAATGATGACCGAGCGTGGCTTGGTCTTGGCCCACACAACGATCATGCGCTGGGTCCAGCGTTTCGTGCCAGAGTTCGTGAAGCGCTGGAACCGATTCGCTCGCAAGGCCGGTCGCTCGTGGCGGGTCGACGAAACCTATGTGAAGATCCGAGGCAAGTGGACGTATCTCTATCGTGCCGTCGATCGCGAAGGCCAGATGGTCGACTTTCGGCTGAGCGCCAACCGTGATGTGAAGGCGGCCAAGGCATTCTTTCGCAAGGCGCTGCTGAACGCAAGGCCAAGTGCCGGTGAGCATCACGTTGGACGGCTACGCCGCCTCGCATCGTGCGGTGCGCGAGTTGCCCCGAGGAGAGCCCTCGTTGGAAAGATACTCGACTGCGATCGTCTCGCTATTTGAACAACATGGTGGAGCAGGACCATCGAGGTGTGAAATCGCGCATCAAGCCCATGCTTGGCTTCAAGGTCTTCGATCGCGCGGCTGTCACCATTGCCGGCGCTGCACCGCATCCGCAAGGGCCAGTTCAATTTGCGCCGGCTGCGCATTGCGGGCCAAGCCGCGCCCGCAATCTGGGACGCAGTGCTTTCGGCCTGACCGACGCATCGTACTCACAGAGTCGTTCGGCTGCACGAAAAGTTTGCACCAGAGCCATCGAAAGTACGATTACCCCAACCAGGGCGTCGGCGACGCCCAGGACGTCCTCGAGTTGGACGCCTGGACGTCCCCCGCGGCGCGCGCCGGGTCAGGATCCGAGAAAGCTCGCAGGTTTAGGCCGCTGCGTTGCGTGCTGCGCAGCGCAGCGTGCAGTCTCAGACGAGTACTTGCAGTCCGTGCTTCTCGATCACGGCAAGCAGCTTGAGCGCCATGCCGCTCGGTCGCTTGGTGCCGGCCTCCCATTTCTGGACTGTGGACTCGCTGGTGTTCAGGTAGCGCGCGAATACCGGCTGGCTCACGTGGGCCTGTTCGCGAATTCTCTTGATCTGCTTGGGAGCGATTGCAGGTGGCGCGACCAGGCACGATTCGTCGAACCCTCGCATAGTGGCCTTGTCGATTGCGCCGACTTGATGCAAGGCGGCGGCTGATGCGTGGATGGCTTCGAACGCATCGCTCTTGAACTTACGCTTTGTCGTCATGGCATATCTCCATCAGGTGCTTGCCCGTCAGCAGTTGATCGACCTGGGATTCGGTCATACCAGCGGAGCCTTTCGCCAGCGAGCGGAAAGCCGCGAGCTCATCATCCTCAATGTTGCTCCGGTCCTTCTTGGCGAACAGATACTCGTAGATCCAGTACCGGCCGCCCTTGGCGAGGATGATCGAGCGGTGCATGTTGTCATTCAAGCGCTTCTTGAACACGCCACCGCCCAAATCATCGGCCTTGCCCGCGATCACTTGGCGAATGGCGCGGCACAACTCGGCATCGCCGATTCCGGCTTTCCTAGCGTCCTTGCCGAATCTGGCTGTCTTAAAGGTCCGAAGCTACGGTTCTGGCAGCATTCTTAAATATAGCACCTGGTGCTAGATATTGCAGAGGATGCCGGAAAGCACGATTCGGGGCTCGAGGGTTGTGGCCGATGTCGGCGGGCGACGAAAGGGACATGAAGCTGGGCAGCACGCGCGCGTGGCGGCCGGTGGTGAGGGGGGCGTTCATCTACCGGGGCTCTTCGGCAACTTTGTTGTACGCGCGGCCTGTGATTTCTCGCCAGTTTCTTCGCGACGCGCCTCAAGCTGGCGCAGCGCGGCCACCGTCGAAGCATGGCTCTCGCGGAGTTGGGCGATCTCGCGCTCTGACTGCATCTGGAGGTGCTGAAGCTGGGAGGCGAGGTCGGTTGCCCGCTGCTCGAAGCCGGCGGCGCGCTCGCGCAGGGTGGCTAGCTCGACCTGAGACGCCTGATGCTCGCGCGACCAAGTGGTGGCGGCGTCGCGGTGCGCGGCTGTCTCGTCCTGCAGCGCCTGCTGGGAAGCGCCCAACGCGGTGCGTGCTGCCTCCGCTTCAGAAAGGCGAGCCTTTTGCTCGTTGGCCAGACCAGCGACGGCTTGGCGCGCAGCGACTCGCTCGCGGTCGATCTCGGAGAGCAGGCGACGTTCGTGGGCGAGATGGCGCTCCTCGGCTTCGTCCGCGGCGCGTTGCTTGGCGCCCAGTTCCATGGCCGACTTCTCGCGCAGGGCTTCCTTGCTAGCGACGGCTTCGTCCAGGGCCTTGCGCAGGCGCCGAACCTCGGCTTGCGAGTCGCTCAGGAGCCGAGAGGACTCTTGCTGCTGCGCATGCATCTGCGCCTCCATGGCCGCGACCGCCTGGCGTGAGGAGGCCAAGGCCTCGTCGAGCGCGACGCGGGCCTGCTCGAAGGAGGCTTCGCGCTCCTGGAGGTCTGCTTCCTTCTGGGCCAGCACGCTGCGCTCCAACTCAAGCGCACGGCGGGTGGCCTCGACCTTCTGGACCTGCACCTGGTCGGCCTCGCGCCGGGCAATGTCCCAGAACTGCTGGGCGGCCTGGACGATGGCCAAGGGTAGCTTTTGTGCCTCGGCGTCGACCTGGCCGCCGAGGCGGCCTTCCAGGCGTTTGCCGAGCGTGGCGAACCAGCGCTCGAGCATCGGGCTGACGGTGTTGGGCGAGCCGCTGCCGATTTTCTGGCGCACGCGCTCGATCGTTGGGCGCAGCCCGTCCTGCAGCAGCGCGTCGGCCGCCTGCCAAACCTGGGCCTCCTGGATCCCGCGGCCTCGGAAAGCGTGAATTTGGTCGCTCGAACTTTTCGGATCCATGCCCGTTTTCCCGCTTTCTTTTACTTGCGATAATAATAGATTATCGGAAGTGATGTACAATATACGTGACACATCATACATAAGACATATGAAAAAAGTCAGTAAGACGGGTGCCGAGATTCACGCGCGCAGCCAAGTTCTGCGACAGCCTGTCGCAGAAATCGAACTCCCGACTGGCGCCCCAAAGGCGCCGCCATCCAAGGTGTCGAAGGCGTTGATGCCCTTGAAGCGCGACCACGCGCTGCTCGATCCCAGTCAGCTGTCGGACATGGCCGAGGAAGCCGCGCACGACCTGATGGCCGAGGGCGAATCGGACAACACCCGTCTCGCGTACCGTGCGGCCATGCGCTACTGGGCGGCCTGGTTCGGCGCGCGGTACGGCCGCCAGATGGCGCTGCCGGTCCCCGTGCCCGTGGTGGTCCAGTTCATCGTCGACCATGCCGAGCGCTCGAGCCAGGCGGGCCACAAAGGGGGTCTGACGCACCAGCTGCCGCCCGCGATCGACGAGGCCCTGGTCGAGGCCGGCTTCAAGGGCAAGCTCGGGGCCCCGGCCCTGAACACCCTGATGCACCGGATCTCGGTGCTCTCGATGGCCCACCACCTGGCCAAGCAGCCCAATCCGTGTGTGGATCCGGCGGTGAAGGCGCTGCTGAGCAAAACCAGAAAAGCCTATGCGAAACGCAACGCCCTGCCCCACAAGCAGCGTGCGCTGACCAAGGAGCCGCTGGAGGCGGTGCTGGAGACCTGTGACGACTCGCTCAAGGGCAAGCGCGATCGCGCCCTCCTCCTCTTCGCCTGGGCCTCGGGCGGGCGCCGGCGCTCGGAAGTATCAGAGGCGGTGTTCGAGAACCTGCACCGCGGCGACGAGGGCGCCTATCTGTATACGCTGGCGAGTTCGAAGACGAACCACAACGGGAAGATCCGGGCGGAAGATGTGAAGCCAGTGGTCGGGTCAGCAGCCGTGGCCTTGGACGCTTGGCTTAAAGCCAGCGGGATCGCCTCCGGGCCCCTCTTCCGACGCATCCTCAAGAACGGAAAACTGGGCACCGACGGGCTGTCGGGGACGGCGGTGCGGGACATCGTGAAGGGGCGGTGTGCGCTCGCCGGAGTGGGAGATGATTTCTCGGCGCATTCGCTGCGCTCGGGGTTTGTCACCGAGGCGGGTCGGCAGAACATGCCGCTCCAAGAGACGATGGCGATGACGGGGCATCGGAGCGTGGATACCGTGGCGGGGTATTTCAGAGCGGGGGCCGCTCAGGTGAGCGCGGTGGCTCGAATGATTGACTTGGGGAAGCACAGTTCCGACAAGGCCTGAACGGGTCGTTCGGCGGTTGAGTGCCGTACGATCAACATTGCAAAGCTCGTCAACCAGCGAGCAGATCGGAGAATGAATGCGAAACTTTTTCTGCTCTATCGTCGGCGCGCTTGCGATCTCGATGCTGGCGGGATGCCAGCATCCGGCGCCGCCGAGTCCCTCGATCGGCGTCGGGAATCCCTATCCAGTCAGCAGCTACGTTTGCGGCGGAACGCGCTTGGCCGTGCGCCTGATGGGAGAGCGCGCCTCGGTCTCCGTCGACGGGGCGGCTGCCGTCGACCTCCCGGCGATGGGGCAGTCCGGAACCACGTTCTCCAACGGACGCCAGACGCTCCTTATCGAGCAGGGCCGCACATCGTGGGCCGTGGGGCGCGCTATGCCGGTTCCGTGCACCGGAGGCTGACGCGGAAGAACGCATCGGAAGGTGACTGGGCTGCGTTCCCCGGCGATGACACCGTCGCGTGAAGTCTTCCTTTGAAATTCAACAGCTTGCGCCGGGCAGCCTTCGCGCAGAGACGGCCGTCCGTAAGTGGTTGTCATCGATATGGAATTCTGCCCTGACCGTATCAAACGAAACGAAAAGGACGTTCACCCCCGGATCGAATTCCCAACAACCCCGGGGGCCAAGCACTGTAAGTCGTCTGATTTCGTGAGTATTGGAGAGCATCATTCCTGGGGGTTTGCAGTGCAGCAAAGTAAGCTTCGAGGATGGAAGCCGGAGCATTTTCTGGACAGGAGGTCTTGCAGCTGCGCGCAGTGCTGCGGAGCATCAGCCCGTTGATCTGGCGGCGCTTCTGGTACGCGGCGATACGAGCGTCGCGCGGCTTCACCAGATCCTGCAGATCGCATTCGGCTGGCAGGATATGCACCTTCACCGCTTCGAGATTCGTGGCCGCGAGTACGGGGTCCACCAAGAGGGCTGCATCTTCTTCGACACCGACGCACACGAAGCCCTAATCGGCCAACCATATGGTCGCGGCGCAGGCTTCGCGATTTGTATATTTCCGCCGGCATGAGCCTTGGGTAGTGCCGTTGATCGAGAGAGCGCGCAGCCGAACACATCCTAGTCACAAACCGGGGCCGCGGTGGACTACAGTTGAAGTGATCGGCGGCGCCGTGCGCATAAGCAGATCCTTCAATCGTTCAGAACGACGCTATGTCCGGGCTGTCGGGGCTTAGGAGTGCATCATCGTTGGCGATGACAATGCTCTCAGGGCGGCCAAGTTGCACAAAGAGCATCGTCTCAACGAATTGAAAGTGCTCAGCCCAGTAGCTCCTGATTTCGGCGTCGGTCAGGCCGGCGGCTTCAACTACGCGCCGTTGCATATTGGCGAGCCACTCTGGGTTGTTCGTATTGATGTCCGTATTCGCCTTGAAATGGATGTCTTTGAACTGTGCTTCATTTATGAAATTGCCGTGCTCCAAATCTAGGAGAACGTCCGTTGCATACGACATTCGCATGAAGCCACTTACAAGTTCGCGCCAAGTGCAAAGCCGGTGCTTGGTAATCAGAGGAAGAAACGCTTGGACCCGATAAAGAAGCCGAGCCACCAAGATTGCAGTATGGCTCGCGAGGACCGGAGCGAATGTCCCAAGCACGGACAGGGCGCCGCAGCGGAGAAAGCCGTTTGCCACCGATGCGTGGGATCCATTGAGTGGATGGGTACTGCATGCTGCAAGGATGACGATGGGCGGCACGCGAGCAATGTTCGCGAGCTCCCAAATGTCTACACGCTGTTTGCCTATTTGAAGCCACGCATGCTCCTTCTTGCCTCCGTGATTGCCGTGACAGTCAAGAATAAGGATGGCGCCGTCAAATCTGTTCATGGCCTCTATCAGCTCGTTCGTGCCTGAAACGTCCACGAATTCGACCGACAACTCCTCCAATGAATATTGCTTGATGGCGTCGTGGAGATGATCGCGAATAGGATCGTTCTCTCCAAATGACCGAATTATCAACACCCTATTAAACAGTTTGGACGGAAAGACGATTCGGGGGCCGCCAAACATTAGTTCATTGGTAAGATTCCCTGGGGTGGAAGGGATCCTTGAAATCTCGTACCGAAACATTGCCGGCACCAATTCTATTGGCAACCATTCAGCCGGAAAATCGCATATCAAAAAAAGCCGTTCACGGTCGCCAAAAGCTGCATTCCAAAGACTCACCCCGATTTCCTCTTGAATTGTTTGACCGTAAACGGTCAGGCGCTTGTTGAGCTCAGCGAGGCGGTTCTTCTTGTCCGAATTCACAAGCGCGTAAATCTCGGCTAGCATGTCATGATGAAGCATGACCGAGCCGGGCAATCGTAGCGCGGGCGCGAACTGATTGACGGCAAGTACTGACACTAGTGCTGTGAAGTATTGCAGCTCAAATTGACGCTGTCTCAACAAAGATGCCAAGGTCGAGTCCTCGTAAGGATTGAATGCTGCTTTAATCTGTATTGTTGCATTCGAAAATCCCTTATTCCTTACGATGACATCCTTGATAAATTTCCTTTTGTCGCGCGAAAGATTACGCACTATCGGGTTCCATTCCTCCGTCCGATACAGATAAGAGACAATTGATGGGCAATAAATGATTGCATCGTTTTTCCGCGCGAGCTGGATCGGTGTCGGCTGCAATTTACGCAGGCCGTCGATAACATTTGCCATCTGAACCATGCTCTCGATATACGGAGCGTTGTCGAGCGCAGCGGTTATCGCGTGGGCGTTATCAAACTGGTAGCCATACATGCCTAGGACGTTGGCTAAGGGCCTTGTGCTGTTGTGCATTCCCGGCGCGAACGGCAATAAACCCTCATTGCGCTGAGCGACAGGTAGCGCCCGCAGTGCATCCACGAGCATGCTGAACCGTTTGTCCGTACGGGCAGCCCGGTCGGCAAGGGCAGCTAGGTGTGCCCGTGTCGTCTCGGGGGTCAAGCTGCTGAGCGAAACTGCGCGCTCGTGCTCACCCAGTGTCAGGTGCAGCGGCCTAAAACTAAAACGTGCGAGAGTGGCATCAACTTCGTCGGCCATCGGGGCTGTGCTCCAGATGACCGTTGGGAGGTACTTGAGCTCACAATGGGCTTCGTCAATCAGATCGAGGCGAAGCATGCGAATGCTCAGACTCGCTCCAGCCATTTTTGAAGCCACTAAAGCCTGGCCGGACAATCCGGCATCCAGCATGTCGTGCGGGAAGTGCACGAGTGCGGAGACTATCTCGGCGTAGTGTGGATAAAGGTCTAACGAGAACCGTTGAAAAAGGGACTGACGAGAGTTGACGATGCTCGTCGGCATGACAACAATATGCTGTATCGCGCTGGTGCTCATGCGCGAAGTGTGAACGGAGTCTGCGTGGAATATGGGGCGGGAGGTCGATCTGCACAGCAGCTTGGGGAAATAAGCCACAACTTGTGCGATAGGTGCGCTGGAGGAGTGTCCGATCATTAAACTGCGGGAGCTACCTGCGCAGGTGGAAGGCATCGACAACAAGCCAGTGATCATCACAGTGGAAAGTCTCGCCGACCCGGCCGTGCAACTGCAAATGACCGCAGCTCCCTCGTGCGCCTCTTGGGCCATCACAGTCCATTGACTTGCGTGCTGGGGCTAGAACAGCCCGGGCTCCACACCCAGCGGTTGCAACTGGACCCAGATAGCGGTCACGCCCGGACTAAAACAAAACGCCGCGGCGAATCCGGTCGCCATTAACCCTCCGCTTGGGCATAAGGCGCAATGAGGGCCGGCGAGGCCGAAGTGCGCGAGGCCTGCCGGCACTACTAACCCAGGCCATTCCGGGTTGCCTTGCCCCGAATCCCTGATACCGCTCGTCGTGTCGCTGATTGCAGGAGTCGGCCTCGGCGCCGCCTCGGGCCCTGCACGGGAATCGGTAGCCGTTGGGAACACCACACAAGCTCAAAAAATGATCGGCTCGCAGCCTCAGCTTGTATGATTCGGCTCCGCGCGACATGCGCGCTGGACACAATTCTGATGGGCCAACTGACCGACAAGGAAATCCGCGCCGCTCTCATCAGGCACCTTCGCGGCCGGCCTGTGGCGCCCAAAGCTGTGCTCGAGGAAGTTCGTGTGCACAACGGCAACGCGATCGCCGACGTTGTCACGGTGCATCGCGCTGCGCACTGCTATGAGATCAAGGGCGAAACCGATGCGATCTCTCGAATCGTCCGGCAGGGTTCGTACTACGACCAGGCATTCCGGCGCATCACGCTGGTGACCACTGAAAATCATCTTCGAAAGGCGCAGCGTATCGCACCGGCGCACTGGGGCGTGATGGTCGCAACCAGCGCCGACCACCAAGATGGTGCCGATGTCGAAAGCCCGCCGATGCTTCGATACGTGCGCAAGGCCACGATCAGCCCCAGGTTTGACAAGCAGGTTGCGCTTCTGGCCTTGTGGAAATGCGAGCTGCTGACGATGTGCGGCGTGGAGACCAAGAACGCGCAGAAACTCAGCCGCGCAAATCTCTCGGAAATGATCGCCGAGAGAACAGGGGCGCGCGAGATCAGCGCCTCGGTTGCGCAACTACTCCTGACTCGTCACACCAACAACGGATGGGCTGTGGCCATGTAGGTGATGTGGGCGTTGATGGTCGGATTGAGGATGCTGCCGGGGGTGACCTGCTTGCCAATCATTTGTGCCTTGACGTTGAGAAAATCATCGCCGAACGAGTACGGAGCACCCCGGTAAAACGGTTGTGCCACGATTTCTGACGCCAGATCGTTGTACTGAAGATTGCCTCGCGCGTGCGTCTTCAGAGCACCACCGCGCGCGATGAAGTGAAGGTCCCCGTGGCTGTACAAGACCTTCGGCGCCGTCACCGTACGCATCATCTCCGGCGGCAAGGTGACATCGGAGTACAGCGGGCTCACAATCGTGTAGTCTCCGAAGCCGACGGGGTTCAAGCCCATGGCCCGGATCGCCCCGTAGATCTGGAGTTCCACGCGCGAGACGTTGCACCTGACTTCTACCTTCGCGATCTCGCCAATGGCTGCGGGGATCGACGAGCCAGCGACGATGATCAGCGAGAAACCGAATACCTTCGTCGCCTGGCTGATGAAGCTTGCCAGCTTGGCCGCGTGTGCGGCCGGATCAACGTTGCGGCACATCCGACAGTCCAGGACGAGTACCCAGTGCGCGAACTGTGCGCCGGCCTTTATGAGGTCGGCAAGTTCGCCTTGGATCAGCCCGAACGACTCGAAATCCTCCTCGACCAGACGGATCGCCACCGCGCTTGATTTCAGGAGGCCGCCCGCCTTGGCATTGAACACGGCCTGGTTGTGCGCCGCCGCCCGATTCAGCCCAACGACGGGGACGAAGTTCATGTCTCGGAACTCATGCAGCACGACCGCATAGTTCGGCTGCCCGTTGAGCAGGATGTTGTCGTCAATGTCGTAGTTGTCGAGAAAGAATGGGCGCGTGAGCCCGAGGTATTTCTTCAGCTTGACCGCCGACTTGGACACCATAGAGCCGAATCCAGCGGGAGACATTCCGCTCTTCCGGGCGAGATCAAAGAACGGGACAATCTTGTCCTTCACCGCGTCGCTCAAACTAGCGATGGCAGCGACTTCGTTCGCCTTGAGCTTGAGGAAAGGGGTGTACCTATATTGATCCAAACAATGCCTCCCGGATGTTGATTTTGTTGACCAGTTCGGAGAAAAGGTCGTGTCTTCGGAACTCACGCCGCAGCCTCCCCGCCACGATCTGAGGAGCGATGCCTAGCTTGGCGGAAAACTCTAGAACGTCCTTCTCGGCAAAGCTATATTTGGCGGGACAGCTTCGCCATTCGCTGCGCGGAATGAGCGAGTCCGTGGCGAGCTTGTCGGCTTGCAGTTCGACCAGGTCCGTGTTCTCGGCGTCCATGTCGTCGATGATCGGAGTCGACAACATGTCGCCATGTAGAACCACGTGCGCAAGTTCATGCATCAGCGTGAACCAGAAGTAGTCCAGGCGCGGATACCTCAGGCTCATGCCAATCACGGGATTGCCGGACGCCAGCTTGAACACTGCGCCATCCACCTTCATGCCGGGGATATGAGGTTCGTAGATCACGATGATGCCGCGTTCGATCAACAAGGGCGCGACCTGTGTGATTCGGGACGGATCGGCGCTCAGCTTGACCAGGTCTTTCAGATCGTCGGCAGCGAGCCCCTTGAACGCAGCCACGGGCTGCGCGGCAGAGAACCATTCCGCCAGCGTCCGAACCTTGGACAGCCAAACTGCGGTCAACGTTTCGGCAGCCCCAAGCTTGGCCCTGAAGAGCGCCTCAGGCTCGGATGTTTGAGCGTAGAGGTGACGGGTTAGGTCGTAGAGCGACCTGTCCACGTTGCCTCCTCGGCTATTCGGGGGGACCTTGGCCAGGAACTGTTCGGCCTTCAAGAATGCTTCATAGAACGCCGCAGCGTCCGCCCAGCAATCTGGCGACAGTGGAAAGTCGTCTTGGCTCATGCGGGCATCTCGAAGTATGGCATTCCGTCCTTATCGAGTTGCGGGAAGTTCCTCATCCCGATCGATTGGTAGAAGCCCGCCGCCCTTGGGAGCGCGTGCAAGGAAAAGCCTGGTCTCAGGCCGAGTTGAACGCAAGCGTACTCCTTCACCTGAGCGATCAGGGTTGTGCCCACCCCTCTGAACGAGCGCTTCCTCATCGGGTTGTCGCGATTCCAGGGGGCGACTGCCAAGAATTCAATGTAGAAGATTCCTTGCCCGTCCATGGCGCTTGGCTTCGGGTGATAGATGAGACTCGCGGCCTGCGGGTAGCCTTCAGCAAAAAGGAAGAACCACTTGTACTCATCGCTGTTAAAGCGGAGCGACTTGTTGAGCCACCTCCAGTGACTGTCATCCACCTGGATCTGCGCCAGTACCGCGCCCAAAGCAGCATTGTTGTAGTTCTGGTCTCGGATGAAGCGCATCAACTGGATGTTGAACACGCCCCAGGTCTCGTCGCAGACGTTGGCCACGGCGATGTCCCAGCCCAACTTCAGCTGATAGGGGACTTCGACCCCGCGGGCCCCGACAAGCACGCCGTTCGCGACGGTCGCGCCCGAGCTTTCGATTGGCCCGGCTTCGGCCAGCAACGCCTTGATCTTTTGAAGGACGTCCTCCATTCATGCCTCTCCGTGTGGCGGTCAATTTTTGTCTGCGATTTCCAGCTCGCCGAGTGCTCGCCCAGTCGCACAAGCGTGGGGACGCGACGCGCGGTCGGTTAAGCCCCACGACATACGATAGTGCATCTGCCGTGCTCGCGCGAGATCAGCCGAGGTTGCGCGAAAGCTCCCGTGCGAAGGATCACACGACTTGGCGATACTTCAAGGGAAATCAAGTGTCGATCCGCCTGGCAGGTCATGACTTGCCACGATCTATCGGAGCGTGGAGCACGGTTTGGGCCCCTTGGACGCCGCCCGCCGATCTGGCTGCATCGCGGACAAGGTCGGCCTCATCCCTTCCACCTCACGCACCAAAGGAGCATCACTAAGGCCGGTCCCGGCGTGAGTAAAGAGCGCTACGAGGCGGTGCACTCATTGCCCGCGAGCACCGAATTCCTCCGCGTTCTGCTTGCGGCAGCACGGGCTATTTCTCGGTAGACGGCACAACAGCATCGCCGCCTTCGCTTGAGCGGCCGCTCACGTTGCGTGTCATCCATGCGTGAGCTGAGACGAGCCGCATCCGTGCGCGACCATGTCCATGAGACGAGGTCCCACCCCAGGACGCATCGCTGAATTCAAACCTGTAGAGGTATAGGACGACAAACGTCATGGCACTCAGCACCATAGCGGTTGACACCATACTTGCGGCGCCGGTGGCGCTCCAGCCCTTCCATCCTGCGGCGGTGCCTAAACCCGCGAGCGCCATCAGCATGCCAGAGGCGACGACCAAAGACTTTGCTAGGCTCCATACGAAAAACTGCAGCGTACGGCCAACTAAAATTGGAGACGTCCCGCATCCGAAAAGTCCGCCAAGTACATAGCTCGCCACCTGCGGAAGGACTACAACGCCAACGACCCCGCCAAGGAGCTTGAGCGATGCATCCACGTCGAGAAGTGTTCGGAGGAGGCGGTTCAGTGCTGAACCTATTCGTCCATGGAAAGTGCCGTCACTATCAATGGCGCCCGCTGCATTTGCCCACATCGCTACCAACGCCGTGAGGACCACGGTCAGCGAAAAGAAGTAGCAGACGATTCGCACATCCGAGGGATGCCGACGTGCAAGCCTCAACCCAAGTATCGCGATGAGAAAGACTGAGGCGCCGACCAGAGCGCCCGCAGTCGCGAGCGCGGCCGGCGTATTTGGGGGAAGCATATGAGTTGATTCTGATCGCGCCGAGGTCAAGGCCTGCCGGGCAGACATTGCCTCGATGGAAGTTTGCTACGTTTTCGGGCACCATTGAATGCGCCCTTCGCGCACCCAGAAGTGAGACTTGCACCGTCTTTGACCCAAACAGACGGTCTCAGGGACGGCCGACCCTTCGCATCCGTCCTGACACTCCATCTGGGGTTTGCTTCCGGGATGACCATCAGTTCAATGGTGCGCCCGCATCCGCATGGACACAGCATGCCGACGCACCAATCTTCATCGCCGTCTTGCGTGAGGACGAGGTCACGGCGTGGCATGACTCGTGGAAGGCTGTCGCCTTCGATTCGCACGAGCTTCCTTGCAGGACGCCAGCGCTCCCAGGCCTTCTGGATGCCGGTCAAAAAGCTCAGCAACATTGGGCTTAGCCCATCGCGATCCTCCTTTTGGCGGCCCCTCTTATATGAGGGCCGAGGTGTCGTGCTGAATTTCACGAAAGTCATCTGAGGTTTCCGGCTGAGGGCGATCGCTCGGGTCAACCGTTGAATAGTCCACGAGTGTCAAATTGTGTGTTTCGTATCGCAAACGTATAGTACTACTCGGTACAACCTTCACCCTACATCTGCGGATCCTCGTGACTGAAAAGACCATCGCCGTGAGCTACCGCGTCAGCGCCCGCTTCAAAAGGCTACTTGAAACCGCAGCTGCGCGGGCCGACCGTAGCCAAACCAACATGCTCGAGCACCTGCTGTACGAGTACTGCAAGCGTGAAGGCATTGAAGCGACATGGACGACAGCGCAGGCAGATCAAGGCGAGGCGTCGACGACATGACATCCGATCGATGCGCCTCCTCGCCAAGCGCTCAGCCGCCCATTTCGAAAAGGGCTTCGGCACCCACCCTCCTCGGCCGCACAAGAATGAGCCGTCGACTCGCCAACCGCGGCACGAACGCAGCCAGATCCCTTTTCGGTTGCAGCATGTACCCCACGTCCAACGGCACCCAGCATGACAACCTTTGAGTTTCCCGATCAAGTTCCACCGGCTGGCACGGTGTCAGATGGGGTTGAGCCGGTTGTCCGGCTGGACGCTGCGCTTGCAGCAAAGCTCAATCTTGCTGATTTCCAGAACGCTGTACCGATGCTCAAGGCATTGCGGATCGTCAATGACACAGCGTCGGCGTTGGGGCAGGTCGATCTCTGGATCGAAGGTGTGCCTGCCTTCATGCGGCCAAAGGTCTGGCGCGTCGAGTCGGTGGCCGAAGGCGCCACACGCAGCCTTCCGGATCTCGACGTCGAACTCGATGGACCGTTCCTGACCAGATTGACGGAAGCCGAGCAAGCGACGGTCTCTTTCACTCTGCGGCCACGAGGCGACGAGACGACGGAGCTGACCAAGCTCCAATGCCCTGTCGAATTGCTGCCCCGGAACCAGTGGGGCGGCCTCTCGCACATGCCTGATCTTGTGGCCGCCTTCGTTCAGCCAAACGATCCTGCCGTGGATCGCCTGCTCAAGAAGGCGGCGGAGATCTTGCGCGACAACGGCAAGAGTCCGGCCCTCGACGGCTACGCGGGCGGCAGCAAGCGAGCCTGGGAGCTTGCGTCGGGGATCTGGAGTGCCATCGCCTCGTTGGGCCTGGACTACGCCCTTCCCCCTGCAAGCTTCGAGCACACCGGTCAAAAGGTCCGTGGCACCGGCCAGGTCACGGAGGCCGGGCTGGCCACCTGCCTGGACCTCGCACTGATGTTCTGCTCCGCGCTGGAGCAGGCCGGACTGAATGCGATTCTGGTCTTCACCAAGGGACATGCGTTCGCAGGCGTGTGGCTCAAGGCCGACCAGTTCGCGACGACGGTCGTGGACGACGTCACCGCCCTTCGAAAGAGAATCAAGCTCAAGGAGCTGGTCGTCTTCGAGACTACGATCGTCACGCAGCGACCCGCTCCGAACTTCAGCTTTGCCACGCAGCGCGGTGCCGAGCAAATCGGCGAGGCCGTGGAAGAGACTTTCGAACTCGCCATCGACGTTCGGCGCGCTCGGATGCAGCGCATCAAGCCGCTGGCCAGCGCGGAGACGCTGGCCATGCAGCCGCCCACGGAGCAAACGGTGGTCTCGGCGCCGACATTCGATGACGCACCCGCTGACCTGGCGGAGCAAAGCCAGACAGACGAAGCCGATCCCGCCCTTCTGAACCCCAAGGACCGGCTGGCACGATGGCAGCGCAAGCTGCTGGATCTCTCGCTTCGAAACAACCTGCTGAATTTCAAGGGCAGCAAGAAGGCGCTGAAGCTGGAGGCACCAGACGCGGCTTTGCTCGAAGACATGCTGGCGGAGGGGCAAATCCTGAAGGTGATGCCGCGCCCGGATTTGATGGACGGCGCCGATCCGCGCAGCCAGGCGATCTACGAAGGCCGGGAGCATGAAGACGTGCGGCGTGCGCACGCCATGGACGGTTTGAAGCGCAAAGAGGTGTTCGTCGGAGTGCCGAAGGACGAATTGGAGGCCCGGCTTGTCGAACTGTTCAGGACGGCTCGAACGACGATGCAGGAAGGGGGCTCGAACACGCTGTACCTTGCGCTCGGTTTCCTGACCTGGACCAGAGACGATCGTGCAGGCCAGAAGTACCGCGCCCCGCTGATCCTGGTGCCGGTCACGCTGAGCCGCAAGAGCGCCCGTTCCGGCTTCACGTTGGCGATCCACGATGACGAGCCGCGGTTCAACCCCACGCTCATCGAAATGCTGCGCCAGGATTTCAACCTGAACCTCGGCATCGCGGACGGCGAGCTGCCCAAGGACGACAACGGTCTTGACGTCGCTGCGGTGTGGAAGGCGGTCTCGACCGCCATCAAGGACATCAAGGGCTGGGAAGTTTCCGAGGAGGTCGTCCTCGCAATGTTCTCGTTCGCCAAGTACCTGATGTGGAAGGACTTGACCGAACGCACGGACCAACTCAGGCAGAACGCCGTGGTTCGCCATCTGATCGATTCGCCCAGGGACAACTATCCGGCAGGTGTCCCCTTCCCGCACCCCCGCAATCTGGACCGCGAATTCGACCCGGCGCAGACCTTCTGTCCACTGCCGGCCGACTCGTCGCAGCTGTCTGCCGTCATGGCTGCTGTTCGAGGCAAGGACTTCGTGCTCATTGGCCCCCCCGGCACTGGCAAAAGCCAGACGATCTCCAACATGATTGCCCAATGCCTGGCTGAAGGCAAGCGCGTGCTCTTCGTCTCGGAGAAGATCGCTGCGCTCGACGTGGTGTTCCGGCGACTGCGTGAAGTGAAACTCGGGGAGTTCTGTCTGGAACTGCACTCCAGCAAGGCGCGCAAGCTCGACGTGCTGGCGCAGTTGAAGAATTCCTGGGAATCCACCGGAGTGGTCGATCCAGAAGTCTGGCGAGCGGAGGCGCGGCGCCTGAAGGCGCTCCGCGACGATCTGAACATCTACGTGGAGCGGCTTCATTTCCGTTTCGGAAACGGCATGACGATCTACGAGGCGATCGGCCGCGTGATCGACGGCGACGCAGTCCCACCGCTCGGGCTGTCGTGGGAGGCGGCCAACGCGCACGACGCGGCCGCCATGGAGGCGATGGTCAGCGTCGTCGAGCGCCTGGATGTCAACGCCAAGGCGGTTGGCTACCAAGGCCTGCTCAAAAACCCGTTGGCGGACATCGGGCACAGCGAGTGGTCGCCGAAGCTGCAGCAGTCCTTGGTAGACGCAGCACGCGGCGTCCTGCCGGTGGCGCAGTCGTTGATCGCGAGTTACGAGCACTTTGCGGGTACATGTGGCTTTCCCTCCTTTTCACTGACACGCCGTGCGCGGGGCGCCATGGGCATGCTTGCCCGTGCGCTGCCCACGGCGACGGGCCATGATTGGCGCTTCGCAGCACGGGCCGACGCCCGTGCAATCGCCGATCGACTTCGTGGCGGTCTCGAGCAACTCGCTCAACATCGGGAACTGTCGGCTTCGCTGTCGCCCGGTTGGTCACCTTCGGTCGTTGCTGCATGCCGCCGGGGCATGGGCTTGATCGAGCAGCGGCGTGCGCTCCATGCCGGACTTGGCACGACCTGGTCCGACGACATCGTGCAGGAACTGGATGGTGGCCTTCGGTTGCTCGATGAGATCGCGAAGGCCACCAACCAGCTGTCCGTACACTACGGCGAACAGATCGAGCAGCTGAACGTCTCCCAGCTTCAGCGAGAGTTCGGCAAGGCCGAAAAGGCTGTCTGGCCACTGTCGGTTGTCGCCAAACGCAAAGTGAGGCAGGCCCTGGAGGGCTGCATCGTCGGCGAAGGCGAGCCCAACATTTCGTTGGATCTGCGCTTGTGGGTTCAGATTCGGACGCTGAGGACGGAGGTCGAAGCCCTGCAGATCGGGCCGGCGGTCGACGGCGTGTGGTCAGGCCTGAAGACGCGTCCTGAATTTGCACGCGCAGCGCTCAAGTTCCAGTCCGAGCTCGTCGCTGCAAAGAGCGGCCGGGAATGGAGCGACGTCGGCTTGGAACCCGTCGCCAACGGACGCTGCGGGACTCGGCTGGCAGAAGAGCTCCAGAAACTGCGCGCCTTGCGTGAACTCGACATCGAGTTGGGCTCCCTCGAAGGCCTTTCGGCTGCGACCGCTTCGCTGTGGTCCGGCATGTCGACGCGCATCGATGCCTTGGAGACCGCGCTGGACTTCAATGCGGCGATGTCGCAGATCCGCGTATCGGGGTCGTTGACCGGGACCCATGAGGCGGTCGCAGCGGGCGCGTGCGGCGAGACAATGGCTGCGGACCTCCAAATCTGCCAGCAACGTGCAGGCGTCGAGCGGAACCTGGACCAGCTGGCCGACTTGCACGCATCGACGCACGGTGTGTGGAACGGGTTGAGAACGAGCATCGAGGACGTTGAGAAGGCGCTGAAATTTCAGGCCTCTGTCGGCGCTGCCATCACCAACCTAGCTGCGACGCCGGAAGATCTCCGGGCCATCGCCGCACCGCTCGAGCGGCTCATCGGCGAGGACAATGCGCTGCTCGAACCCGCGGGCGCCCTCGCCGCCGCGGCTCAGGGCTATCTCACGGCATGGCTCGCGCTTCAGCCGAAGATCGATCAACTGAGCGTCGCAGGAGCGTTGTCCGACGGCGCAAAAGCCGACTTCGGCGATGTCGCCCTGAACGACCTCATCGAACGTTGCAACGGGATCATCCAGTCCGAGCCACGCCTGAACGCCTGGTGCGCTTGGCGGAAAGTGCGCGGGCAAGCCATCTTGCTCGGCCTGTCGGGCGTCGTCGCAGGCATCGAGAACGGCGCGGTCAAGGCTGGTCAGGTTCGCCACGCGTTCGAAACCAACTACAGCCGCTGGTGGTTGAACATCGTGGTCGACAGCGAACCGGTGATTCGCACCTTCGTGGCGGCAGAGCACGAAAAGCGCATCGGCGACTTCCGCGCCCTGGAGACTCGGTATACGGAGCTCACGCGAGCATGGATCCGCGCACGGCTGTGCGCCGACCTTCCACAGCAAGAGAGCGTGACGCGCAGCTCCGAGTGGGGCCTGCTTCGCCATGAGATGACCAAGAAGACCAAGCATCTGCCGCTGCGCACGCTGATGTCCAGCCTTCCGACGGCGCTGACCAAGCTGACGCCATGCCTCCTGATGAGTCCGCTGTCGATCGCCCAATACCTCAGCGCGGACGCCAACGCCTTTGACGTGGTGGTCTTCGACGAGGCGTCACAGATCCCTGTCTGGGATGCGATTGGAGCGATCGCGCGAGGCAAGCAGGTGGTGATGGTCGGCGACCCGAAACAACTGCCGCCGACGAGCTTCTTTGATCGCGCGGAGGCCTCGAACGATGAGGAGGAGACCGAGGGCGATCTGGAGAGCATCCTGGACGAGTGCATGGGCGCGAACTTGCCCACGATGAATCTATCTTGGCACTACCGCAGCCGCCATGAGAGCCTGATTGCCTTTTCGAACCATCGATACTACGGTGGGTCGCTGGTCACTTTCCCTTCCCCGGTGACGGTGGACACGGCGGTCAGCTTCCATCATGTCGCTGGCGTCTATGAGAAGGGCGGTGCGCGCATCAACAAGCCGGAGGCGCGCGCCGTGGTGGCCGACATCGTCGCCAAGCTCAGGGCACCAGGATTCCGTGAGACAGGGCACACCATCGGCGTGGTGACCTTCAACTCCGAGCAGCAGACACTGATCGAGGATCTGCTGGATGACGAGCGCCGGAAGGACCCGTCGCTGGAGCCGCACTTTGCCGAGTCAGCCTTAGAGCCGCTGTTCGTGAAGAACCTGGAAAGCGTGCAAGGCGACGAGCGCGACATCATGTACTTCTCGACCACCTTTGGCCCGGATCTCACCGGCGCGGTATCGATGAACTTCGGCCCGATGAACCGCGAAGGCGGTGAACGCCGCCTCAACGTTGCCATTACCCGCGCGCGGCAAGAGCTTCGGGTGTTCTCAAGCCTACGCCCGGAAAAGATGGATCTGGCGCGCACGCAAGCACGTGGCGTCAAGGATCTGAAGCATTTCCTGGAATTCGCGGAGCGCGGCACGAAGGCGCTGGCCGAGGCGACCAATGGCAGCCTCGGCGGATTCGAGAGCCCGTTCGAAGAGGCCGTTGCAGCCGCACTGTCCAGCAAGGGCTGGGAGCTCCACACACAGATCGGGGCGTCCTCCTTTCGCATCGACCTGGCTGTCGTCCATCCTGACGCGAGGGGCACTTACCTCACAGGCATCGAATGCGATGGAGCGACTTACCACCGTTCCGCAACCGCCCGCGACCGCGACCTGCTCCGTGAGCAAGTGCTGCGCGGACTGGGTTGGGAGATCGTCCGGATCTGGTCCACGGACTGGTGGGTCGATCGTGCCGGAACCCTCGAGCGAATCGATCTGCAGCTCAAGGATTTGCTCGCACGCAGCCGCGCAATGCGCGCCGAGAAGGCGGAGCGAGAGGATGCCCTTCAGGCCGCTCAGGAGGCCATCAGCAAGGCAAGGGCCGATCCGACGGAGGTGACGGGAGGCTCACAGGGCCCTTCATCATCGACGGAGAACGGAAACGAGGATGCTGAAGCTATGGGCGACGAACCCGAAGACGTCTCTCTCAAACAAGCGGGTGTCGAGGTCTACGCCCGGAATATCTCGGTCGCACAGCCGCCTCTCCCTTCGTCCGCGTATGTCGAATCAGACCCTGCAACGGCCACGACCGCCGAAGCCGGCAGGTTTTTTGATGCCAGCTATGACGAGTCGCTGGACAAGATGATCGCCCACGTCGTTGCGCATGAAGGACCACTGCTGGACCTGGTCCTTGCTCAGCGGATTGCTCGCGCACACGGTTGGCAACGCACTGGCGCGCGCATTCAGGAGCGTGTAATGACCTTGGCTGCGAAGCGCTTCGAGCGCACGACGGACGATGCGGGCGTCTTTTACTGGCCAGGCGTCGCCGGATCCGTGGAGCATTCACGTTTTCGGACGCCCGGGGAAGATGCTCGACCGGTTGACGAAATATGCATCGAAGAATTGACTTCACTGGCCCGCTCAGTCCTAGTCGACTCCGGACCAGAAGATCCGGTCAGTCGTATGGCGCGAGAGCTTGGGCTTCGGCAGATACGTGCAGCGAGCAGGTCGCGAATCGAGCGCGCACTCGCTCAAGTGATTCAATGACGTCGTCTCCAGGTGTCTCGCATCTCGCTTCGACACGAGACGGCCTACCATTCGAACTAGCACTGCAGATAAGCTCGTCATGCCTCGCGAATAGTGCACCGCGGGAAAGTGGGCGGTCGTAAATACGCGTCGCGCGTCAAATATGCGCAACGCCGCTGACGAGCAGGATTAAGACTTACTATGAAACGTGTCCAAGCGCTTCGACAAGTGGGCGGGCCAACACCTTAAAGCGCCTACGGGTGAAGATGGAGATTAGATTTGTACCAATCGGGTTTGACAATCAAGGACGCGCTTGAGGCTGTAAGCAAGAATCACTATGTCTTGCCCGCCATACAACGGGAATTTGTGTGGAAGCCGGACCAGATATGCAGGCTCTTTGATAGTCTTATGCAGGGCTATCCCTTCGGCACCTTTCTGTTCTGGAAAGTCGAGCCAGAGAAGAGCGCGGAGTTCAAATTTTTTGGCTTCGTTCAGAATTATCACGAGCGAGATGCCGCGCATTGCCCGGAACTAGGAATGTTGCCGAACCGTGAGTTGACGGCAGTTCTCGATGGTCAGCAACGCCTCACGGCGCTAAACATCGGTCTTCGAGGATCGGTCTCGTTCAAGGAACCCAACAAATGGAGATCGAACCCCAACGCTTTTCCGAAGAAGATTCTCCACCTGGACCTTACGGCTTTGCGCGGCGAAGACGACGAAGGTGAGGCATACCGGTTTCGGTTTCTGGAGGCACAGAAGGCAGCCGCGGATTTGGAAGCCTTGTGGTATCCCGTTCCAGATATTCTGCTTGTACCAAATGCCGCCAAGTTGTCTCAATGGCTCTACGCGAAGATGACCACGCGCAACATCACCGCCGATAGTGAGGTGTTCAATCGAGCAAGTGATACGCTTCATCAGCTCTTTCAGGTGGTGCAGGTTACACCGACATTGACTTATTACACCGAGCGAAGCCAAGAGCTGGATCGCGTACTGCGAATCTTCATCCGCATGAATTCAGGTGGGACGGTATTGTCCTATTCCGACCTTCTGCTCAGTATCGCCATCGCACAGTGGTCGAAGCTCGATGCGCGACAAGAGATCCATGGCTTGGTGGACGAACTTAACAACATTGGCGCCGGATTCAATCTGTCGAAGGACTTCGTGCTCAAGGCTGGATTGATGCTCGCTGACATCGCAAGCGTGGGCTTCAAAGTCGAGAACTTCAACCGAGCAAACATGAATACGCTCGAAAAGGTTTGGTCGGAGGTTCGCCGTGCCACCATCCTGACCGTTGAGTTGGCAGCTTCGTTTGGATTAGCAGAGCAGACCTTGCGTGCGGACAGTTCGCTACTGCCAATCGCCTACTACATTTTCAAGCGCAAGCCGCCAGAGAACTGGATCGGACATCCGTCCCACGCGGCCGAGCGCGAAAGCATTCGGAGTTGGCTGATTAGATCCTTGCTGAAGACCTCTGGAATCTGGGGCAGCGGCCTAGACACGTTACTCACAGCGCTTCGCGATGTCATACGTGGAGAGCATCAAGTCTTCCCCTGTGAGGCACTCGAGAAGGTGATGGCGGGCCGCGGCAAGTCGCTGTCATTCGGCCCAGAGGAAATCGAGGACCTGCTTGACATGGAATACGGTGATCGCCGATTGTTTCCAGCACTCTCGATGCTTTTCCCGTTCATTGATGTGCGGCAGTTGCACCATATCGACCATTTCTTCCCGAAAAGCCAGCTTCAGAAGAGAAAGCTGGAACGGGCGGATTGCGACGCTGCGTATGTGGAGGAATGTCTCGCCGTCCGTGATCGATTGGCCAACCTCCAGCTGCTTGAGGGATTGCTCAACGTATCGAAGAATGACAGCCTGCCCGGGCCTTGGATGGAAGCCACTTATCCAGATGCCGCATCTCGCCAAGCAGTCCTGGACCGGCACGATCTTGTGGTGGCGCCCGCGACACATGAAGAATTTCTTGCTTTCTACACCGCACGGCGGGAGAGGCTTCGCAAGCGCTTCGAGCCCATCTTGGCCCGCGTCAGTTAGGAATTTTCGGTTCGGCTCGTAGGCCCGTCGCAGGGCCTATGCGGCTATCGTTTTGAGCACCTCGGTCTCCGAAGCAACGCGTGGTCTCGATTCAGATTTTCCTCAGATCCCGGACTCAGATGTGATCGCGGCCGCGCCCAATGGGAGCCTCCGCCGTACGGCAGCGAATTCGGATCTCGACGTCTTTCCGAGCCCAGCGGCCGCAGAGGATGCTACGCACCCAGGGCCCCAAGTCCCATCCTCCCGTTCTGACGTCCTTTTATCTATGTGCTTCAAACCAGGTGAAAAGTCGGCGCGTTGGCCGCGGGTTGGGCCTGCGCGTCCTCGTACACACGGATGACGCCGCGCAGCCGCTCGCACTCGCGCTCGAGGGACGCAACCCAGGCGCGGGCGTGCTGCGCTTCGTTGTAGGCCTGCGTGTGCAGGGCGGCCATGCCCCAGCGGCTCTCGAACCAGAGGGCCAGGTACACCGCGCGGGGTGCGTTGCCGCTGGCCTGATAGCGCTGCAGCGTACGAAAGCTCACCCCGAGGTGTTTGGCAACTTTTCTTCGTGATTCAACCTGGTCGTCCAGCAGGTAAGCCAGGGGTGGCAAGCGGGCGAACGAAGGCGCGAGGAAGGGCATGAGAGGGCTCCTGCGAGGATGCCAAATGTGCGAGAGCCGGCCATGCCGCCCCTGCAAGACCATGACAGTTTGTCGCAGGCCCGCGCCAGACATCAGCGCCCTCTTCCCCTATGCCATGCGGGCTTTTCCGGGCCGGAGAGCGAGTGAGAAAAGTCAAATCCTCTCCGGCTGCATCAAAGCCCCCCACCCTCCCCGCTCTTCCCCGCGGCCCTTAAATAGACTCCGCAGCTTAGTAAACATAATTGTCCTTTTCGGTGGTTTTTCTGTAGGAGCGATTTAGTAATGTCGCGTTCTGGCCGATTTCAGATGTCGCAAAGTCGCCCAACCCAGGTTCTGGGCTTGGGGTCCGGCCATGGCGACATCAACGGCGACGATCACGATGACGATGCGCGAAGCAGATCGGCTCAAGACG
>NZ_JBFUFO010000018.1:0-191429 GCF_056403395.1 Variovorax sp. P2_H12 | reverse complement strand
TTGCCTGCGCCAGCGGCGATGTCCATGTGCTGGTGGCCGGTGCGAACGCCGCCGACGCCGCCAAGGCCGCCGCCCAGGTCGCGGGCGTGGCCAAGGTGATCGTCGCCGACAGCCCCTCGCTGGCCGAGAACCTGGCGGAGAACGTCGCCGCCCAGGTGCTGGCSATYGCCAGGAACTACAGCCACATCCTGTTCCCGGCCACGGCCAACGGCAAGAACGTCGCGCCGCGCGTGGCCGCCTTGCTSGAYGTSGCGCAGATCAGCGACATCACCAAGGTCGACAGCCCCGACACCTTCGAGCGTCCGATCTACGCGGGCAACGCCATCGCCATCGTGCAGAGCAGCGATGCGATCAAGGTGGCGACCGTGCGCACGACGGGYTTCGATGCCGCAGCGGCCACGGGCGGCAGCGCCGCGGTCGAGACYGTGGAYGGCGTGGCCGACAGCGGCAAGTCGAGCTTCGTGGGCCGCGAGGTCACCAAGAGCGAGCGCCCCGAGCTGACGGCGGCCAAGATCATCGTCTCGGGCGGCCGGGCGCTGGGCAGCGCCGAGAAGTTCCAGGAAGTCATGGCGCCTCTGGCCGACAAGCTCAACGCCGGTCTCGGCGCGAGCCGCGCGGCGGTGGACGCGGGCTACGCCCCGAACGACTGGCAAGTGGGCCAGACCGGCAAGATCGTGGCGCCGCAGCTGTACATCGCCGCGGGCATCTCGGGCGCGATCCAGCATCTGGCGGGCATGAAGGACTCCAAGGTGATCGTGGCGATCAACAAGGACGAGGAAGCGCCGATCTTCTCGGTGGCCGACTACGGCCTCGTGGCCGACCTGTTCACGGCCGTGCCGGAACTGGTCAAGGCGCTGTAGGCGCTCTCGCAGAGGGAAGCACCATGAAGACCCGCATCACCGAACTGCTCGGCATCCGCTACCCCATCATCCAGGGCGGCATGCAATGGGTGGGCCTGGCGGAACTGGCCTCGGCGGTTTCCAACGCCGGGGGCCTCGGCATCCTGACCGCGCTGACGCAGCAGACGCCCGACGCGCTCCGGCGCGAGATCGAGCGCACGCGAGCCATGACCGATCGCCCCTTCGGCGTGAACCTCACGATCCTGCCCGCGTTGAAGCCGCCGCCCTACGCCGAATACGTGCAGGCCATCCTCGACAGCGGCATCAAGATCGTCGAGACCGCGGGCAACAGCCCCCGGGACTTCATCGATCAGTTCAAGGCCCATGGCGTGAAGGTCGTGCACAAGTGCACCTCCGTGCGCCACGCGCTGTCGGCGGAGCGCAATGGCGTCGACGCGGTCTCGATCGACGGCTTCGAGTGCGCGGGCCACCCCGGCGAGGACGACGTGCCGGGGCTGGTGCTGCTGCCGATCGCGGCACGCGCGCTCAAGATTCCGATCGTCGCCTCCGGCGGCATCGCCGACGGGCGCGGCATGGCCGCCGCGCTGGCGCTCGGCGCCGAGGGCGTCAACATGGGCACGCGCTTCTGCGTGACGCAGGAAGCACCCATCCACTACAACATCAAGCAGGCGCTGGTGGCGGCGTCCGAGCGCGACACCAAGCTGATGTTCCGCACCATGAAGAACACGGCGCGCGTGTTCAGGAACGCGATTTCGGAAGAGGTGGTGGCGACCGAGAACCGTCCGGGCGGCTGCCAGTTCGAGGACATCCGACCCCTGGTGGCGGGCGTGCGCGGGCGTGCCGCGCTGGAGTCCGGCGAAGTCAACGGCGGCGTGGTCTCGGCGGGCCAGTGCATCGGCCTGATCGACGACGTGCCGACCTGCGCCGACCTGCTCGACCGCATGGTCCGCGAGTGCCGCGAACACCTGGACCGTTCGCGCGCCTACTTCGATTGAAGACGGGGCGCAGGCCCGGCAGCTAAGGAAACCCCCGATGGCGATATGGTCATGGATCGCTACGATCCATGGCTGCTTCCCTGTCGAGGTGTACGGATCGCGTCCCGGCGTCCGCCCGGTGACACGACGTGGCCTCACCCTCCTGCTTCCCCCGATGACCTCTCCCTCCGAGTCCGGCCCCGTGCTGGACGCCGCCAGTCCCCTCCCCCCTGAAATCGAAGCCGCCGACGAACCGACCCGCGTCCCGCTCGCGATCGAGGACTGGGCCACCGTGGTCATCATGGGCCTGCTGGCCTGCATCACCTTCGCCAACGTGCTGGTGCGCTATTTCACCGACTCCTCCTTCGCCTGGACCGAGGAGTTCTCGGTCTTCCTCATGATCCTGCTGGCGCTGGTGGCGGGCTCCGCCGCGGTGGCGCGCGACCGCCACATCCGGATCGAATACTTCGCCGAGAGCGGCAGCATGGCGCGGCGCAAGCGCCTGGCGCAGTTCGGCGCGCTCATGGTCGGGCTGCTGTTCCTGCTGATCGGCGCGCTCAGCGTGCGCATGGTCTGGGACGACTACCGCTTCGAGGAGACCTCGCCCGGCATCGGCGTGCCGCAATGGTGGTATTCGATCTGGCTGCCGGTCGTTTCCTTCGCGATCGCGCTGCGCGCCCTGGGCCTGTTCATCCGCCGTGGCCGCAAGACCAGCTACGGGGGCTCGGACCAATGATCCCCACGCTGCTGTTCGTCGCCTTCGTGGCGATGATGCTGGCCGGCGTGCCGATCGGTGCGGCGCTGGGCCTCGCCGGCGCGGCCTGCATCGCGCTCGCCAACAGCGACGCGCAGTGGTTCGGCCTGCTGGCCGTGCCGCAGAACTTCTATGCCGGCCTCGGCAAGTACCCGCTGCTGGCGATCCCGATGTTCGTGCTGGTCGGCTCGATCTTCGACCGCTCGGGCGTAGCGCTCAGGCTGGTCAACTTCGCCATCGCGATCGTCGGCCGCGGCCCCGGCATGCTGCCGCTGGTGGCGATCGTGGTGGCGATGTTCCTCGGCGGCATCTCGGGCTCGGGCCCGGCCAACGCCGCCGCCGTGGGCGCGGTGATGATCACCGCGATGTCGCGCGCGGGCTACCCGGCCGCCTACTCGGCCAGCGTGGTCGGCGCGGCGGCGGCCACCGACATCCTGATCCCGCCCTCGGTGGCCTTCATCGTCTATTCCGTGCTGGTCCCCGGCGCTTCCGTGCCGGCGCTGTTCGCCGCCGGCATGATCCCCGGCATCCTGGCCGGCGTGGCGCTGATCGTCCCGGCCGTCTGGCTGGCGCGCACGAACAAGATGGGCGCCCTCGAATCCAGCCTGCCGCGCCCGGCCTTCTGGGCGAGTCTTCGCGATGCGATCTGGGGCCTGGCGGCGCCGGTGCTGATCCTCGGCGGCATGCGCGCCGGCCTGTTCACGCCGACCGAGGCGGCGGTGGTGGCGGTGTTCTACGGCCTCTTCGTCGGCATGGCGATCCACCGCACGATCAAGGTCCGCGACCTGTTCGTGATCCTGCGCGAATCGGGCGAACTCTCGGCCGTGATCCTGCTGGTGGTGTCGCTGGCGGGCATCTTCGCCTATTCGCTCTCGACGCTCGGCGTGATCGATCCGGTCACGCGCGCGATCGTCAATTCGGGCCTGGGCGAATACGGCGTCCTCTCGCTGCTGATCCTCTTGCTGATCACGGTCGGCATGTTCCTCGACGGCGTCTCGATCTTCCTGATCTTCGTGCCGCTCTTGTGGCCGATCGTGCAGCATTACAAGTGGGACCCGGTCTGGTTCGGCGTCATCCTCACGCTCAAGGTCGCGCTCGGCCAGTTCACGCCGCCGCTGGCCGTCAACCTGATGGTGTCGTGCCGCATCGCCAACGTGCGCATGGAAGAGACCGTGCGCTGGGTCGGCTGGATGCTGTTCGCGATGTTCCTCGTGATGGTGGCGGTGATCATCTGGCCCGAACTCGCCCTGTGGCTGCCGCGCAAGCTGGGCTACTGATTCTTCGATTTATTCCCAAGGAGACTGATCCATGAAATTCCGTCGTTCCCTGCTCGGCCTCCTGGCCGTCGCCGCCGCATTGGGCGGCCTCTCGGTGGCCGCGCAGGCGCAGAGCTACAAGGCCGAGTACAAGATGTCGCTGGTGCTGGGTCCGCCCACGCCATGGGGCGAGGCCGGCCGGATCTGGGCCGACCTGGTGAAGGAGCGCACCCAGGGCCGCATCAACATCAAGTTGTACCCGGGCGTGTCGCTGATCCAGGGCGACCAGACGCGCGAGTTCAGCGCGCTGCGCCAGGGTGTGATCGACATGGCGGTCGGCTCGACCATCAACTGGTCGCCGCAGGTGAAGCAGCTGAACCTGTTCTCGCTGCCCTTCCTGATGCCCGACTATGCGGCGATCGATGCACTGACGCAGGGCACGGTCGGCAAGGAGATCTTCCAGACCTTGGACAAGGCCGGCGTGGTGCCGCTCGCCTGGGGCGAGAACGGCTACCGCGAGATCACCAACTCCAAGCGCGCGATCAAGTCGCCCGAGGACTTGAAGGGCATGAAGATCCGTGTCGTCGGCTCGCCGATCTTCTCCGACATGTTCAGCACGCTGGGCGCCAACCCGACCCAGATGAGCTGGGCCGATGCGCAGCCTGCGCTCGCCAGCGGCGCGGTCGACGGCCAGGAGAATCCGCTGTTCCTGTTCACCGTGCTCAAGATGCACACCGTGGGCCAGAAGTTCGTGACCACCTGGGGCTACATGGCCGACCCGCTGGTGTTCGTGGTCAACAAGGAAGTCTGGGGCTCGTGGACCCCGGCCGATCAGGCGATCGTGCGCCAGGCTGCGGTCGACGCCGGCAAGCAGAACATCGCGCTGGCCCGCAAGGGCCTGGTCGAGGCCGACAAGCCGGTGCTCAAGGACATCGCCGCGATGGGCGTGACCGTCACCCAGCTGACCCCGGCCGAGCGCGAAGCCTTCGTCAAGGCCACCCGCCCGGTCTACGCCAAGTGGACGCCGACCATCGGCAAGGACCTCGTGACGCAGGCCGAGCAGGCGATCGCGGCGCGCAAGAAGTAGGCGCCAAGGCGCCAATGAGAAGGCCCCGCATTGCGGGGCTTTTCTTGTTTGCCGTCGAGCGATGCGTCGACATGCCGGTTGAACGCGAGCATTGCCGCGCTGACGCGACGCAGCCTCGACCGTGCGCAGCGCGCGCTCGCCACAAGCGAGGCGGAAGCTGCGCCTTCAACGTCCGCGATGAGGGCCGATTCGCGCCTGTAGAACAGGCCCGGCGAGGTTTTGCCTTTTCCACCGCCGCATCATCCGGCCGCACCGATCGACGGCAAAGCGAGGCATCCGACAGCATGCCCCGGAAACGTCAAAGCTCACCATGCTGATCCTCGGTGCCGTCCGTAATCACTTCGACCGCGTAGTAAAAGCGTTGAAGAGTCCGCTCGCCGAGACCATCAGTATGCCGAGCAACGAGAGCAGGCTCGGAGTTTCACGGAACGCCAAATAGCCCAACAGCGCGGCCCAGATAAGGTGCGTGTACGTGAAAGGGGCGGCTGAAGCAGGGCTAATTTTCTCAAAGGCCTTGATCAAAAGAAAGTGGCCCGTTCCTGCAGTGAGACCCAGCCCGACCACCAGCGGCAGATCTGAAGGTCTGGGGAGGAGCCAACCCGGGTGCCAAGCAAGACCTGTTGCAATAAGGCCGACAGAACCAAGAATAAAGTGCGTCGTGATTGGGCTCTCTGTACCGACGAATTTTCGTGTCATGATCTGATACAAGCTATAGCAAACAGCGGAACCCAATGGAAAGAGTACAGCCGCATTCATCTCGCCGCCCGGACGCACAATGACTAAGACGCCAATGAATCCAAAAGCGACTGATAGCCAAGAATGAACGCCAACCTTTTCCTTGAGAAGAATTGCGGACAGTGCAGTCACGAACAGGGGCGCGAGAAAATTTATGGCCGTCGCCTCCGCGAGCGACATAAACTTCAATCCATTTATAAACAAAAAAGTTACAGCCACCAAGAGCAGTGCCCTCAATACTTGAGCCACTGGTTGAGACGTCCTTATTAAACGGACACCCATAAATGGCCCGAATATCAGGAGCATCAGTATCGAGTGAGTCAAGTATCGTACCCATAGCAACTCGGAAACCGGGTACGTCGCCGACAGGAGCTTCGACAGGGCGTCGTATGAAGCAAACAAGATCATGGCGATCAAGACAAGTAGAATTGACTTACTTCTCTGCGGAAGTAGATTGTGCAGAATCTCTTTTTTCCAAATGCCCATGCCATACTTTCATTGCACCTGCGTCATCAGACACATTTTCTGCATCTCTATGCGAGCGCCATCGCTGGAAGGGTCACCTCCTCCGCTACTCCAGCTGGATCAAAAATTCGATTTCCTTGACGAGCAAACGCTCTGAAGTTCCACAAATTGGAGGCGACATAGACACGTTGAACCCACCTATATCCTCGAGCGTTCTCGTCGAAATTCGCCACAAAGGCATCGCGGGAATGCAACGCGAAGCGATTGTCTACGTAGACAAACGTGCCGGGCGTGATGTCTACAGCATGCGAAACCGCTCTGATTGCTTCATGAAAATTCCCAAATTCAGTTTCAGCACGCGAGTTCACCGGAAGCATCATTCCTCGATAAAAAGCGGCGTTCACCCGCGGCAGACCAACCGGCCCATGTAGCACAGGACAAGCATCCGTATGCTCCCGATCGCCAAAGAAGAGGCCCCTCCATCGATATGGAAGCTGGATAATGAAATGGCTTCCGTAGAGAGTAGCCACATCATCCCTGTCCATTAAGTCCAAAGCTGCCCTTGCATCAGAGACGCGTGTTCGTGGTGCTGCGCTGTCATGCCGCACTCCGAGCAACGCGAGGCCCACCGGGGAGTAGTCTTCGGCCGCCAAGAAGCGAAGTGCGGCATTTTCGGTGTGGAAATCAAGCTCGATCTCGGAGCCTCGCCAGTGAAGCTCTTGCTTGCTCTCCTTCTGAGGCACGAGGTTGACGACTAGTTCTTTTCCTTCAAAAACAATAGAGTACGGCTCCCCAACAACGGCAGTAATGCCGACCAATTGATTTTCGCTGAGAGTTCCACTTTTAAAAGGCATCCCACTTTCGTGAGGAAATGGGCTTCCGATCACTTCCTCATCAGTAGGCAAGTTGTGAATCACGAAGTACGGAACAGGCTCATTGGAAGTTCTCTGAGCGTAAAGTAACTCCAGGACTGGCTGCGGCAGGCACTGGCAGATTGCCTCCCTGGCAATTCGAATGTACCTCTCCTCTCCGTTTGGTAGATACGCAATCCTGGAAAGAAGTCGTCTGACCGTATTTTTTTGCTCGTTTGTCAGTTCAATGTCAAGACCATCAATATGCATCATTGTCTCCAATAGATTGTTTTCGACTGAAGAAGTTATTTCATCAGCCTCTAAACAGCCAACCCACCCATCATTCCGAGGGCTTCGGCATGCGTCAATCCGCTTTTTCTATGCGATGGTCGGAAATTTCCCTTTCCGAAAGATGAAACTGCAGACGATCCCAGGACGTCTCAGATCGACGCGACAAGCAAGATTTGCCGCAAAAAAAAGCCCCGCGATGCGGGGCTTTTTCATTGGAGCCTGCAAGCCTAGTGCTGCAGGATCTTGTTGAGGAAGTCCTTCGTCCGCGGCTGCCGGTTCTCCGGATGGTTGAAGAACTCGTCCTTGGAGCAGTCCTCCAGGATGCGGCCGCCGACGTCGATGAAGATCACCCGGCTCGCCACCTTGCGCGCGAAGCCCATCTCGTGCGTGACCACCATCATGGTCATGCCTTCCTTGGCCAGCAGCACCATCACGTCGAGCACCTCGCCGACCATCTCGGGGTCCAGCGCCGAGGTGGGCTCGTCGAACAGCATCACGATCGGGTCCATGCTCAGCGCGCGCGCGATCGCCACCCGCTGCTGCTGGCCGCCCGACAGCTGGCCCGGGAACTTGTCCTTGTGCGCCATCAGGCCCACGCGGTCGAGCATCTTCAAGCCCCGCGTCTTGGCTTCGTCGGCACTGCGCCCGAGCACCTTGATCTGCGCGATCGTCAGGTTCTCGGTCACCGACAGGTGCGGGAACAGCTCGAAGTGCTGGAACACCATGCCCACCTTGGAGCGCAGCTTCGGCAGGTTGGTCTTGGGGTCGTGCAGCGCAATGCCGTTGACCGTGATCTCGCCCTTCTGGAAGGGCTCGAGCGCGTTCACGGTCTTGATCAGCGTCGACTTGCCCGAACCCGAGGGCCCGCAAACCACGACCACGTCGCCCTTGGCGATGTCGACCGAGCAATCGTTGAGCACCTGCACCGGGCCATACCACTTGGAAACGTTCTTGATTTCAATCATTTTTTCGGACATGTCAGGCCTCCCGCCGGGCCGTCCCAAGGGAGGCCTGCGCCCCCTCGGGGGGCAGCGAATACACGAAGTGATGAGCGTGGGGGTTCTTCTTGGCCTCCCGCCGGGCCGCCCCAAGGGAGGCCTGCGCCCCCTCGGGGGGCAGCGAATACACGAAGTGATGAGCGTGGGGGTTCATGGTTTTTCTCCTTCAGCGGATGATGGCGATCTTCTTGTGCAGGCGCTTCACGAGCCACGAGAGCGAATAGCACAGGATGAAGTAGACGACGGCGGCCAGCAGGTAGGCTTCTTCGGGCCGGCCGAAGTTCTTGCCTGCGGTGTCGAAGCCCTTGAACAGGTCGTAGGCGCCGATGGCATAGACCAGCGAGGTGTCCTGGAACAGGATGATGGTCTGGGTCAGCAGCACCGGCAGCATGTTGCGGAACGCCTGCGGCAGGATCACCAGCTTCATGTTCTGGCCGTAGGTCATCCCCATCGCCTGGCCCGCGGACACCTGGCCGCGCGGGATCGACTGGATGCCGGCGCGCATGATCTCGCTGAAGTAGGCGGCCTCGAAGGCGACGAAGGTGATGATGGCCGAGTACTCGGGCCCGATCGGCCGCCCGATCATCGTCGGCACCAGCAGGAAGAACCACAGGATCACCATCACCAGCGGAATGCTGCGCATGCCGTTGACGTAGATGGCCGCCGGCAGGTCGAGCCACTTGTTGCCCGACAGCCGCATCAGCGCGAGCAGGGTGCCGAAGAAGATGCCGCCCAGCGTGGCGACCACCGTCAGGAACACGCTGAAATAGAGGCCTTTCAGCAGGAAGGCGCTGACGACGTCCCAGTGGAAAAAGGTCAGGTCGAGATTCATGTCAGGTCTCCCGCCGGGCCGCCCCAAGGGAGGCCTGCGGCCCCCTCAGGGGGCAGCGAATACACGAAGTGATAAGCGTGGGGGTCCATGTCAATGTCCTCCCGTTCCGCCGGCCGCGACGAACCCGGGCACTCGGACCCGCTTCTCGACCCAGGCCATGATGCGGTTGATCACCATCGCCGAGATCACGTAGAGCACGGTCACGGCCATGTACATCTCGGTCACGCGCGCGGTCTCCTCGCCGGCCTGCATCGCGAACTGGATCATCTCGGGAATCGACACCGCGAATGCGACCGACGAGTTCTTGAAGATGTTCATCGATTCGCTGGTGAGCGGCGGAATGATGATCCGGTAGGCCATCGGCAGGATCACGTAGCGGTAGTACTGCGGCGTGGTGAAGCCCACCGCCATGCCGGCGTAGCGCTGGCCCTTGGGCAGGGCCTGGATGCCGGAACGCAATTGCTCGGCGATCCGTGCCGAGGTGAAGAAACCCAGCGCGAACACCACCAGGATGAAGGGCGGCAGGCCGGCCATGACCGGGAACATCTTCGGCACCACGTGGTACCAGAGAAAGATCTGAACCAGGAGCGGAATGTTGCGGAACAGCTCGACCCAGGCATTGCCGAAGCGCACCAGCCAGGGGCTGTTGGGCAGCGTGCGGATCACGCCGACGAGAGACCCGAGCACCAGCGCCACGACCAGGGAGCACAAGGACACCGAGACGGTCCAGCCCCACGCCGACAGCAGCCACTGCCAGTAGGTGGGTATCTTCCCGCCCGGGTCCTCCAGGAAGACCTGCCAATCCCATTTTCCCATTTCAACTCCTCGATGATTGTTGGAGGCATCTCATAAAACAAACGCCCGCCGGAAGAGGCGGGCGTTCGTTCACGCGTCAGCCCACGCGTTTTTACTTCTTGGCGTAGTCTTCCATCGGCTTGTCGTTGGGGTTGGCCCACGCAGCCTTGGTGGCATCGGACAGCGGCAGGCCGACCTTGGTGTTGGTCGGCGGGATCGGCTGCATGAACCACTTGTCGTACAGCTTGGCGAGCGAGCCGTCCGCGATCTGGCGCTTGATGCTGTCGTCGACCGCCTTCTTGAAGGCCGGATCGTCCTTGCGCAGCATGCAGGCGATCGGCTCGACCGAGAGCGGCTCGCCGACGATCTTGAAGTCGGCCGGGGCCTTCGACTTGGCGATGTTGCCGGCCAGGATCTGGCCGTCCATCACGAAGGCATCGGCACGGCCCGACTCGAGCAGCAGGAAGCTGTCGGCGTGGTCCTTGCCCATGACTTCCTTGAAGTCGATGCCCTGGGCGCGCTCGTTCTTGCGCAGGGTCTGCACCGAGGTCGTGCCGGTGGTGGTGGCGACGCTCTTGCCGTTGAGGTCCTTGATCGAGTTGATGCCCGAGTTGGCCTTGACCGCGATGCGGACTTCCTCGACGTAGGTGGTCACCGCGAAGGAGACGTCCTTCTGGCGGGTCGCGTTGTTGGTGGTCGAGCCGCACTCGAGGTCGACGGTGCCGTTCTGCACCAGGGGAACGCGGTTCTGCGAGGTGACCAGCTGGCGCTTGATGTCGAGCTTGGGAAGGCCGAGCTGCTTCTGGATATCGGCCAGGACGCGTTCGGACATCTCGGTATGGAAGCCGACGTACTTGCCGTCGCCGATCGTGTAGGCCAGCGCGCCGGAGGAGTCACGCACGCCCATCGTGACGCTGCCGCTCGACTTGATCTTGGCCAGCGTGTCATTGGCCTGGGCGAAGGCGCCTCCTGCGGCGAGCGCCATGACGGCCAGAGCCAATACTTGCTTCTTCATATGGAAACTCCTGTGACTGAGAGATAACACGAAATTCTAGACGCCCGCATTCTGCGCCACACCGGGACCAACCCGGTGCACTGCGCACCGCCGCAAGGCGCACCGGGTGTTCGGCAGCGCCAGCGCTCCCAACGGAACTCTCATAGCAGCCTTTGTGCCCGGAAAAAACGTGGGGCAGACTTTAGAGGGGCCGGAGGTCGGCGCCCAATGCCGATTGCGGCGGTCGCCATGTCGCCGCCTCATAGTTTGTGCGCCGCACAAGAACGTCAGGCCGCAGGCTGGGTCTGCAGGAGGTAGGCCCACAACGCATCGGCCGCGCCCTTGAGACGCGGTGCCGCGCCGTCGCCGCGGCCTGTCCGACCGGTGGCCTTGGCCGACGCCGACGCGCCGGGCCGCTCGCGGTAGGCGCGGATCTCCATCGTGGCCTCGAGCCGGTCGATCTCGGGCGGCAGCGCGCTCACCAGCGTGCGGGCGCGGACCTCCTTGCGCACCGCGCTCTGCGGCAGGAAGGCGATGCCGTGGCCTTCGAGCGCCATCGCCTTGAGGCCCTCGGCCATGTCGGTTTCGTAGACCCGATCGAGATGGATCGCGGTGCCGGATTCCTTCAGCAGCTGGTCCACCACGCGCCCCAGGTAGGCGCCGGGCGCATAGCCCAGATAGGGAAGCGGCTGGCCGGGCCGGCCGGGCAGGCAGTAGCGCGGGGCGCCCTCGGCATCGGGCCGGACCCAGGGCGCGACCACCTCCTCCCCGAGGCTCACCATCTCATAGCGGTTGGCGTCCAGCGGCAGCGGCTGCGAGGGGTGATGGTAGGCGATCAGCAGGTCGCAGCTGCCCTCGACCAGGCGCAGCACGGCGTCGTGCACGTTGAGCGCGATGAGCCGGCTCTTGATCGGCCCGAAGTGCTCGCGCAGCCCCGTCACCCAGGAGGGAAAGAAGGTGAAGGCCAGTGTGTGCGGCACGGCGATCTCGATCACGTCCTGCCCGGCCGCGGAATGGCCGCGCAGCATGGCGCGCGTGCTCTGCAGCGACTGGAGCATCTCGATGGCCTGGCTGTAGAGCGTCTGGCCCGCGGGCGTGAGGCGGGTGGGATAGGAACTGCGGTCCACCAGGTCGGTGCCGGCCCAGCCTTCGAGCGCCTGGATGCGCCGCGAGAACGCCGGTTGTGTCACATGTCTCAGTTGGGCCGAGCGGCTGAAGCTGCGCGTTTCCGCCAGGCTGATGAAATCTTCGAGCCACTTTGTTTCCATACGCGGCGATTATGCGAGCGCCGCGCCATACTGGAACCCGCGTCTTCCCCTCTCCTTTCTTCCCTCGCCCGCCATGCCATCCGCCGACCTGCTCGCACTCAGCGCCACCGAACTTTCGCGCCGCATCGCGGCCCGCAGCGTGTCCTGCCACGCGCTGATGCAGGCCGCGCTGGCCCGCATCGAAGCGCTCAACCCGCGCTTCAACGCCATCGTGTCGCTGCGCGAGCCGCAGCAGCTGCTGGCCGAAGCCGGCGAACGCGATGCCGAACTGGCGCGCGGCGTGCGACGCGGCTGGATGCATGGCTTTCCGCTCGCGGTGAAGGACCTGAGCCACGCCGCCGGCCTGCCGACCTCGATGGGCTCGCCCCTTTCGCCGCGCTCTGCGGCGCGTGCCGACAGCCTCCACGTGGCGCGCATGCGCGCGGCCGGCGCCATCGTGATCGGCAAGACCAACACGCCCGAGTTCGGGCTCGGCTCGCACACCTACAACACGGTCTTCGGCACCACGCTGAACGCCTACCAGCCCGCGCTGAGCGCCGGCGGCAGCAGCGGCGGCGCAGCCGTGGCGCTGGCCCTGGGCATGCTGCCGGTGGCCGACGGCAGCGACATGGGCGGCTCGTTGCGCAATCCCGCGGCGTTCAACAACGTGATCGGCTTTCGGCCCTCGCGCGGCCGCGTGCCCGGCGCCCCGGAAGACGAGCTCTTCCTGCAGCAGCTCGGCACCGAGGGGCCGATGGCGCGCACGGTCGAGGACGCCGCGCGGCTGCTCGCGGTGCAGGCCGGCTTCGATCCGAGGCTGCCGCTTTCATTGACGGAATCCCTGCCCGCGCCCGACACGATGCGCCTCGACAGCGATCCGAAGGGCCTGCGCATCGGCTGGCTCGGCAGCCTGTGGCCCGATCTGCCGCTCGCGCCCGGCGTGCGCGAGCTCTGCGAGCGCGCGCTGCAGACCTTTCGCGACCTCGGCTGCGAAGTCGACGCGCATCAGCTCGATGTCCCGCGCGAGCAGAACTGGACCGCGTGGCTGCGCCTGCGCCAGTTGCTGGTCGGCGGCAAGCTGGGCGCGGCCCATGCCGACCCGGCGCTGCGCGAGAAGCTGAAGCCCGAGGCGCGCTGGGAGATCGAGCAGAGCCATCGGCTCGATGCGGCGGCGCTCTACCAGGCCTCGGTCTATCGCTCGAACGTCTACCGCGCCTTCCTGCGGGCCTTCGAGCGCTACGACTTCGTGGTCGCTCCGACGGCGCAGGTCTTTCCCTTCGACGCGGCGCTGTCGTGGCCCGCGTCGGTCGGCGGCGTCGAGAGCGACACCTATCACCGCTGGATGGAGATCGTCACGCCCTTCACACTGGCCGGCCTGCCCACGCTCAATGTGCGCGCGGGCTTCAGCGAATCCGGCCTGCCGATGGGGCTGCAGATCGCGGGGCCGATCCACGGCGACCTGGCGGTGCTGCGGCTGGGGCACGCGTACGACCTGGCTTGCGGCTGGGGCTCCGTGCGGCCGCCGGTGCTGGCCGAGGGCGTCTGAACCGACGGCCCTTTTTCGCTTCGAAACTAGATCGGCGACACCACGCCGCGTCCGGCGAAGTGTCCTTCGGCATTGGCCATGAAGCGATCCAGCGAAGCCTGCGTCGCCTCGGGTGACCAGCCCGCCATATGCGGCGTGAGCAGCACGTTGTCGAGGCCGATCAGCGGCTCGGGTGGCAGCGGCTCGCTCTCGTAGACGTCGAGACCGGCCCCTGCGATGCGACCTTCGCGCAGGGCCGCGGCAAGCGCCTCGGTATCGACCACGCTGCCGCGCGAGATGTTGATGAGGAACCCCTTCGAGCCCAGTGCGTCGAGGATCCGGGCATCGATCAGATGCCGCGTGCCGGCACCGCCCGGGGTCGCCACCACCAGGATGTCGGCCCATCCGGCCAGCGCCTGCACGCTGTCGAAATAGCGGTGCGGCACAGCCTCGCGCGGCTGGCGGTTGTGATAGCCGATCTCCATGTCGAAGCCCGCGGCACGCCTGGCGATCTTCTGGCCGATGGTGCCGAGCCCCAGAATGCCCAAGCGCTTGCCCGAGACGTTCGGCGGATGCGGAATCGTTTCGCGCCGCACGCCTTCGCGGCACAGCCGGTCGAGCGTACGGACGTGGCGCATCGCGCCGATCAGCAAGCCGAAGGCATGGTCCGCGACGCAGTCGTCGTTGGTGCCAGCACCGTTGGCGAGCACGATGCCGCGCGCCCGCGCCGCATCGAGCGCGATGGCTTCGTAGCCCGCGCCCATCGCGCAGACCAGTTCGAGCCTGGGCATCGCGGCGATCTCCGCCGCCGTCAGCCCGATCGAGCCGATCGTCAGCACCGCGCGGAAGCGGCCGCCCTCTGCCGCGATCAGCGCATCGCGCTCGGCCGGCGTCGGCACCGGCAGATAGGTCATGTCGTAGACCGCGGCGACCTGCGCCTGGTGGGTTTCCGACAGGCTGTTGAGGACCAACAGGGGAATCTTCTCCGACATTCGAATCGCTCCTGAATCAATCAATGGGGGGTCATAGCACCGGCTCGGCCTCGAGCTTCTGCAGCCGCCACATCTGCGCGTACTTGCCCTGGCCCGCCAGCAACTGCGTGTGCGTGCCGCGCTCGACGATCACGCCGCTCTCGAGCACCAGGATCTCGTGCGCATCGACCACGGTCGACAGGCGGTGCGCGATCACCAGCGTGGTCTTGTTGCGCGCCGCGCTCTTGAGCTCCGACTGGATCGCCCGCTCGTTGGCCGAATCGAGCGCCGAGGTGGCCTCGTCGAAGATCACGATCGGCGGGTTCTTGAGCAGCGTGCGCGCGATCGCCACGCGCTGCTTCTCGCCGCCCGAGAGCTTGAGCCCGCGCTCACCGACCATGGTCTCGTAGCCCTTCGGCGTGTGCGCGATGAAGTCATGGATACGCGCCGCCCGCGCGGCCTCCTCCACCTCTTCGCGGCTCGCGCCCGGACGGCCGTAGGCGATGTTGTATTCGACGGTGTCGTTGAACAGCACCGTGTCCTGCGGCACGATGCCGATGGCGCGACGCACGCTGGCCTGCTGCACGTTGCGGATGTCCTCGCCGCCGATCGTGATGCGGCCCTGCTGCACGTCGTAGAAACGGTAGAGCAGCCGGGCCAGCGTCGACTTGCCCGAGCCCGAGGGGCCGACCACCGCCACCGTCTTGCCGGCCGGAATCTCGAAGCTCACGTGCTTGAGGATCGGCCGCGCGGCCTCGTAGGCGAAATTGACATCCTCGAAGCGCACGGTGGAATCGGCTCCCGCCAGCGGCCGGGCATCCGGCGCGTCGCGCACTTCGCGCTCCTTCTCGAGCAGCACGAACATCTTGTCGAGGTCGGTCAGGCTCTGCTTGATCTCGCGGTAGATCACGCCCAGGAAATTGAGCGGGATGTAGAGCTGGATCATGAAGGCATTGACCATCACCAGGTCGCCCAGCGTCATGTGGCCATCGACCACGCCCTGCGTGGCGCGGTAGAGCATCGCGACCAGGCTGACCGCGATCAGGCATTGCTGGCCCGCATTGAGCAGGCTCAGCGTGGTCTGGCTCTTGACCGCCGCCTTGCGGTAGCGCTCCAGGCTGGCGTCGTAGCGGCTGGCCTCGAAGCCTTCGTTGTTGAAGTACTTGACGGTCTCGTAGTTGAGCAGCGAATCGACCGCGTGGCTCTGGGCCACCGAGTCGAGCTCGTTCATGGTCTTGCGGAACTGGGTGCGCCACTCGGTGACAGTCACGGTGAAGCCGATGTACACCACCAGCGCCGCCAGCGTGATCCAGACGAAGCCCGAGTCGAACTTCACGCCCAGGACGGTCAGCACCAGCGTCAGCTCGATGATCGTCGGAACGATGCTGTAGAGCGACATCGAGATCAGCGAATGCACGCCGCGCGTGCCGCGCTCGATGTCGCGCGTCATGCCGCCGGTCTGGCGCTCCAGGTGGAAGCGCAGGCTCAGCGCGTGCAGGTGCTGAAACACCTCCAGCGAGATGCTGCGCGCCGCGCCCTCGGTGGCCTTGGCGAAGACCAGTTCGCGCAGCTCGTTGAAGACCGCGGTTGAAAGCCGCAGCAGGCCGTAGGCGACCAGCAGGCCGACCGGCACCACCAGCAGCGCCGCTGCGCTGCCGGGCTTGATCGACATCGCGTCGACCAGGTTCTTGAGCAGCACCGGCACGCCGACATTGGCGACCTTGGCGCCGATCATGAAGGCGAGCGCCGCCATCACGCGCCATTTGTAGCGCCACAGGTAGGGGAACAGCCGGCGCAGCGTGGCCCAGTCGGAACGGTCGCTGCGGGCGGGCGTGCCCGCCGAGGCGGGGTGGTGGGGGGAGGAAAGTGCTTCGCCGCTGCGGCGCATGGGGGACAATCGTGACTGGGAACCTGCTCACCCCCATGCTTCGCGCACTGCGTGTCGCTTCAGCCACCCCCTGCAAGGGGGCGATACCAGCAGCCTGGCGAAGCCAGTGCTGCGGTATCCCTGGGTTGGCACGCTGTGTGCGTCTGAGGCGTTGAGCCGATTCCGTGGTTATTCGTTTCTATCCAGATTGTGCCTATGTCCGCAAGTTCCAGCGCCAACCTCACCGCCAAGCTCAAAAGCCTCCCGGCCGACATGGAGCTGGTGCTCAAGGTCATCCCGATGCCGGCCGACTGCAACGCCAACGGCGACATCTTCGGCGGCTGGGTGATGGCCCAGTGCGACCTGGCCGGCTCGGTGATCCCGGCGCGCTACGCCAAGGGCCGGATGGCCACCGTCGCGGTCAACGAATTCATCTTCAAGCAGCCGGTGCGGCTGGGCGACATCCTGTCGTTCTACTCGAAACTGGAGCGCATCGGGCGCACCTCGGTCACCGTGACGGTGGAGGTGTTCGCCGAGCGCTTCAAGGCCCAAGGCGAGTACATCAAGGTGACCGAGGCCACCTTCACCTACGTCGCGATCGACGACAGCGGCCGCCCCCGCCCCATCGAGAAAGCATAAACTCGCCCCCAGGTTGGGCTCACTTCGTGTAGCCCGCCAACCCCCTACCGGGGGCGCAGTCAGCGGCCCGGCGAAGCCGGTTCCGCGTGGCTGTTGCTCGCCCCCAGGTTGGGCTCACTGCGTGTAGCCCGCCCACCCCCTACCGGGGGCGCAGCCAGCGGCCCGGCGAAGCCGGTTCCGCGACTGCCCACCAACAGGCGCGCTGCGCGCAGCCCAAGAACAAACACAGCGAAGGCGAAGGTGTTCCCTCGGCCGGCGCAGCCAGGCCCGTTGGCGAAACGCCGCGGAACCGGCTTCGCCGGGCCGCTGGTGTTGCCCCCGGAGAGGGGGTGGGCGCCCCGACACGAAGTGCGGGGCAACCTGGGGGAGATCAAAGCTTCGAGAAGTCCGGCTTGCGCTTTTCCATGAAGGCCGTGAAGGCCTCGCGCGCCGCCGGCTCGCGCAGCATGCGGCCGAAGCTCTGGCCTTCTTCTCCCATGCGCTCCAGCACCGCAGGCTGCTGCGACTTCTTCATCAGGCGCTTGGTCTCGATCAGGGCGCTCAGCGGCTTGGCCGCGAGCTTGCGGGCCTGCGCCTGGGCGATGGCATTGGCCTCGGTCGGCGGTACGACGCGGTTGACCAGGCCCACCTCCAGCGCCGCCTCGGCCATGAAGGGCTCGCCCAGCAGCAGCGCCTCGGCCGCGCGGTGGTAGCCGAACATCTGCGGCACCAGCAGGCTCGAAGCGGCTTCGGGGCAGAGGCCTAGATTGACGAAGGGCATCGAGAAAGCCGCGTTGTCGCCCGCGTAGACCAGGTCGCAATGGAACAGCAGCGTGGTGCCGATGCCCACCGCCGGGCCGCAGACCGCCGCCACGATCGGCTTCGGGAAGCAGGCGATGCCGCGCAGGAAACGGAACACCGGCGACTCTTCGGTCGACGGCGGCTTGTTGAGAAAGTCGCCGATGTCGTTGCCGGCGCTGAAGATCGTGGCGTCGCCCTGGATCAGCACGGCGCGCACGGCGCCGTCCTGCTCGGCATTCGCCAGCGCGTCGGCCAGCTCGCCGTACATCGCGCCGGTGATCGAGTTCTTCTTGTCGAGGCGGTTGAAGGTCAGGGTCATCACACCGGCTTCGGTGTGGACGAGGATGTCGCTCATGGGAGGTCCTTGAAAAAAATGAATGGTCAGGCCGCCGCCGGGCCGCTCCCAAGGCGGCCTGCGCCCCCTCGGGGGGCAGCGAACCACACGAAGTGGGAGAGCGTGGGGGCCACGGTCAAGTGAGCGCCTCGCGGACGAAATCCAGCCGGTCCTGGCCCCAGAACATCTGGCCGCCGACGAACATCGTCGGCGCGCCGAACACGCCGCGCTGCACCGCTTCCTGGGTAGCGGCCTTGAGCTGGTCCTTGACCTCCTGTGCGTTGGCGAGCGCCAGCAGCTGGGCCGCATCGAAGCCCGCCTCCTGCAGCACGGCAGCGACCGTTCCGGCATCGTTGAGGTTGCGCGGCTCGACCCACATCGCGTGGAACATCGCGTCGACATAGGCGCGGAAGCGGTCGGGCTCGCGCATCTGCAGGCCGGTGGCGCCGCGCATCAGCAGCAGCGTGTTGATCGGGAAATGGGGGTTGTGCTGGAACGGCACCCCGTAGCGGCGCGCAAAGCGCTTCAGGTCTTCGTTGAGATAGGGCCTCTTGGCCGGGATCTCGGCCGGCGAATGGTTGCCGGTGGCCTGGAACACGCCGCCCAGCAGCATCGGCTTCCAGACCAGCGCCGCGCCGGTGTCCGCGCACAGGTGCGGCAACTGGGTATAGGCCAGATAGGCGGCGGGGCTGCCGAAATCGAAATAGAAGTCGACGGATTTCGTCGTCGTCATGCGGGTCTCCTTGCGCTGCCCCTCATTGTCGCGGCAGCGGGCCGGCGCCGGGCCGCCCCAAGGCGGCCCGCAGCCCCCTCGGGGGGCAGCGAGTACACGAAGTGACGGTGCGTGGGGGCCATGTCTATTCCTTGAAGTAGACGATCTGGCTGCTGGTCGCCAGCAGGGCGCCCGTCTCGCTCCAGAGCTGCGCAGCCTGGTCGAAGTATCCATTGCGGAACTGCTGCCCGGTGGCCCGGCCCAGCAGGTAGCCGGTGCCCACTTCGGCCAGCAGCGCGGCATCGGTATGAAAGTAGGTCGTGAGCGACACCGTGCCGATCGGCACCGGCGTGGCGCGGCGCAGCCAGACCCGCGGGTAGAAGGTGTCGCTGAGCGCCATGAGCGCGGCGAAATCCAGCGGCCGCGGCTCGGCGTCGCGCAGCCACATGCGCGTCTCGCTGGCTTCGCCGCTGCCGTCCCAACGGCTCGGGATCGAGCCGATGATCGGCCGCATCTCGTAGTGCCGGACCCATTCCACGCCCTTCGGGCCGATTTGCATGGGCTCGACCGCCGAAGGCGGCGGCACCTCGGGCATCGGGAAGTCGTTGGTGCCCCAGGTCTCGCGCCGCAGCGCCGTGACCGCCGTGCCCGTGGTGGTCACGTGCAGCTTGCCGTCGGCGCCGGTTTGCGACATCTGGATCGTCCAGTGCTGCGTCGAGCGGTTGGTGCGAACCGGCACGGCGAGCACCTCGAAGGCGCCTTCGCCGAGGGCTGCCGCGAAGTTCACCGTGGCCGCCACCGGCTCGCCGAGCAGGTCCGGATGCCGCAGCACCGCCTGCAGCATCACCGCCGCGGTCATGCCGCCGAAGGGGCCGACCATGTTCCAGTAGTCCGGACTCGTGGCGCCGAAGAAGTGGCCGGCCTGGAGGTCGCTGTGCGCGAGATCGAGGGCCTGGTCGAGAGGGTGTCGTTTCATGGTCGCAGTGTGCCTCCGTGTCGGCGAGTCGTGCAGTCGTATCGGAGACGCCTGCGCATGGTCACAAACCCTGATGGCCAGGCCGGCGCCGGGCCGCCAGCGCGGCGAAGTCCGCGCTTCGCGCAGACGGGCGGTCTGCGACTGCCCCCTCGGGGGGCAGCGAGTACACGAAGTGACGGAGCGTGGGGGCCAGTCACACGCGCTCGAAGATCCCCGCCGCGCCCTGCCCCATGCCGACGCACATCGTGACCATGCCGTACTTGAGCTTCTTGCGCTGCAGTGCGTGGATGACGGTCGCCGAGCGGATCGCGCCCGTCGCGCCGAGCGGATGGCCCAGCGCGATCGCGCCGCCCATCGGGTTGACCTTGGCCGGATCCAGGCCCAGGGTGTTGATCACCGCCAAAGACTGCGCCGCGAAGGCTTCGTTGAGCTCGTACCAGTCGATGGCGTCCTGCGTCAGCCCGGCATAGCGCAGCGCCGCGGGAATCGCCTCGATCGGGCCGATGCCCATGATGTGCGGCGGCACGCCCTTGCTGGCGAAGCTCACGAAGCGCGCCAGCGGCTTCAGGTCGTACTGCTTGCAGGCCTTCTCGCTGGCAATGATCAGCGCGCCGGCGCCGTCGGAGGTCTGCGAGCTGTTGCCGGCCGTGACCGATCCGCGCGCGGCGAACACGGTGCGCAGCTTGGCCAGCCCTTCGAGCGTGGTGTCGGGGCGCGCGCCCTCGTCGAGGCTCACGATGCGGCTCTTCGCCTTCGATGCGCCGGTGGCGAGGTCGGGCGTACGGTCGGTGACTTCGATCGGCGTGATCTCGTCGGCGAACTCGCCGGCCTGCTGCGCGGCCAGTGCGCGGCGGTGCGACTCGAGCGCAAAAGCGTCCTGCGCCTCGCGGCTGACCTTCCACTGCTGCGCCACCTTCTCGGCCGTGAGGCCCATGCCGTAGGCAATGCCGACGTCGCCTTCGCGCTCGAAGATCGAGGGCGACAGCGACGGCGAGTTGCCCATCATCGGCACCATGCTCATGCTCTCGACACCGGCCGCGATCATGACCTCGGCCTCGCCGACGCGGATGCGGTCGGCCGCCATCTGCACCGCCGACAGCCCGGAAGCGCAGAAGCGGTTGACCGTGATGCCGCCGATGCTGTGGGGCAGGCCGGCGAGCACCGCGCCGATGCGCGCCACGTTGAGGCCCTGCTGCGATTCGGGGATCGCGCAGCCGCAGATGATGTCCTCGATGGCCTTCGGGTCGAGACCCGGCACGGCGGCGAGCGCCGCCTTCAGCGTGGTCGCGAGCAGGTCGTCGGGGCGGTAGTTGCGGAAGAAGCCGCGGTGCGACTTGCCGATCGGCGTGCGGGTGGCGGAGACGATGTAGGCATCTTGAATCTGTTTCATGAGGAGCTCCTGAAATCTCTGTTCGGGGAACACCGCGGAACCGGCTTTGCCGGGCCGCTGGTGTTGCCCCCTTGAGGGGGTGTCCGGCTACACGCAGTGAGCCGGCTCGGGGGTGGACTAATTCCTCACGGGCTTGCCAGTGCTGAGCATGCCCATGATTCGCTCTTGCGTCTTGGGATGCACGATGAGCGAGCAGAAGGCCTTGCGCTCGAGCGTCATCAAATACTCTTCGGTCACCAGCGAGCCGGCGTCGATGTCGCCGCCGGTGACCACTTCGGCAATCAGGCTCGCGATGTGGAAGTCGTGGGCGCTGATGAAGCCGCCGTCGCGCATGTTGACCAGCTGGCCCTTGATGGTGGCGGCGCCGCTGCGGCCCGCGACCTTGAACATGCGCCGCAGCGGCGGGCGCCAGCCGGCGTCGGCCATCGCCTTGGCCTGCTGCAGTGCCACGTACAACAGCTCGTCCTTGTTCGGCACGATGACGTCGCTGTCGAGCAGGTAGCCGAGCTTCTTCGATTCGAGCGCGCTGGTGCCGACCTTGGCCATGGCCGCGGCGGTGAAGCCTTCGGTCAGGAACGGCAGCAGGTCGCTGCCGGTCGATGCGGCGGCGTTCTCGGCCGCGCGGCGCGCGATGTAGGTCAGGCCGCCGGCGCCTGGAATCAGGCCCACGCCGACTTCGACCAGGCCGATGTAGCTTTCCATCGCCGCGACACGCTTCGCCGAATGCACCGCGAGTTCGCAGCCGCCCCCGAGCGCCATGCCGCGCACGGCCGACACCACCGGCACGCTGGCGTAGCGGATCTTGAGCATGACGTTCTGCAACTCCTGCTCCGCGCCTTCGACCGCGCCGATGCCCGCGACCACGAAGGCCGGCAGCATCGCCTGCAGGTCGGCGCCGACCGAGAACATCTCGTCGGGCGACCAGATCACCATCGCCTTGTAGTCCTTCTCGGCCAACTCGACGCCGGCGGCCAAGGCCTCGGCGACATCCGGGCTGATGGCATGCATCTTCGAGTGGATGCTGGCGATCAGCACCTCGCCGTCGAGCGTCCAGAGGCGCACGTCGCCCTCGTCCTGGATCGTGGTGCCGGCCTGGCTGGCGTCGGGCGCATCGGCGCCGAGCACGCTTTCGGGGAACAGCTGACGCTCATGCACCGGCAGCTTGCGGGCGGCGACGAAGGTGTTCTTCGAAGCGCTCCACGAACCCGCCGGCGTGTGGACGCCGCCGGCCTCGGCCACCGGGCCTTCGAACACCCACTTCGGCAGCGGCGCGCTAGCCAGCGCGCGGCCGGCATCGATGTCTTCCTGGATCCAGTGGGCCACCTGCGTCCAGCCGGCCTGCTGCCAGAGCTCGAACGGGCCCTGCTTCATGCCGAAGCCCCAGCGCATCGCGAAGTCGATGTCGCGCGCACTCTCGGCGATGGTCGCCAGATGCACGGCGGCATAGTGGAAGCTGTCGCGAAGGATGGCCCACAGGAACTGGCCCTGCGCGCCTTCGCTCTCGCGCAGCAGCCGGAGCCGCTCGGGCGCGGGCTTCTTGAGCATGCGGCCATAGACCTCGTCGGCCTTGTCGCCCGAAGGCACGTAGTCACCCTTGGCCAGGTCGAAGCGCAGGATGTCGCGCCCGGCCTTCTTGAAGAAGCCGGCCTTGGTCTTCTGGCCCAGGTTTCCCAGCTCGAGCAGCTTGGCCAGCACCGGCGGCGTCGCGAAGTTGGGGTAGAACGGATCGCTCTTCTCGTCGAGGTTATCCTGCAGCGTCTTGACCACGTGGGCCATCGTGTCGAGGCCCACCACGTCCGCGGTGCGGAAGGTGCCCGAGCTCGCGCGGCCCAGCTTCTTGCCCGTGAGGTCGTCGACCACGTCGGGCGTGAGGCCGAACTTCTCGACTTCCTTCAGGGTCGCCAGCATGCCGGCGATGCCGACCCGGTTGGCGATGAAGTTGGGCGTGTCGTGCGCCCGCACCACGCCCTTGCCGAGCGCGCTGGTGACGAAGGTCTCGAGCTGGTCCAGCACTTCGGGTTCGGTGGTCGGCGTGTTGATCAGCTCGACCAGGAACATATAGCGCGGCGGGTTGAAGAAGTGGATGCCGCAGAAGCGCGGCTTGAGCGCTTCCGGCAGGGCTTCGCTGAGCTTGGTGATCGACAGGCCCGAGGTGTTCGAGGCCAGGATGGCATGCTTCGCGACATGCGGCGCGATCTTCCTGTAGAGATCGAGCTTCCAGTCCATGCGCTCGGCGATCGCCTCGATCACGAGGTCGCATTCGCCGAGCTTGGCCAGGTCGTCTTCGTAGTTGGCGACCTCGATCAAGGTCGCGTCGGCCACGTCGCCGAGCGGCGCAGGCTTCAACTTCTTGAGGTTGTCGATGGCCCGCAAGACGATGCCGTTCTTCGGCCCTTCCTTTGCAGGCAGATCGAACAGCACGACCGGCACGCGCACGTTGACGAGATGGGCCGCGATCTGCGCGCCCATCACGCCGGCGCCGAGCACGGCGACCTTTTTCACTTGGAATCTGGACATAACTTGCTTTCGAAGTTCTGATTCTGTTCGGGGAACACCGTGGAACCGGCTTTGCCGGGCCACCGGTGTTGCCCCCTTGAGGGGGAGGCTGCTACACGAAGTGAGCAGCATTCGGGGGTGGGCTACTGAATGCGGTTCCAGGTTTGAGTGCGCCAGAAGGGCCCGAGGTAGCCGCGCACTTCCAGCTTCTTGCCGCCGTCGATGGGCGTGAAGCTGGCGCGGTATTCCTTGCCGTTCTCGGGGTCGAGGATCTTGCCGCCTTCCCAGACCTCCTTGCCCTCGGCCTTCTTGCCGCCGCGGATGATCTCCAGCCCCGCGATCGGCTTGCCCTTGCGCTCGTCGGTGCATTCGTCGCACGCCGCGTCAGGCAAGGCGCCCTTCTTCAGCGTCTTCTCGATGCGGCCGGCCAGCGCGCCGCCCGACTCGGCGATGCGGATCTCGGCCTTGGACTCGCCGGTCTTGTCGTCGATGCTGCGCCAGACACCCACGGGGCTCATCTGGGCAAAGGCGCTGCCGCTTGCCAATACAAGCACTGCGGCAAGCGCAGCGAAGCCCGTTCGGGAACTGCCGCGGAACCGGCTTTGCCGGGCCGCAGGCAGTGCCCCCTTGAGGGGGAATCCGAAGCGACACGAAGTGCGCGGAGATTCGGGGGTGAGCATATTTATGCCAGCGCGGCGTCGGTGTTCATCAGCGGGGCGCTGCCGGCGCGCGCGGTGCGCATCAGCGTCGCGGTCTCGGGGAACAGCTTGGCGAAGTAGAAGCGCGCGGTCTGCAGCTTGGCGACGTAGAACGGGTCGGTGTTGCCGGCCGCGATCTGGCGCAGCGCGGTGCGCGCCATCAGCGCGAACATGTAGCCGAACACGAAATGGCCGGCGACCCGCAGGTAGTCCACCGCGGCGGCGCCGACTTCGTCGGGGTTCTGGAAGCCCTTGAAGCCGATCTCGGTCGTGAACTTGGTGAGCTGCTCGCCCAGCACCGCCACCGGCGTGATGAATTCGCTCATCTTCTCGTTGACGCCCTCTTCCTCCACCAGCTTGCCCACCAGCTTGCCGAACTTCTTCAGCGTCGCGCCGTTGTTGCCCAGCACCTTGCGGCCCAGCAGGTCCAGCGACTGGATGGTGTTGGTGCCTTCGTAGATCATGTTGATGCGGTTGTCGCGCACGAACTGTTCCATGCCCCATTCCTTGATGAAGCCGTGGCCGCCGAAGACCTGCATGCAGGCATTGGTCGCGGTGTGGCCGTTGTCGGTCAGGAAGGACTTCACGACCGGCGTCAGCAGCGCGACGATCTCGCCCGCGTCCTTGCGCACGTTCTCGTCGGGGTGGTTGTGCTCCTTGTCGAGCAGCAGCGTGCAGTAGATCGCCATCGCGCGGCCGCCTTCGGCGTAGGCCTTGGCGGTCATCAGCATCTTGCGCACGTCAGGGTGGACGATGATCGGATCGGCGTCCTTGTCCTTGGCCTTGACGCCCGACAGCGAGCGCATCTGGGTGCGGTCCTTGGCGTAGGCCAGCGCGTTCTGGAACGCGACTTCGGTCAGGCCGAGCGACTGGTTGCCGACGCCCAGGCGGGCGGCGTTCATCATCACGAACATCGCCGCCAGGCCCTTGTTGGGCTGGCCGACCATCGTGCCGGTGGCGCCTTCGATCACCATCTGCGCGGTGGCGTTGCCGTGGATGCCCATCTTGTGCTCGAGGCCGCCGCAGTAGATGCCGTTGCGGCTGCCCAGCGAGCCGTCGGCCTTGACGTTGAACTTGGGCACCACGAACAGGCTGATGCCCTTGCTGCCCTTGGGCGCGTCCGGCAGGCGGGCCAGCACCAGGTGGATGATGTTGTCGGCCATGTCGTGCTCGCCGGCCGAGATGAAGATCTTGTTGCCGGTGATCTTGTAGCTGCCGTCGGCCTGCGGCTCGGCCTTGGTGCGCAGCAGGCCGAGGTCGGTGCCGCAATGCGGCTCGGTCAGGCACATGGTGCCGGTCCACTCGCCGCTCGTGAGCTTGGGCAGGTAGGTCTTCTTCTGTTCGTCGGTGCCGTGCGCCGCGAGCGCCTCATAGGCACCGTGCGACAGCCCCGGGTACATGGTCCAGGCCTGGTTGGCCGAGTTGAGCATCTCGTAGACGCACTGGTTCACGACATAGGGCAGGCCCTGGCCGCCATAGGCCGGGTCGCAGGAGAGCGCCGCCCAGCCGCCTTCGACGAACTTCGCGTAGGCATCCTTGAAGCCCTGGGGCGTCTTCACCTCGTGCGTGGTCTTGTCGAGCACGCAGCCTTCCTCGTCGCCGCTGATATTGAGCGGAAAGGTGACCTCGGAGGCGAACTTCCCGCCTTCCTCGAGGATCGCGTTGATGGTGTCGGCATCGACCTCGGCGTGCTTGGGCAGCGCCTTGAGTTCCTCGGTGATGTTGAACACTTCGTGCATCACGAACTGCATGTCGCGCAGAGGCGGGGTGTAGGCGGGCATGGAAAGGTCTCCGGAGGGAAGGTGGAAAAGAAGAAAACGAAGGGAATCGAGCCGTGCGCGTTCAGCGCGCGGCCTTGAGCCGCCGTGGCGCCGGGCTGCCGGCGGCGGGCTGCATGTCGGTCGCGCCGCTGCGGCGCAGGATGTTGTCGAAGCCCACATTGGCGCGAGCCAGCGAGTCGGGCGAGCGCAGGAAGCGGGCCTCGTAGTGCAGCGCCAGGATCAGCGCGTGGATCTCGAACGCGATCTGCTTCTCGTCGGCATCCTCGCGCAGATGGCCTTCGGCCTTGGCCTGCACCACGGCGCGGTACATCGCCGCCAGCCAGGTCTTGACCGAGTCGGCCAGCGCGTCGCGCACGGGGCCGGTGCGGTCGTCGAATTCGACGGCGCCGCTGATGTAGATGCAGCCCGAATCGATCTCGGTCGAGGTGCGCTTCATCCAGTTGGCGAACATCGCGCGCAGGCGCGGCAGGCCGCGCGCGGCCTTGAGCGCCGGGTAGAAGACTTCCTGCTCGAAGCGCGCGTGGTACTCGCGGATCACGGAGATCTGCAACTCTTCGCGCGAGCCGAAATGGGCGAAGACGCCCGACTTGCTCATCTGGGTGACGTCGGCCAGCGCGCCGATCGACAGGCCTTCGAGGCCGATCTGGGCGGCCAGGTTCAGGGCTGCGTCAATGATGACGGCCTTGGTCTGCTGGCCTTTCGCGGGCGCGCGGACGGGCTTGGCAGGAGCGGCGGTGTCGGGCATCGGGGGAATTGGAATAAAACGAACGGTCGTGCTATTTTGCAGGAAATTTCCGGGTTGCCAAAGTCAAAAGACCCACGCGAACTGCGGGTCTTTCGGATGGTTGGCCGCGTGGATGGTCGGCATCGCGAAGCCGGCCTCCCGGGCCGGCGCCTGCAGGTTCTTCCAAGGCCACCAGAGGCCGGCGAGGCCGAGGGTGTTCGTTCGATCGAATTTCGCATCGAATCGGCATTCGCTTGCGATGCATCAACAAGACGTTCGCGGCGACTGCTACCGTGAACGCTGAACGCGCGGCGCCAACGCCGCGTCCTCCCCCGCGAGCTCACACCATGTCATTCACTTCGCGCTCGTCTCCCCGCCGCCGTGCGCCGCGCCGCGTGGCGCCCTGCCGTTTCGCCGCATGATGCATCGCATGGCGCCGAAAATTCCACGCTGGCGACGCTGGCCGCTCGGCCTCAAGCTGATGCTGGTGGCCGCGCCGTTCCTCGCGTTGTCGCTGGGCGCCATCGCCGCGCTGGTCTGGATGTCGGTGCAGCTCGAAGGCGGCGCCGCGGCCGTCAACGAAGCGGGCCGCATGCGCATGCAGACCTACCGCATGCTGCTGGCGGCTGGCACCGGACAGACGCAAGACCTGCCGCGGCAGGTGGCGGAATTCGAACGCAGCGTGCAACTGCTGCGCGACGGCGACCCCGAGCGGCCCTTGTTCGTGCCCTGGGATGCGGGCGTGCGCAGCAGCTTCGCCGTGGTCGAGCAGGAATGGGCGGCGTTGCGCGAGCGGCTCGCGGCGCCGCACGAGCCGCAGGCCCCCGCATCCGTCGCGGCGGACGCCGACGCGGCCTCGGTGTTCGTGCGCCACATCGACGTGTTCGTACGGGGCATCGAGGCGCACATGGCGCGCTGGAGCGCGCTGATGTATCTGCTGCAGATCGCCATGATGGGGCTGGCGCTGGTCGGCACCGCGGCGCTCCTGTTCACCGGCTACCTGTTCGTGCTGGAACCGGTCGGCCTGCTCTACCGGGCGATCTGCAGCGTGCAGGCCGGCAACCTGGACGCGCGCGTCGAATGCGAGACCCACGACGAATTCGGCACCCTGGCCGAGGGCTTCAACAGCATGGCGAGCCAGTTGCAGGCGATGTACCGCAACCTGGAAGCCCGGGTGCGCGAGAAGACTGCCGAACTCGAGGAGAAACGCGGCCGGCTCGAGAGCCTGTACGAGGTTACCAAGCTGGCGAGCCAGGCCACCACGCTCGAGGCGCTGGCGCAGGGCTTCACCCGCAGCATCGCCGGCATCGCGCACGCCGACGGGGTCGCGCTGCGCTGGTCGGACCAGACCAACCGGCGCTACCTGATGCTTTCCTCTCAAGGCCTGCCCGAATCGATGGTCGAGGCGGAGCACTGCCTGATGGCCGGGGACTGCCACTGCGGCTCACCGCAGGCACCGCACGGCGCGCGGGTGATCCCGATCCGGTCGATGCAACCGGCGCGCATGCGCAACTGCGCGCAGGCCGGCTTCGAGACCGTGGTGTCGATCCCGATCCGGCTGCACGATCGCCTGATGGGCGAGGTGGACCTGTTCTTCCACGCGCAAGTCGGCATCACCGATGCCGAGCGATCGCTGCTGGAAGCCATGACGGTGCATCTGGCCGGCGCCATGGAGAGCTTGCGCCTCAGCGCATTGGAGCGCGAGGAAGCCGTCTCGCAGGAGCGCAGCCTGCTGGCGTCCGAATTGCACGACTCCATCGCCCAGTCGCTGGCGTTCCTGAAGATCCAGGTTCAGCTCATGCAGGATGCGCTCGACGCGGGCAACGCCGCCCAGGCCCAGCACGTGCTCGGGGAGATCGGCCTCGGCGTGCGCGAGAGCTACGGCGACGTGCGCGAACTGCTGCTCCACTTCCGCACGCGGGCCAATGACGAGGACATCGAACCCGCGCTGCTCACGACCCTGCGCAAGTTCGAGCACCAGACCGGCGTCCAGGCGACGCTGCGGATGCAGGGCCATGGCATGCCGCTGGCGCCCGACATCCAGATCCAGGTGCTGCACATCGTGCAGGAAGCGCTCTCGAACGTGCGCAAGCATGCGGGCGCGACGCGGGTCTGGCTGGACGTGCAGCAGCAGCCGCGCTGGCGCTTCGAGGTGCGCGACGACGGCGTCGGCTTCGACCGCCCTGCCGGCCGGCTGGACGAAACCCACGTCGGGCTCGACATCATGGCCGAGCGCGCCGCGCGGCTGGATGCCGCACTCGAGGTGCGATCGACGCCGCATTCCGGCACGTCCGTCATCCTGACTCTTCCGGCGCTTCGTCCCGCGACACCGGAGACTCCGCCTGCGTTGCCCTCCACCCCACCATTCGCTGCCGCCCTGCCATGACCGATTCCACCCCCCGCATCCGCATCCTCGTGGTCGACGACCACACGCTGTTCCGGCGCGGCCTGACGGCCCTGCTGCAGCGCGATCCGCAGTTCGAGGTGGTCGGCGACGCCGGCGATGCCGGCGAAGCCCAGCGCCGCGCCGGGGACCTGCAGCCCGACGTGATCCTGCTCGACAACCATCTGCCGGGCGTCCATGGCGTCGACGCCCTGCCGGCGCTGCACGAGGTGGCTCCAGCCGCGCGCGTGCTGATGCTGACGGTCAGCGAAGACGAGCGCGACCTCTCGGCCGCACTGCGCGGCGGCGCCTGCGGCTACCTGCTCAAGACCATCGAGGGGGATGCGCTGTCGAAGGCGATCCGGCGCGCCGTGCGCGGCGAGAGCGTGGTCTCCGAGGAGATGACGGGCAAGCTGGTGGCCGCCTACCGCGACGCGGCGGCACCCGCTGCGCAGCCGCCCGAACCGCCGGCCGCGGCGGGCTCCAGGCTCGACCTGCTGTCTCCGCGCGAGCAGGAAATTCTCCAGGGCATCGCCCGCGGCGGGGCCAACAAGGAGATCGCGCGATCGCTCGGCATCGCCGAGACCACGGTGAAGATCCACGTGCAGCACATCCTGCGCAAGCTCGGCGTGAGCTCGCGGGTGCACGCCGCCGTGATCGCAAGCGAGCACAACCTGGGTTGATCCAGCGCAAGCGCGCGCTCTTTTTTCGCGCGCGTAGTTCTTCAGGACGATGCCGGCCGCGCGCCCATCGTTCCTCTGCCGTCGGCCGGCCCTCCTCCCGAAGGATTCCGCGACGGGCACCGAATTCCTACAGTCGGTTCATGACTGATGAGCGGACTGCAGGATGACGAAAAAGAGCCAAGGACTCGCGGTGCTGCTGGTCAGCACGCTGGCCTTCACCGTGTGTTTCATGGTGTGGATGATGTTCGGCGTGATCGGCATCCCGATCAAGAAGATGCTGGGCCTGAACGCCACCGAGTTCGGCCTGCTGACGGCCATGCCGGTGCTCACGGGCTCGCTGATCCGCGTGCCGCTGGGCATCTGGACCGACAGATACGGCGGCCGCATCGTGATGGCCGTGCTGATGGCGGTCACCGTGCCGGCCATCTGGCTGATGAGCTACGCCACCGAGTATTGGCACTTCCTGGTCATCGGCCTGTTCGTCGGCCTGGCCGGCGGCTCCTTCTCGGTGGGCACGCCCTATGTCGCGCGCTGGTTTCCTCGCAACCGCCAGGGCTTCGCGATGGGCGTGTACGGTGCGGGCAACTCAGGCGCTGCCGTCAACAAGTTCGTCGCACCGGCGCTCATGGTGGCCTTCGGCTGGACCATGGTTCCGATGGCCTACGCGGCCATCATGCTGGGCACCCTGGTGCTGTTCTGGATGTTCAGCGCCAGCGACCCGGCGCATCGGGTGCCCTCCAACACGAAGTTCGCCGACCAGCTGAAGATGCTGAAGGAGCCGAAGGTGCTGAAGTACTGCCAGTACTACAGCATCGTGTTCGGCGGCTACGTCGCGCTGTCGCTGTGGATGGTGCAGTACTACGTCGGCGAGTTCGGCCTGGACATTCGCGCCGCCGCCTTGCTGGCCGCCTGCTTCTCGCTTCCCGGCGGCGTGCTGCGCGCCGGCGGCGGCTGGCTGTCCGACAAGTACGGCGCGCACAGCGTGACCTGGTGGGTGCTGTGGGTCAGCTGGATCTGCCTGTTCCTGCTGTCGTACCCGCAGACCGACTTCACGGTGCTCACCGTCAATGGCCCCAGGAGCTTCCACCTCGGGCTGAACGTCTATGCCTTCACCGCCCTGATGTTCCTGCTGGGCATCGCCTTCGCATTCGGCAAGGCCAGCGTCTTCAAGTACATCAGCGACGACTACCCCGAAAACATCGGCACCGTCAGCGGCATCGTCGGCCTGGCCGGCGGCATGGGCGGCTTCGTGCTGCCGATCCTGTTCGGCGTGCTGATGGACCTCACCGGCATCCGCTCCAGCGCTTTCATGCTCATGTACGGCGTGGTCTGGGTGTCGCTCATCTGGATGTACTGGACCGAAGTGCGCCGCACCGAAGTCATGGGCCGCAACGCCCCCGCGTTCAACCTCGGTGGCTAGCCAGACATCCGACCCTGCAAGGACTGACATGACCGAATCCATTCGAGCGGCATCTCCCGCACCCGCATCCGCCAGCGGCGCCGACATCGCCGACTGGCGCCCTGAAGACGAGGCGTTCTGGGAATCCTCCGGCAGGCGGATCGCCTACCGCAACCTGTGGATCTCGGTGCCCGCCCTGCTGTGCGGCTTCGCGATCTGGGGCATGTGGGGAATCATCACGGTGCAGATGCTGAACCTGGGCTTTCCGTTCAGCCAGGCCGAGCTGTTCTCGCTCACGGCCATCGCAGGCCTGGCCGGCGCCACGATGCGCATCCCGGCCTCGTTCCTGATCCGCCTGGCCGGTGGCCGCAACACGATCTTCCTGACCACCGCGATGCTGCTGGCCCCGGCACTCGGGACCGGCATCGTGCTGCAGCACAAGGACTGGCCGCTGTGGTCCTTCCAGTTGATGGCGCTGTGGTCGGGCGTGGGCGGCGGCAACTTCGCCAGCTCGATGTCCAACATCAGCACCTTCTTCCCCAAGCGCCTGCAGGGCACCGCGCTCGGCCTGAACGCCGGTCTCGGCAATTTCGGCGTCACCACGATGCAGATCGTCATCCCGCTGGTGATGACGGTGGGCCTGTTCGGCAGCTTCGGCGGCGAGCCCATGACGCTGGTGAAGGACAGCGGCTGGATCCTCGGGAAGATCCTGGCCGGCACGCCGACCTACATCCAGAACGCAGGCTTCGCCTGGCTGCTGTCCCTGGTGCCGCTGTCGGCGCTGTGCTGGTTCGGGATGAACAACCTCAAGAACGTGTCGCCGAACACCGGGGGCACGATCGCGGCGTTCCTCAAGATCATCTGGCTCTACACGCTGTCGTTCCTGCCCGCAGGCCTGGGCCTGTACCTGTACCTGCCCGCGCCGACCGGCCTGGGGCTGCTGAACATGTGGGTGGCGATGCCGCTGATCATCGTCGGCACCCTGGGCGTGATGAAGCTCACGGCCTTCGGCACCATGAAGGACAACATCGCCGCGCAGTTCGCCATCTTCAGGAACAGGCACACCTGGGCGCTCACGCTGCTCTACATGGTCACCTTCGGCTCCTTCATCGGCTTCTCGATGGCGCTGCCGCTGGCCATCACGGTGATCTTCGGCATCAGCCACGTGCCCGATGCGGCCGGTGTGCTGCAGCACACGCTGAAGAACCCGAACGCGCCCTCGGCGCTCACCTACGCCTGGATCGGCCCCTTCGTCGGCGCCGGCGTGCGCCCGATCGGCGGCTGGATCTCCGACCGCTTCGGCGGCTCGGTCGTCACGCAGATCATCTCCGCGGTGATGGTGGTGGCGTCGGTGGCGGTGGGCTACGTGATGCTGCTGGCCTACCAGTCGGCCACGCCCGAGCAGTACTTCCTGCCGTTCATGGCGCTCTTCGTGCTGCTGTTCACCGCCAGCGGCATCGGCAACGGCAGCACCTTCCGCACCATCGGCGTGATCTTCGACCGCCAGCAAGCCGGCCCGGTGCTGGGCTGGACCTCGGCGGTGGCCGCGTACGGCGCCTTCATCGCGCCGGTGGTCATCGGCGCTCAGATCAAGGCCGCCACGCCGCAATACGCCATGTACGGCTTTGCCGTGTTCTATGCGCTGTGCCTGGTTCTCAACTGGTGGTTCTACCTGCGCAAGAACGCGTATGTGAAGAACCCCTGAGCCGCACACCCACCCGCGAATTTACGGAGACTCTCCATGAGCCATTTTCTGGATCGACTGACCTATTTCTCGAGGCCACGCGAGGCGTTCTCGGGCGCCCACGGCGTGACCAACGCCGAAGACCGCACCTGGGAGGACGCCTACCGCAACCGCTGGGCGCATGACAAGATCGTGCGCAGCACGCACGGCGTGAACTGCACCGGGTCCTGCTCCTGGAAGATCTACGTCAAGGGCGGCATCGTGACCTGGGAGACCCAGCAGACCGACTATCCGCGCACCCGCTGGGACATGCCCAACCACGAGCCGCGCGGCTGCGCGCGCGGCGCCAGCTACAGCTGGTATCTCTACAGCGCCAACCGGGTCAAGTACCCGATGGTGCGCGGCCGGTTGCTCAAGAGCTGGCGCGAGGCGCGCCTGTCGCACGAGCCGGTGGCCGCCTGGGCCAGCATCGTCGAGGACGACGCGAAGCGGCGCGACTACCAGCAGATCCGCGGGCTCGGCGGCTTCGTGCGCTCGAGCTGGGACGAGGTCAACGAGATCGTCGCGGCGGCCAACGTCCACACGATCAAGAAGCACGGCCCCGACCGCATCATCGGCTTCTCGCCGATCCCGGCGATGTCGATGGTCAGCTATGCGGCGGGCAGCCGCTACCTGAGCCTGATCGGCGGCGTCTGCATGAGCTTCTACGACTGGTACTGCGACCTGCCGCCGAGCAGCCCGCAGGTCTGGGGCGAGCAGACCGACGTGCCGGAATCGGCCGACTGGTTCAACTCCACTTTCATCATCGCCTGGGGCTCCAACGTGCCGCAGACGCGCACGCCCGATGCCCACTTCTTCACCGAGGTCCGCTACAAGGGCACCAAGACGGTGGCGGTGACGCCCGACTATTCCGAGGTCGCCAAGCTGGCCGACATCTGGATGAACCCGAAGCAGGGCACCGATGCCGCCGTCGCGATGGCGATGGGCCACGTGATCCTGAAGGAGTTCTACTTTCCCGACCGCGGCGAGCGCAGCGCCTACTTCGACGAGTACGTGCGCCGCTTCACCGACATGCCGATGCTGGTCATGCTCAAGGAGCACACGCTGCCCAGCGGCGAGGTCGTCACCGTGCCCGACCGCTACCTGCGGGCCTCCGACTTCAACGGAAACCTGGGCCAGGCCAACAACCCCGAATGGAAGACCGTGGCCTTCGACGAGGCTGGGCGGGTGGTGCTGCCGAACGGGGCGATCGGCTTCCGCTGGGGCCCGGATGGGCGCGCCGACGAAGGCCAGTGGAACCTGCAAGCCAAGGAGGCGCGCCACGGCCAGGAAGTGCGGCTGCAGCTCTCGGTGCTCGAGGGCGACGCACCGAGCGGCGAGACGGCCAAGGTCGGCTTTCCGTACTTCGGCGGCATCGCGAGCGAGAACTTCCCGAACAACGTGCAGACGGATGTGCTGGTGCGCACGGTCCCGGTCCGGCGCATTTCGCTGGGCAAGGCCGGTGAAGCCCGCGAGGCGCTGGTCGCGACCGTGTTCGATCTGCAGGTGGCGAACTACGGCGTGGCCCGCGGCCTGGCCGGCGAGATGGCCGCGAAGGACTTCGATGACGACACGCCCTACACGCCGGCCTGGCAGGAGCGCATCACCGGCACGCCGCGCGCGCAGCTGATCGCGGTGGCCCAGCAGTTCGCCGAGAACGCGCACAAGACGCAGGGCAAGTCGATGGTGATCATCGGCGCCGCGATGAACCACTGGTACCACAGCGACATGAACTACCGCGGCGTCATCAACATGCTGATGCTGTGCGGCTGCATCGGCCAGTCCGGCGGCGGCTGGGCGCACTACGTGGGCCAGGAGAAGCTGCGCCCGCAGACCGGCTGGACGCCGCTGGCCTTCGCGCTCGACTGGGTGCGCCCGCCGCGGCAGATGAACAGCACCAGCTTCTTCTACGCCCACACCGACCAGTGGCGCTACGAGAAGCTGGGCATGGAAGAGGTGCTCTCGCCGCTGGCCGACAAGAAGCTCTACGGCGGCAGCATGATCGACTACAACGTGCGCGCCGAGCGCATGGGCTGGCTGCCGTCGGCGCCCCAGCTGCAGACCCATCCCATGCGGGTGGTGCGCGACGCCGCCGCCGCGGGCATGGACCCCAAGGACTACGCCGTGCGGGGATTGAAGGACGGCAGCCTCCAGCTGAGCTGCACCGACCCCGACCATCCGGACAACTGGCCGCGCAACATGTTCGTGTGGCGCTCCAACATCCTGGGCTCCAGCGGCAAGGGCCACGAGTACTTCCTCAAGCACCTGCTGGGCACGAGCAACGGCGTGCAGGGCAAGGACCTGGGGGCGGAAGAGGCCAAGCCCACCGAAGTGGCATGGCACGACAAGGCGCCCGAAGGCAAGCTCGACCTGCTGGTCACGCTCGACTTCCGCATGAGCACCACCTGCCTGTACAGCGACATCGTGCTGCCCACGGCCACCTGGTATGAGAAGAACGACCTCAACACCAGCGATATGCACCCCTTCATCCACCCGCTGTCGACCGCGGTCGACCCGGCCTGGCAATCGCGCAGCGACTGGGACATCTACAAGGGCTTCGCGAAGAAATTCAGCGAGCTCTGCGTCGGCCACCTGGGCGTCGAACGCGAGCTGGTGCTGTCGCCACTGATGCACGACAGCCCGTCGGAGCTGGCGCAGCCCTTCGACGTCAAGGACTGGAAGCGCGGCGAGTGCGAGCTGATTCCCGGCAAGACCGCGCCGAACATGCTGGTCGTCGAGCGCGACTATCCGAACACCTACAAGCGGTTCACCGCGCTCGGCCCGCTGATGAACAAGGTCGGCAACGGCGGCAAGGGCATCGCCTGGAACACCCAGACCGAGGTGAAGCAGCTCGGCGAGCTGAGCGGCCTGGTCAGCGCCGAGGGCGTGACCTGCGGCATGCCGCGGATCGAGACCGACATCGATGCCTGCGAGACGATCCTGCAGCTCGCGCCCGAGACCAACGGCCATGTGGCGGTCAAGGCCTGGCAAGCCCTGGGCAAGCAGACCGGACTGGACCACACCCACCTGGCGATCCACCGCGAGGACGAGAAGATCCGCTTCCGCGACATCCAGGCCCAGCCGCGCAAGATCATCAGCTCGCCGACCTGGAGCGGCATCGAGAGCGAGACCGTCTCGTACAACGCCGGCTACACCAACGTGCACGAGATGATTCCCTGGCGCACGCTGACCGGGCGCCAGCAGTTCTACATGGACCACCCGTGGATGATCGCCTTCGGCGAGGGCTTCACCAGCTACCGCCCGCCGGTCGACCTGAAGACTACCTCGGGCATCCAGGGCATCAAGCCCAACGGCAACACCGAGATCGCGTTGAACTTCATCACGCCGCACCAGAAGTGGGGCATTCACTCGACCTACACCGACAACCTGCTGATGCTGACGCTCAGCCGCGGCGGCCCCTGCGTGTGGCTGAGCGAGGACGATGCCAAGCGCGCGGGCATCGTGGACAACGACTGGATCGAGCTGTTCAACCTCAACGGCGCCATCGCGGCGCGCGCGGTGGTGAGCCAGCGCGTCAAGCCCGGCATGGTGATGATGTACCACGCCCAGGAGAAGATCGTGAACACGCCGGGCTCCGAGATCACCGGCGCGCGAGGCGGCATTCACAACTCGGTGACGCGCATCGTGCTCAAGCCGACCCACATGATCGGCGGCTACGCGCAGTTCAGCTACGGCTTCAACTACTACGGAACCATCGGCACCAACCGCGACGAGTTCGTCGTGGTCCGCAAGATGAACAAGGTCGACTGGCTGGACACCCCCGTCGCCGACGAACTCATCGCCAAGGTCCAGGCACAAGGAGAAGTCGCATGAAGATCCGCGCCCAGATCGGCATGGTGCTCAACCTCGACAAGTGCATCGGCTGCCACACCTGCTCGGTCACCTGCAAGAACGTCTGGACCAGCCGTCCGGGCATGGAGTACGCCTGGTTCAACAACGTCGAGACCAAGCCCGGCATCGGCTACCCGAAGGAATGGGAGAACCAGGACAAGTGGAACGGTGGCTGGGTGCGCAAGGCCAACGGCACGATCGAGCCGCGCCAGGGCGCGAAGTGGAAGCTGCTGATGCGCATCTTCGCCAACCCGAACCTGCCCGAGATCGACGACTACTACGAGCCCTTCACCTTCGACTACGGGCATCTGCAGTCGGCGCCCGAGATGAAGGCCACGCCGACCGCGCGCCCGCGCAGCCTGATCACCGGCAAGCAGATGGACAAGATCGTCTGGGGTCCGAACTGGGAGGAGATCCTCGGGGGCGAGTTCAGCAACCGCAGCAAGGACAGGAACCTCGAAGGCTTCGAGGAGATGCAGAAGGACATGCTCGGCCAGTTCGAGAACACCTTCATGATGTACCTGCCGCGCCTGTGCGAGCACTGCCTGAACCCCGCGTGCGTGGCCTCGTGCCCGTCGGGCTCGATCTACAAGCGCGAGGAAGACGGCATCGTGCTGATCGACCAGGACAAGTGCCGCGGCTGGCGCATGTGCGTCTCGGGCTGCCCCTACAAGAAGATCTACTACAACTGGAAGAGCGGCAAGGCCGAGAAGTGCATCTTCTGCTATCCACGCATCGAGGCCGGCCAGCCGACCGTGTGCAGCGAGACCTGCGTCGGGCGCATCCGCTACCTCGGCGTGCTGCTGTACGACGCCGACCGCATCCAGGAAGCCGCCAGCGTCGAACACGACCGTGATCTCTACCAGGCGCAGCTCGACATCTTCCTCGACCCGAACGATCCGAAGGTGATCGCCCAGGCGCGGATCGATGGCATCCCCGATGCGTGGATGGAAGCCGCGCGCAACAGCCCGGTCTACAAGATGGCGGTGCAGTGGAAAGTGGCGCTGCCGCTGCACCCCGAGTACCGCACGCTGCCGATGGTCTGGTACGTGCCGCCGCTGTCGCCCATCAGCGCCGCGGCCAACGCCGGGCACGTCGGCGCCAACGGCGAGATTCCGGACGTGAGCCAGCTGCGCATCCCGGTCAGCTACCTGGCGAACCTGCTGACGGCGGGCGACACCGCGCCCGTCGTGCGCTCGCTCGAACGGATGCTGGCGATGCGCGCCTACCAGCGCGAGAAGCACGTCGACGGGCGGATCAACGAGGCCGTGCTCAAGCAGGTCGGCATCACCCAGGCCGAGGTGGAGGAGATGTACCACGTGATGGCCATCGCCAACTACGAGGACCGCTTCGTGATCCCCACCACCCACCGCGAATACGCCGAGAACACCTTCAACGTGCGCGGCGGCTGTGGCTTCAGCTTCGGCAACGGCTGCTCCGAAGGCAGCAGCGAAGGCAGCCTGTTCGGCAGCGAGAAGAAACGCACCATCCCGATCCGGGCGGAGATCTGACCATGTTCACGCTGAACGCCACCCGTCCCATGTCGACCAGCCTGCGCGTGCTCGCCGCGCTGCTCGACTACCCCGACGCGCCGATGCGCGCCCACCTGCCGGAAATGCGCGTGCTGCTGCGCAGCGAAGGCGCGCTGCCGCCGGCGCGCATCGATGAGCTCGCCGCTCTGATCGACGCCCTGCTGGGCGCCGATCCGCTGGACGCCGAATCCGACTACGTCGAACTCTTCGACCGCGGGCGCGGCACCTCGCTGCACCTGTTCGAGCACGTGCACGGCGACTCGCGCGAGCGCGGGCCGGCCATGATCGACCTGGGCCAGACCTACGAGCAGGCCGGCCTGGTTCTCGCCGAAGGCGAACTGCCCGACTACCTTCCCGCGGTGCTCGAGTTCGTCTCGACCCAGCCGGTGCGCGAGGCGCGCGCCTTCCTCGGCGAGATGACGCACATCTTCAACGCCATCTTCGGCGCCCTGCAGCACCGCGAGAGCGCCTATGCCAGCGTGCTCGGCGCGCTGCTGGAGCTGGCGGGCGAGAAGGCCCGGCCGGTCCAGCCGCCGGCCGAGGAGGCGCTCGACGACAGCTGGGCCGAACCCATCGTGTTCGACGGCTGCTCGTCCAAGGGCCAGGCCCGGCCCGGCGAGGCGCAGCCGGTACGGATCGTACGCAAGAACAACATGCCACAAGGAGCATCGTCATGAACGGCGTCCACGGTTTCCTCTTCCAGGTCTATCCCTACGTCTGCCTCGCCGTGTTCCTGCTCGGCAGCCTGATCCGCTTCGACCAGAACCAGTACACCTGGAAAAGCGATTCGTCGCAGCTGCTGCGCGCCGGCCTGCTGCGCTGGGGCAGCAACCTGTTCCACTTCGGCATCCTGTTCCTGTTCTTCGGCCACATGGTCGGGCTGTTCACGCCGCACTCGGTGTACGGCATCTTCATCAGCGCCGGCACCAAGCAGATGCTGGCCGTGGTGGCCGGCGGCATCGCAGGCGCATTCTGCTTCGTCGGCCTGTCGATGCTGCTGTACCGGCGCGTGTTCGATCCGCGCATCCGCCTGACCAGCCACCGCACGGACATCGCGATCCTGCTGATCCTGTGGGTGCAGCTGGTGATCGGCCTGATCACGCTCCCGTTCTCGTGGCAACACGCCGACGGCAGCACGATGATGATCCTGGCGGACTGGGCGCAGCGCATCGTCACGCTGCGGCCGGTGGATGCGTCCGCACTGGCCGTGCTGCCCTGGCCGTATCAGGTCCACATCGTGTTCGGCATGACGATCTTCCTGCTGTTCCCGTTCAGCCGTCTGGTGCACGTGTGGAGCGGCTTCGCCACCGTGGGCTTCCTGTTCCGCCCGCACCAGGTGGTGCGCAGCCGGCGCCTCAGCCTGCCGGCGGACCACAACCAGCCGCGCCAGCCCGGCGCCGGCGTCTGAGATTCACCAGGTGACGGCCATGCAAATCGAATCTGCAGCACCTTGCGCCGTGGTGGCGCGCATCAACGGCGTGCCGCTGAACCTCGCCACCGAAGCGCTGGGTCCGGACGCCCTGCGCCAGCGCGCCTGCACCGAGCTTCTGCGCCAGGCGGCCCAGCGGGACGGCCTGCTCGATGCGGCCGACGCGCGCACGGACGACGGCGTGGTCAGCGAAGCCGCGTCGCAGGCCATCGACGCCTGGCTGGAGCGCGAGCTGCAGCTGCCCGAGCCGTCGGAGGAAGCCTGCCGGCGCCACCATGCCGCGCACGCCGCGCGCTATCGAACGGGCGAACGCGTGCGGGCGCGCCACATCCTGTTTGCCGTGACCCCCGGCATGGACGTGGTGGCGCTGCGCAATCGCGCCGAGGCCTGCCTGCTCGACGTGCGCTGCCACGACGGCAGTGCCGACGGCAGCTTCGGCAAGGCTGCGCGCGAGCTGTCCAACTGCCCGAGCGGCGAGCGCGGCGGCGAACTCGACTGGCTCGTCGCCGCCGACTGCGCACCGGAATTCGCACGCGAACTGTTCGGCCATGCGGAGGTCGGCGTGCTGCCGCGCCTGGTCCACAGCCGCTTCGGCCTGCATGTGGTCGAGGTCCTCGCGCGCGAAGCCGGCACGGCGCAGCCTTTCGCGGCGGTCCAGGGCGCCGTGCGCCTGGCGCTGCGGCAACAGGCCTGGGTGACCGCGCTGCGCCAGTGCCTGCAGGTGCTGGCCGGCGAGGCCGAGGTCGAGGGCGTGGCGCTCGACGCCACGGACACGCCCCTGGTGCAATGACCCCTCCTCCTGCGGACGACGAACTGCTGCTGCGGCTGCGCCGTTTCAGGTCGGACTACTTCCCGCTGCACCAGCAACGCTTCGAGGATCTGGTGGCCGGCGGCCAGCATCCCAAGACGCTTTTCATCGGCTGCTCGGACTCGCGTCTCGTGCCCTACCTGCTGACCGGCGCGGGACCCGGGGAGCTGTTCATCGTGCGCAACGTCGGCGCCTTCGTACCGCCCTACGACGGCTCGCACGGGCTGCACGGTACGACGGCGGCGATCGAGTTCGCGGTGCTGAGTCTGGAGGTAGAGAGCATCATCGTCTGCGGCCACAGTCACTGCGGCGCCATCCGCGCGGCCTACGAGGGCGTGCCGGAGGAGGCCGTCGCGCTGCAGGCATGGTTGCGCCTGGCGACCGAGGCGCTGCTGCCCGTGCAGGCCGGTCCGGAGGCCCTGCTGCGCAGCGAACAACGCGCCGTCGTGCTGCAACTCGAGCGCCTGATGGACTACCCGATGGTGCGCCGCCAGGTCGAACGCGGCCGACTCACCCTGCACGGCTGGCATTACGTCATCGAGGAAGGAGAAGTCCATGTCTTTGATGCGCAACAAGGCGGCTTCGTGGCGGCGTCCGTAGCCTCCAACAGCGGAACCGGACCCTACCTGGCCTATGTGGAACACGATGGACAAATCATTGAAGACTGAAACTCTCGTCGGCGACAACGTCACGGCGCTGCCGCGCGCGCCGCGTGGCATGCGCACCGTGGCGGCGAATCCCCCCGCCCTGCCCGGCCAACCCATCAGCGACGACGTGCTGCGCGAGAAATACCTCAAGGCCGGCGAGAGCAGCGTGGAGGATCTCTACCGCCGCGTGGCTCGCGCGCTGGCTTCGGTCGAGCCGCAGGCGCAACAGGCGAAGTACGAGGCGCTCTTCCTCGACAACCTGCATGCCGGCGCCATCGGTGCCGGCCGCATCATGAGCGCGGCCGGCACCGCGATCCAGGCCACGCTCATCAACTGCTTCGTCCAGCCCGTCGGCGACTGCATCCAGGGCCAGGACGACGAGGGCTGCCCCGGCATCTACGAGGCCCTGCGCGAGGCGGCCGAGACGATGCGGCGTGGCGGCGGCGTGGGCTACGACTTCTCGCGGATCCGCCCGCGCGGCGCACAGGTCAAGGGCACCGCGTCGATGGCCTCGGGCCCCTGCAGCTACATCAACGTGTTCGACCAGTCGTGCGCCACCGTCGAGAGCGCGGGTGCGCGTCGCGGCGCGCAGATGGGCGTGCTGCGCATCGACCATCCGGACGTCCTGGAGTTCATCACGGCCAAGCGCTCGCCGGGGCGCTGGAACAACTTCAACGTCTCGGTCGGCGTGACCGACGCCTTCATGGAGGCGCTGGCCGCCGGACAGGACTGGCAGCTGGTGCATCGCGCGCCCCCGGGCGAGGGCCAGCTGGCGGAGGGCGCCTTTCGCCGCGACGACGGCCTGTGGGTCTATCGCAGCGTCGCCGCGCGCGCGCTGTGGGACACGGTGATGCGCTCGACCTACGATTTCGCCGAGCCCGGCATCCTGTTCCTCGACCGCATCAACGAGGACAACAACCTGCGCTATTGCGAGACGATCGCGGCCACCAATCCCTGTGGCGAGCAGCCGTTGCCGCCCTACGGCTGCTGCGACCTCGGTCCGATCGTGCTGACGCGCTTCGTGCGCCGGCCCTTCGGCATCGGCGGCGAACCGGCGTTCGACTTCGCCGCGTTCGAGCAGTCGGTCGCCCTGCAGGTGCGCGCGCTCGACAACGTGCTCGACCTCACCTTCTGGCCGTTGCCGCAGCAGCGTGCCGAGGCCATGGACAAGCGGCGCATCGGCGTCGGCTTCACCGGCCTGGGCAACACGCTGGCGATGCTGTGCCTGCGCTACGACCGGCCCGAAGGGCGTGCCATGGCGGTGCGCATCGCGCGCAGCATGCGCGACACCGCCTACGCGGCCTCGGTGGCACTGGCGCAGGAGAAAGGCCCGTTCCCGGCCCTCGATGTCGAGGGCTACCTCGCTCCGGGCGGCTTCGCCAGCCGGCTCGACGCCGCGCAGCAGGCGGCCATCCGCCAGCACGGCATCCGCAACAGCCACCTGCTGTCGATCGCGCCGACGGGCACCGTCAGCCTGGCCTTCGCCGACAACGCCTCCAACGGCATCGAGCCGCCCTTCTCGTGGAGCTACCGGCGCAAGAAGCGCGAAGCCGACGGCAGCACGAGCGAATACGAGGTCGAGGACCATGCCTGGCGGCTCTACCGTTCGCTCGGCGGCGACGTGGCGCAATTGCCGGATTACTTCGTCTCGGCGCTCGCCATGCCGGCCGAGGGCCACCTGGCCATGATGGAGGCGGTTCAGCCCTTCGTCGACACCGCGATCTCGAAGACGGTGAACGTGCCGGCCGACTTCCCCTACGACGACTTCAAGGGGCTCTACCTGCAGGCCTGGCGCGCACGGCTCAAGGGCCTGGCGACCTACCGGCCCAACGCCATCCTGGGCTCGGTGCTGGACGCCGCGCCGGCGCCGCAGGCCGATACGACATCGCAGCCGATAGCGGTCGACCCGATGCGTGCGGTGATCGAAAGCCGGCCGCAGGGCGAGCTCGCCGCGGTGGCCGAGAAGGTCGACTACTGGACCCAGCAGGGGCGTCACACGCTCTACCTGATCGTCTCCTTCCTGCCGGTGGCGGGTGGCCAGGAGCGGGCCATCGAGTTCTTCATGCCGGTCGGCCAGAGCGGCGAATCGCAGCAGTGGATCACCTCCAGCATGCGGCTGCTGTCGCTGGCCGCGCGCGGAGGCTTCCTCGACCGCGCGTTGGCCGACATGCGCAAGGTGGCGTGGGACCGCGGTCCGGTTCGCCTGGGCAGCTACGCCAAGGCCGATGGCACGCAGGTCCCGATGTGGCACGACTCGGAAGTCGCCGCCATCGCCTACGCGGTGCAGTCGCTGATTGCGCGGCGCAGCGGCCCTGCATTGGCGGGTCCGCCCGCCGCGGGAAGCGATCCGGCGCCGTTGCCCGGCGCCAAGTGCCCCGAATGCGGCGCGCGCGCCATGATCAGAAAGGACGGCTGCGACCACTGCACCTCCTGCGGCCACCTGGGCAGCTGCGGATGAGCGCACTGGCACCGGATGACCTGGCCGCTCTGCTGGAAGCGCGCCGCACCGTGCTGCCCAAGCGCCTCGGCGCGCCGGGGCCGGGCCCCGCCGAGCTCGGGCAGATCCTGGAGGCGGCCGCTTCGGCGCCCGACCATGGTCGGCTGAGGCCGTGGCGCTTCGTCATCGTCCCGGCAGATTCGCGCGGGCGGCTGGCCGACGTGTTCGAACGCTCGCTGGTCGAGCGCGACGCTGCGGCCACGCCGCAGCAACGCGGGCAGGCACGCGAGAAGGCCTTCCGCGCCCCGTTGCTGATGCTGGCGATCGCCCGCCTGGGCCCCGCCGAAGAGGACATCCCGGCCACCGAGCGGCTGCTGTCGGCCGGCTGCGCGATCCAGAACATGCTGCTGATGGCGACCGCGCTCGGCTACGGCTCGGCACTGACCACGGGCAAGGCGCTGTCATCGGCCAGCCTGCGCGCACTGTTCGCGCTCGACCCCACGGAGGAGCCGCTGTGCTTCGTCAGCCTCGGCACCGTGCTGGCGCACCGACCGGCACCGGTGCGGCCAGGCAGCGGGCTTTACGTCACCGAACTGGACATCGCACTGCCGCCTCAGTCGAACTGAACCGGCTGGCCCTGGGTGTCGAGCGCCAGATAGCCACCGAAGCTACCGCGGCGCACGTTCTCCACCATGGCCTCCAGCGCGCTGTCGATGCGGACCTGCGACGGCGGCTGGCCATGGGTCCCGGCCAGCGCCGCCACGAACACCACGCGCCAGGGCAGTCCGGTGCGGCGCGACTCGAGCGCCAGGGCCTCGAAGGTACTGAGCTCGGCAACGCTTTTCTCCACGCAGGCGCGCGGCGCCAGGGCACCACCGCGGCCGGCCTCGAAGCCGGCGCGCTGCGCCTCGTCGGCATCGTCGGGCAGCTCGGCGTCGGCAAAGACGAACAACAGGCGCTGCGGTTCACGCTGCTGGCGCGCGGCTTGGAGAAGCTGGTCGAAGTGAGAAGTCATCCCGCCAGTCTGCCAGCTCTGGATCGCGCCGCATTGCACTGGATCAAGGCACACTCGCCAAATGCAAATGAAAGGTTCCCGTCCCATGAATCGACGCTCCCTCCTCGGCGCGCTCGCCACGCTGCCGCTGCTGCAGACACTCCCCGCCCAGGCGGCATCGAAGGTCCAGGTGTACAAGAACCCGAGCTGCGGATGCTGCACGGCATGGGTCGACCACCTGAAGGCCGCCGGCTTCACCGTCGACGTCACGGAGGTCGACGACACCGCGCCGGTGCGCAAGCGCCTGGGCATGCCGGACCGCCTGGCCGGGTGCCACACGGGCATCGTGGAAGGCTACGCGCTCGAAGGGCATGTCCCGGCCGCCGACGTCAAGCGGCTGCTGGCATCGAAACCGCAGGCCGTCGGGCTGGCCGTGCCGGGCATGCCGGTCGGTTCGCCAGGCATGGAATACGGAGACCGCAAGGACCGCTACCAGGTCATCCTCGTCGATCGCAAGGGCCGCGAGACGGTGTTCGCGACCTATCCCGCCTGAGCGGCCTGAAGCCTCCGGGCATCACGGGACCGCCTCTTCGGGCCATTGCCTTGCGCCCGCCTCCTCGCGATGATGAAATCCATGGGCGAGCCCAGGGCGCCCTGTGCGCGGTTCATCGTTCCAACCCAGGTGGTCCCACATGCCAACGCCGTCAGAGGGATGCAAGAAGGTCGTAGCGATCGACCGTGGCAGCCGAAGCGGCCCCGGCGGTGGGGTGGGCCTGCGCCGATGCACCGGCCTCGCACTCCTCGGGGCGGCGCTGTGGCTGTGCGCCGCGCCTTCGTTCGCCGCCGAGCCCGCGGCAGAACACCCCCGTCCGCTGCGCGTGGCGACGGGCGCGGTGGCGCCTTTCGTGTTCGTGCGGGAGGATCAGGTGACGGGATTCAGCGCCGACCTCTGGAGCGAGCTGGCGCGCCGGATGCGCGTCGAGTTTGCCTGGGTCGACGCAGGGTCGCGCGCCGACCAGCTGGAGAGCGTGCGCCGCGGCGACGCCGACGTCGCCATCTCGGCCATCGTGATGACGCCGGAACGCGAGCAGGTCGCCGACTTCTCGCAGTCGTATTTCGATTCGGGCCTGCAGATCATGGTCCGCGCCGAGGAGGAGGGCCCGATCCTCGCGACCTTGCAAGCCATCCCCTGGATGGCCATCGGGAAGCTGTTCGCGGCGGCGATCGTCCTGGTGTTCCTGTGGGCGAACGTGCTCTGGATCATCGAGCGAACCTTCAAGCCCAATCTCGGCAAGGGCTACCTGGCGGGAGTGGGCAACGAGATATGGAACACGGTGCTGATCATCGCCACCGGCGAGCACGGCGAGCGCAGCGATCCGGGCACGTTCAGGCGCATCGTGATCGCATGCGTGTGGCTGATGGGGATCGTGCTGATCACGCAGTTGACTGCGACCGTGACCTCGTCGCAGACCGTGCAACGCCTGCGCTCGAGCATTGCCGGGCCGGGCGACCTGCCAGGAAAGACGGTCGCGACCGTCCCCGGCACCGTCGCGGCCGATTACCTGACGCATCTGCAGCTGCCGTTCGTGGAGGTTGCCAGCCCGGCCGCCGGCATCGAGCTTCTCAAGGGTGGCAGCGTGCAGGCCATGGTCTTCGACGCGCCCACCTTGCGGTACTGGGCGGCCCGGTCGGACCACGGCGCGCTGGAGGTCGTCGGCCCCGTGTTCAGGCCCGAGAAGTACGGCATCGTGGTGGCGCTCGGCGACCCGCTGCGCAAACGGATCAACGAGGCCCTGCTCGAGATCTACCGGGACGGGAGCTACGAGCGCATCCACGACAAGTGGTTCGCCGCACACCCCTAGCTCCCGCTCGACGCGTAGTGCCTCACGCCCACCCGCCAGACGGCGAATGAAGCCCCCAGGAACGCGAACCCCGCCAGCGGCGACACCCAGCCGACCCAGGCCGGCGCGCCGAGCGGGTCGACCCGCCCGAGGATCGACAGACCCGGGTAATAGACCACGCAGGCCAGCGGCACCACGAAGGTCAGCAGCCGGCGAAACCAGCGCGCGTAGAGCGCCATCGGGAACTGGCCGGCTTCCACCCCGCCATAGGTGAAGACGTTGGCGACCTCCAGGCTTTCGACGGTCCAGAAAGCCAGCGTGCCCTGCAGCACCAGAATGCCGAGAAACAGCGCCACGCCGCCCGCGATGGCGAACAGCGCGAGCACCACGGCTTGCGGCGTCCAGTCGATGCCGCCCTGGAGGGTGGCGAAGACCAGCACCAGCAGGCCTTGAAACAGCCGGCCGAAGCGGCTGAGGCGAACGTCGTGCCCCATCAGCTGCAGCGCCAGCGACCGCGGCCGCAGCAGCAACCGGTCGAAGGCGCCGGTGCGCAGGAGCTCGGTGCCAAGCACGTCGAAGCCACGGCCCAGCGCATCGGCCAGCGCAAACATGATGTGGACCAGGCCGTAGAACAGGGCCACCTCGCCGATGCGCCAGCCCTTCACCTCGCCGAAGCGATCGAACAGCGCCCAGATCGCGACCACCTCGATGCCGGTCGCGAGAAACTGCGACAGCGTCACCAGCAGCGCCGACATCGGATAGCGCGCCTGGCCCTTGACCGATGCGGCAACGAACCGGAAGAAAAGCGACACGCCGTTCATCTCAGTGGTCCACGACGCCATCGCGTGACCCGCGAAACATGAAACCGGCGCAGCCCAAGTCCAGGGATACCGCGGAACCGGCTTCGCCGGGCCGCCGGTATCGCCCCCTTGAGGGGGCAGCGCCGCAGGCGCTTCGGGGGTGTTCCATCCTATCCGCCCTGCACTTCGAGCCGGCGCATGGTGCGCGCCAGGGCGAGCCGGCCGAGCGCGATCAGGGCCACGATCCAGAAGACCTGCAGCGCGAGGCCGCCCAGGGCCTGCCACCCGGTGAACTGCGCCGAATAAAGCCGCATCGGAATGTCGAGCAGGCCGGCCAGCGGTTGCAGCAGCAGCGCCGTCTGCCAGGCGTCGGGCAGCAGCGCCAGCGGCAGCAGGTTGCCCGACAGCACCACCACCACCGGCACCGCGAGCGCATTGATGCCACGCTCGTTCAGCGCCGCCACGGCCGCCACGTTGAGCAGCATGACCATCGACGCCGACAGCAGCCATGCGAGCGCGGCGGACAGCACGAAGCCCGCGCCGGCGCCGATGTCGCGCGGCAGCTGCCAGCCCCATTCGCCCCATCCGAGCAGCGGCAGCGCCACCGCCGCGAAGCCCGCCATCAGCGCCAGCCGCGGCAGCATCCGCGCAGCGATCCAGCCCGCGCTGCGCACGTACCAGAGCGCATAGGCATCGACCGGCCGCAGCCGGTCGTAGGCGACCGAGCCGCTGCGCACCGCCTGTGCCACCTCCGGGTCGCCAGCCCAGGGCAGCAGCGTGAGCAGCCCCTGCGCGAGCCAGGTGTAGGTGATGGCGTGCGCCAGCGTCATCGGCAGCGGGTCCGCCGCGGCGCCGGCGTAGAAGGCCGCCAGCACCATCACCTTGATGCCGCCCCACCAGCACTGCGTGCCGAAGCCGGCCAGCGCGGCCGTGCGGTACTGCAGCATTTGCAGGAAGCGCGAGGCGAAGGCGGCGGTGTAAGGCCGGACGATGTCGCGCCAGGTCATTGGCATCTCCGGCGGCTCATGCTTCGGCCGCTCCGTGCATCGCGTAGAAGCGCGCGATGATCTCCTCGATCGCCAGGCCTTCGAGCCGGATGTCCTCGATCGCATGGTCGGCGGCGATGCGTGCGATCAGCGCCTGCGGGGTCACGCGCGCCGGATCGAAGCCCAGCACCGCCGTGCGCCCGTCGCGCGACAGCAGGCCGACGCCGGGCAGGTCGATCTGATCCGGCGCGGCGCCCGCGAAGTCCACCACCAGGCGCCGATCGGCCAGCACCTGGGCGCGCAGCGCCTCGATCGGGCTGTCGGTCAGCACGCGCCCGTGGCCGATGACGATCACGCGCTCGGCCAGCGCCTCGATGTCGTGCATGTCGTGGGTGGTCAACAGCACGGTGGTGCCGCGCTCGCGATTGGCGCGCCGCACGAAGTCGCGCACTGCGAGCTTCGACGGTGCGTCGAGCCCGATGGTCGGTTCGTCGAGGAACAGAAGGTCGGGCTCGTGCAGCAGCGCCGCCGCGATCTCGGCGCGCATGCGCTGGCCGAGCGACAGCTGGCGCACCGGCTGGTCGAGCAGCCGCTCGAGTTTGAGCAGCGCCACCAGTTCGTCGCGCGTGCGACGGTAGCGCGCCGGCTCGACCCGGTAGATGTCGCGCAGCAGGTCGAAGCCCTCGCCCACCGGCAGGTCCCACCACAGCTGGGTGCGCTGGCCGAACACCACGCCGATGCGGCCGACGTGGCGCTCGCGGTCGTGGAACGGATCGCGCCCGTCGACCTCCACCTGCCCGCCATCGGGGCGCAGGATGCCGGCGAGGATCTTGATGGTGGTCGACTTGCCGGCGCCGTTCGGGCCGATGAAGCCGAGCAGCTCGCCGCGCTCCAGCGCGAACGACACGCCGGACAAGGCCTCGACCGTCCGATGGCGCCGATGCAGCACGCCCCGGATCGCGCCGATCACGCCCGGATCGCGCTCGGAGATGCGGTAGGTCTTGACGAGGCGGTCGACGAGGATGTGAGGCATGTGGCGAAGCGCCCGCGGTGCGCGGCGAAAGATCGGCGGGGGGCGAATTCTAGGGGCTCGTGCGCCAAGCGCCAGCCCGAACGACTTCGTCCACCCGTCGATGGCGCCCGAGCCCCTCCAGCGTTGCCGCCCGAGAGCCGCGGCCTCAATCCGCGAAGACTTCGGTATCGACCTCGGTACTGCTCTGCGCGCCGTAGCGTTCACCGACCACGGTGCGCTGGTTGATCAGCGCATCGACCCGTGCGAACAGCTCAGGGGTCAACCGCACCTCGGCGGCCTGCAGGTTCTCGTGCAGGTGATCGAGGCTCGTGGTGCCGGGGATCGGGATGATGTCGCCGCTGCGTGCGAGCAGCCAGGCCAGCGCCAGCTGCTCCGTGTTGCGGCTCCAGAGCGAATACTCGTTCTGCACCGCGGCGATCGGGTGCACCGCATGCGCGCGGCGCAGCGTGGCCGCCGAGACTTCCGACAGCCCCAGCGCCCGGACCTTGCCCTCTTCCACCAGGCGCGACAGCTCGCCCACCGAGTCCTCGATCGGCACCGACTTGTCCCAGCGGTGCACGATGACTTCGGGTTGTGCCTGGCTCAAGCGATCCGCCTTCGCTATTTGCTCTCTTGCACGAAGGGGAGATTGCAGCGCTGCGACGGCATCGGGCCCAGAGGGCAGTAGTCGGAAGCGCCCGGATCGTCATGGCGCTGGTGGTAATCCTCGACGCTTTGATAACCAATCGCGGCCCAGTGGTCCCCGCCTTGCTTTGCGATCTCCATGACCTCGTACAGACAGGCCTTGCTGCGCTTCTTGAACCTGTAGGCGACGAAGGGCTTTTCACCCTTGAGGTCGCTCGCGATGACTTCGTATGGGCTCGCCTTGCAGACGCTGAACTGCGCCTGCCATTCGATTGTCTTGGCAGTGATGTTGACACGGCCGTAACATGCGCGCCCCCAACTCGGATAGCTTCCCGCGCAAGGCGGACCGGAGAGCGCAGCTGACGTGAACCCCAACGCGAGAGCGGCGACGCATGCCGAGAAGAGGGCCTTCATCGTGGACCTCTCTGCCTGACTGCATTCATCGCGTATTCAGGCTTCATCGAATATCTCGGATCGCCCTTCGGTTGGCCGTTGCCGTTGTAGCGCCTTGCCACCATTGAGAAGGTCCAAGGCTTCCAGTCAACAACGATCTTCCGTATCGACGCCCTCTGGCATTTCAGCACCTGTCCCACTCTGAGGCCATGAATCCCTTCAGCTTCTGCATGGTCTCGACAGTGCTGCGGTTCCTTCGTGCCAGCGTACTGAAGCTGTCCCCTGCGCCCGCCGTTACGTCAAATACGTTGGCGTCGTCGGGCACCGTGGTGAAGCCATAGTCGGCCATGCGCATGAGCAAGTAGCCGACGGCAGCGGCGATGTTCATACGCGGATTTTTCGTCACGTTGGAGGCGTTCAGCACATAGCACGGAGGCACAATGAGTTCGCTCCCTTCGTCGCCGAAGAGGAGCGCCCGGAGGCCGGGATCGCCCGCTACGCCAATTTGCAGCGGCTTGGCCTTCCAGGCGCCTTCCTGCGGCCCTGATTCGACCCACATCATGGCCTTGACCAGTCGCCAATCGAGATTCACGAAGCGCGGCGTGTCACGAAGATGGATGTTGTATTCCAGGACCACTCGCCTTAGTTCCGGGTCGTAGTCGTCCCAATCGCTGCCGGCCCGGTTGATGCCTTCTTTCCACCTCTGAAATCCGTCTTCGTCGCTGCCGCTTGCTGCCGTCGCCATGGACGCCTCCTTTTTCGATCGAACCGGTTCGGAGGCTACCGTGGGCAAGGTGGGAAACGAGCAGCGACTGGTCTCTTATCCAAACACTCGGAAAATTCCGGTCACCTTTCGGTCAAGTGCCAGCGGATGTGCGGCAGCCAAGCCCGCCTGTCGATGAAGTCCTTCAGGCCTTGAGCCGGCGGTCGAGCTCCGCCTGGGCGAAAAACGCGCTCGATTCCGTGCGAGGACCTGCCAATCAGCGACGGGACGGTGGGACTGTGGCCGTACGAGTTGATTCTGGACGAGGCGACATCTCGCGATCTAATGGAAGGGCTGCTCGAATGGGCGAAACCCTCGGGGATGAAGTTCAGGATCCATGCGACCAGGGATCATTTCGAGACGATCTAAGCGAATCATCAGCTGGGCCGATTCAGGGCGGCGACAAAGCCCGCCGGGCGCCTGCGACGAGGTGCTGGGTCAAGCCATCAAGAAGCGCTGAGGCTGCACGCGCATGCTGCCAGTGCAATGGGACGTCCAGCGGTGTCTTCGGCACCAGCTCGACGAGCGAGCCGTCCTTCAAGTGCGGCGCAATCAACGCCTGCGGGTGTAGGCCCCAGCCCATGCCGGCCAAGGTCGCGGTCACGAAGGCCTGGGAAGACGGAAGGATGTGCCGCGGCAGTTCCACGTGCCGATGGCACAGGCGCTGTGCCCACTGGGCCTGCAACTCATCCTTTGGGTTGAACACGAGGCTGGGCGCGCGGGCCAGACTACCCGCCCCGACGCCGTCGGCAAAATGACGGGCCATGAAATCCGGACTGGCGGCGGGCAGATAACGCATTGAGCCCAATGGCCGGCTGTTGCATCCGGTGGCGGCACGGCTGCTGCCGGTCACGGCAGCCAGCACGGCGCCGCTGCGCAGCCATTCCGCCGTATGGTCTTGGTCATCCACCACTATCTCCATGAGCACCGGCGCTTTTGCCGCGAAGGCGGCAACGGCCGGAGCAAACCATGTGGCCAGACTGTCGGCGTTTACCGCAACGGGCAGCGGCACCCGTGCAATCCCCTCCGGTGCCAGCGCTGGAACAGCTCCTTCAAGGTCTTGCTCCAGCAGGCGAACGCGGTCCACGTGCTGGCATAGGCGCCGGCCGACTTCCGTAGCACGGCACGGCTGTTCCCGCACTACCAGCGCGCAACCGATACGCTCCTCCAACAGCCGAATGCGCTGCGAGACGGCCGACGGCGTCACATTCAGGGCGCGGGCGGCGCGCTCAAAGCTCCCCTCTCGCACGACTGCGGAAAGTGCGGAAAGCGCCGAATAGTCCAACATGAAGTAAATTTCTCTAAAGCGAGCTTAGGAAAGATAGTTTGTCTTCATTGACTCACACAGGCAAGCTTCGCCCATGCTGAACTTTTCAGACGCCGGTTCGCTCGCGCTTCCGGTCTTCATCCAGGGCCTGGCCCTGAGTTTGGGGCTCATTGTTGCCATCGGTGCCCAGAACGCCTTCGTTCTGCGCCAGGGGCTGCGCCGCGAGCATGTGGGACCCGTTGTGTTGTTCTGCGCGGTGGCAGACGGGGCGCTGATTGCCGCTGGGGTCTTGGGCATGGCGCAGGCCTTGGGTGAACGTCCCGGGCTGGCGCGAGCGCTTGCGCTGGCTGGCGCCGTCTTCTTGGCAGTCTATGGGGCGCAGGCGCTTCGCCGTGCACGTCAACCGCATCAGTTGCGGGTAGCGGAAGGGAATGCGGCTTTCGGCCGGGGTGCAGCCGTGGCGCAGGCCGCTGCTTTCACGCTGCTCAACCCGCATGTCTACCTGGACACCGTGCTCTTGGTCGGCAGCATCGGCGCGCAGCAGCCCGGGGCGCTACGCGGGTGGTTCGTCGCCGGCGCAAGCACGGCCAGCATGCTCTGGTTCGGACTTCTAGGCTATGGCGCGCGCTGGCTCGCACCCTGGTTTGCTCGTCCGCGAGCCTGGCAGATGCTGGACGGTCTGGTTGGCCTGACCATGATGGTGTTGGCTGCGCTTTTGGTTGGTCGCGCCTTCACGGGCTTCTGACTTCAGAGGTCAACGTCTCCGACCTGGCGCAACTGCTTGCGGCCAGGCCGCTGACGTCAATCCGCGAAGACTTCGGTATCGACCTCGGTACTGCTCTGGGCGCCGTAGCGTTCACCGACCACGGTGCGCTGGTTGATCAGCGCATCGACCCGTGCGAACAGCTCAGGGGTCAACCGCAACTCGGCGGCCTGCAGGTTCTCATGCAGGTGGTCGAGGCTCGTGGTGCCGGGGATCGGGATGACGTGCTCGCCGCGCGCCAGCAGCCAGGCCAGCGCCAGCTGCGCCGGCGTGCAGCCGGCCTCGCGCGCCAGCGCGGTGTAGGCCGGCAGCAGTTCGAGGTTGCGCGGATAGTTCTCGGGCGAGAAACGCGGCATTGCGCGCCGGATGTCCTTGGCGTCGAGAGTCGACACGTCATGCAGCACATCGCACAGGAAGCCGCGCGCCAGCGGGCTGAACGCGACCAGCGCCGCGCCCAGTTCGCGGCAGGCCTGCAGCACGCCGATCTCGGTGTTGCGGCTCCAGAGCGAATACTCGTTCTGCACCGCGGCGATCGGGTGCACCGCATGCGCGCGGCGCAGCGTGGCCGCCGAGACTTCCGACAGGCCTAGCGCGCGCACCTTGCCTTCTTCCACCAGCCGCGACAGCTCGCCGACCGAGTCCTCGATCGGCACCGACTTGTCCCAGCGGTGCAGGTAGTAGAGGTCGATGACCTCGGTCTGCAGGCGGCGCAGGCTGTCCTCGCAATTGCTGCGCAGCGTGGCCGGACGGCCGTCGATCACCCGGCGCACCGTGCCGTCGTCGCCGCGCACGCCGGCCATGCCGCCCTTGCTGGCCAGCGTGAAGGCGCTGCGGTGAGGCTTGAGCACGCGCCCGACCAGCTCCTCGTTGGCGCCGAAGCCATAGAGCGCTGCGGTGTCGAACAGGGTCACGCCGGCGTCGAGCGCCGCCAGCAGCAGCCGCTCGCCCTGCGCCGCCGACGGCGGCACGCCGTAGGCATGGCTCAGGTTCATGCAGCCCAGGCCGATGGCGCTGACCGAAAACGGGCCGAGTTGTCGCTTGTGCATAGCGTGTTTCATCCTAGTGCTCCAGCACGCGATCGCGTGACCCGCGACGCCCGAAACCGTCACTCCCCAAGTCCAGGGATACCGCGGAACCGGCTTTGCCGGGCCGCCGGTATCGCCCCCTCGAGGGGCTGAGGTCCGCGGCTCCAAGCCTGCATGGGCAGGCTTGGACGGACCCGAAGAGCCGCTGCCTCTGGCGGCGACTCGGGGCGCCGCAGGCGCATCGGGGGTGCTTCATGCCAATTGCTGTTCCAGCTTCTGCAGCACCTGGTAGCAGGGCAGCACCTGGGCCACGCTCGAGTTCGGCTCGCGGCCTTCGCGGATGGCGGCGAAGAACTCGCGGTCCTGCAGCTCGATGCCGTTCATCGACACGTCCACCTTCGAGACGTCGATCGGCTCTTCCTTGCCGGTGAAGAGGTCGTCGTAGCGCGCGATGTAGGTGCCGGTGTCGCCGATGTAGCGGAAGAAGGTGCCCAGCGGGCCTTCGTTGTTGAAGGACAGCGACAGCGTGCAGATCGCGCCGTTGGCCGCCTGCAGCTGGATCGACATGTCCATCGCAATGCCCAGCGCCGGATGGATCGGGCCCTGCACCGCATTGGCCTTCACGATCGGGCTGCCGGCCTGGTAGGCGAACAGGTCCACGGTGTGGGCCGCGTGGTGCCACAGCAGGTGGTCGGTCCAGCTGCGCGGCTGGCCCAGCGCATTCATGTTGGTGCGGCGGAAGAAGTAGGTCTGCACATCCATCTGCTGGATGTTGAACTCGCCGGCCTTGATCTTGTGGTGCACCCACTGGTGGCTGGGGTTGAAGCGGCGCGTGTGGCCGCACATCGCGACCAGGCCGGTTTCCTTCTGCAGGTCGACCACCGCTTGCGCGTCCTTGAGCGAATCGGCCAGCGGGATCTCGACCTGCACGTGCTTGCCGGCCTTGAGCGCGGCGATGCTCTGCGAGGCATGCATCTGCGTCGGCGTGCACAGGATCACGGCATCGACTTCCTTCAGCGCCAGCGATTCGGCCAGGTCGGTCGTGACGTGGCCGATGCCGTACTTGGCCGCCACTTCACGCGTCTTGTCGAGCTCGCGGCTGACCAGCGAGACGACTTCCACGCCGTCGATGTTCTTGATGCCGTCGAGGTGCTTGATGCCGAACGCGCCGGCGCCGGCGAGGGCGACTTTGATGGTCTTGGTCATTGGTTCTCCAGGATGAGGTGGCCCACGGCCGTGTTGGACGCGGGAACATGGAAGAAACGGCGCGCGACCTTCGGCGGCTTGCCGCCGGCGACGTCGGACATGGCGCCGCGCGCGATCAGCCACATCACGAGCTCGATGCCCTCGGAGCCGGCTTCGCGCACGTAGTCGATGTGCGGCATCTTCGAGAGATCGTCGGGGTCGGCGATCAGGCGGTCGAGGAACTTGTTGTCCCACTCGGCATTGATCAGGCCGGCGCGCGGGCCCTGCAGCTGGTGGCTCATGCCGCCGGTGCCCCAGATCTGCACGTTCAGGTCCTCGTCGAAGGACTCGACCGCGCGGCGGATCGCCTGGCCCAGCATGAAGCAGCGGCGGCCGCTGGGCACCGGGTACTGCACCACGTTGACCGCGAACGGGATCACCGGGAAGGGCCAGGCCTCAGGCTGGCCGCACATCAGCGACAGCGGCACCGTGAGGCCGTGGTCGACGTCCATCTTGTTGACGATGGTGAGGTCGAAGTCCTGCTGGATCACGCTCTGCGCGATGTGCGCGGCCAGCGGCGCATGGCCCATCACGGTAGGCACGGGGCGCGGGCCCCAGCCTTCGTCGGCCGGCTGGTACGAATCGGCGGTGCCGATCGCGAAGGTCGGGATCATGTCCAGGCTGAAGGCCGTGGCATGGTCGTTGAAGACCAGGAACACGACGTCGGGCTTGTTGTCCTTCATCCATTGCTTGGAGAAGTCGTAGCCCGCGAACAGCGGCTGCCAGTAGGGCTCGTTCGACTTGCCGAGGTCGAGTGCGGCGCCGATGGCGGGCACGTGCGAGGTGTAGACGGATGCGGTGATGCGTGCCATGTCAGGTCTCCTGCCGGGCCGCCCCAAAGGAGGCCTGCGCCCCCTCGGGGGGCAGCGAATACACGAAGTGATGAGCGTGGGGGCTTTTCATATTGCCTTCTTGCCTGCGGCGCCTTGCGGCTGCCGATGCGCCTGCGCGCTGCCGTCCTCGCCGATGCGGCGATTGCCTTCGATCGAGCGGCCGCCGTGGATCATCATGTCGCGGTACTCCTCCTCGGTCATGCCGGTCATGCTGCCGGCCATCTGCTGGAAGCTCTTGCCGTCGGTGGCGCCGATCTTGGCCAGGAAGTAGATGTTGCCGCCGAGCGCGATGCAGCGGTTGAGGTCGCGCGCCAGCACGGCCTGCTTCTGCGCCTCGGTCATCGGCCATTCGTCGAGGTAGGCCCGCTCGTCGGCCTTGAAGCGCTCGCGGTTGGCGGCCTTCATCAGCGACATGCAGAACTGGTTGAGGTGGTAGCCGAGGCGCGATTGCTCGGCGTCGAAGATGGTCGTGCCGGGCACGTCCTTGTAGGGTTTCTCGAGCGACATTACTTGATCTCCGGCCAGTACAGGCGCGTCGGGTTGTCGACCAGCAGCTTGCGCTGCAGCTCGGCGGTCGTCGCGATCTGCGGGATGAAATCGACCAGCAGGCCGTCGTCGGGCATGTGGTCCTTGAGGTTCGGGTGCGGCCAGTCGGTGCCCCACAGCACGCGGTCCGGGAAGCTCTCGACCACCTTGCGGGCGAAGGGCACCACGTCCTGGTAGGCCGCCTGCTCGCCGTTCAGGGCCTTCGGGCCGGTGAGCGACAGGCGCTCGGGGCAGCTGACCTTGCTCCAGACGTTGGTGTGCTCGCGCATGAACTTCAGGAACAGCTCGAACTCGGGGCCGTCGATCGGCTTGCTGACATCGGGGCGGCCCATGTGGTCGACCACCACCGTGGTCGGCAGGGCGGTGAAGAAGTCCCACAGCTCGGGCAGGTCGACCGCCTCGAAGTAGATCACCACGTGCCAGCCGAGCGGCGCGATGCGGTTCGCAATCTCGAGCAGCTCGTCCTTGGGCGTGAAGTCGACCAGCCGCTTGACGAAGTTGAAGCGCACGCCGCGCACGCCGGCCTCGTGCAGTTCCTTCAGCTCGGCGTCGCTGATGCTGCGCTTGACCGTGGCGATGCCCTTGGCGCGCCCGCCCGACGCCTTCAGCGCATCGACCATGGCGCGGTTGTCAGCGCCGTGGCAGGTGGCCTGCACGACCACGTTCTTGTCGAAGCCGAGGTGATCGCGCAGCGCGAACAGCTGGTCCTTCGAGGCGTCGCAGGGCGTGTACTTGCGCTCGGGCGCGAAGGGGAACTGGTCGCCCGGGCCGAACACGTGGCAATGCGCGTCGACGCTGCCGGCCGGCACCTGGAAGCGGGGCTTCGAGGGGCCCGCGTACCAGTCGAGCCAGCCCGGGGTCTTGGTGAATGCGGTCATGGTCTCAATCCAGGGAGATGTTCGCCTTGCGGATCACGTCGCCGAAGCGCTGCGTCTCGGCCTTGACGAACTGGTTGAACTGGTCGCGCGTCTGCGGGAAGGGTTCATAGCCGAAGCTCTTGAACTTCTCCAGCACGTCGGGGCTGGCCAGCGCGGTCTCGATGTCCTTCTTGATCTTGTCGGTGACCGCCGGCGGCAGGCCCGGCGGCACCGCGATCGCGTTCCAGCCCGTGACCTCGAAGCCCTTCGGGCCGCCCGACTCGCCCACCGTGGGCACGTCCGGAAAGCTGGCGTTGCGCTGCGGCGCGGTCACGGCCAGGAAGCGCAGCTTGCCGGCGCGCTGCAGCGGGCCCGCCGTGGCGGCGCTGCCCAGCGCGAAGGCCAGCTCGCCGGTCGACACCGAGGTGTAGAGCTGGGTGGTTTCCTTGTAGAGCACGTGCTCCATCTTGATGCCCGCGGTGCTCGCGAACAGTTCGGAGCCCAGGTGCACCGGGTTGCCGATCGACCAGGAGCCGAAGTTGAGCTTGCCCGGGTTGGCCTTGGCGTCCGCGATGATGTCGCCGACGGTCTTGTACTTGCTGTTGGTCGCGACCGTGAAGAAAAAGTAGGTCTTGAACAGCGGCAGCAGCGTGTCGAAGTCCTTCACCGGGTCGTAGGGCAGCTTCTTGAACAGGGCCGGGTAGGCGGCCAGGTGCACGTTGTCGAGCACGACCATGTCGGTGCCGTCTTTGGCGCCGCGCTTGAAGGCGTCGATGGCGATGAAGCCGTTGCCGCCCGGGCGGTTCTCCACCACCACCGGCTGGCCCCAGGCACGCGACAGCTTGTCGGCCACCAGGCGGGCGACGCCGTCCGGGCCGCCGCCGACCGGGAACGGCGTGATGATGCGCACCGGCTTGGTCGGGAATTGCTGGGCGAAGGCGCCCATCGGCAGCGCGGCGGCGGTCAATGCGCCGGCGGCCAGGGCGAGGCCGCGTTGAGCCAGGAAGCGTCGTGTGACTTGCATGTTGGGACCAGGTGAAGAGGTAGAAAGGGATTCAGTCGATGTAGCGCAGGCCGGCCTTCTCGAGGGGCTCGCGCATCTTGTACATGTCGAGGCCCAGCACGCCGGAGGCGAGCTTCTCGCGCTTGGCGCCTTCGTTGGCTTCGCGCGCCACGGCGGCTTCGAGCGCCTTGGCCGCCATTGCACGGGGCACACAGACCACGCCGTCGTCGTCGGCCACGATGACGTCGCCGGGCGTGACCAGCATGCCGGCGCAGACCACCGGGATGTTGACCGAGCCGAGCGTGGCCTTGATGGTGCCCTTGGACGAGATCGCGCGGCTCCAGACCGGGAAGTTCATTTCCTGCAGGGTCTTCACGTCGCGCACGCCGGCGTCGATGATCAGCGCGCGGGCGCCGCGGGCCTGGAAGCTGGTGGCCAGCAGGTCGCCGAAATAGCCGTCGGTGCATTCGGCCGTGACCGCCGCCACCACCACGTCGCCGGGCTGGATCTGCTCGGCCGCCACATGCATCATCCAGTTGTCGCCGGGTTGCAGCAGCACCGTGACCGCGGTGCCCGACACCTGCACGCCGGGATAGATCGGCCGCATGTAAGGCTTGAGCAGGCCGACGCGGCCCATGGCCTCGTGCACCGTGGCCGAGCCGAGCTTGGCCAGGGCATCGGCCGTGGCGCGGTCGGCGCGCTCGATGTTGCGATAGACGACTCCGAGTTCGTACATGGTCATGTCTCCTAGATGGGGGTCAGAGGCCCTTGGCCTTGAGGGCGGCGTCGAGCCGCGGGAACACGCGGCGCGCATTGCCTTCGTAGATCTGGAAGCGGTCGGCATCGCTCAGGATCTTGCTCGACTCGATGTAGCGCTTGGTGTCGTCGTAGTAGTGGCCGGTGGTCGGGTCGATGCCGCGCACCGCGCCGATCATTTCCGATGCGAACAGCACGTTCTTGACCGGAATCACGGTGTTCAGCAGGTCGATGCCCGGCTGGTGATAGACGCAGGTGTCGAAGTAGATGTTGTTGAGCAGGTGCTCGTCGAGCAGCGGCTTCTTGAGCTCTTGCGCGAGACCGCGGAAACGCCCCCAGTGATACGGCACCGCGCCGCCGCCGTGCGGGATCAGGAAGCGCAGCGTCGGGAAGTCCTTGAACAGGTCCGAGGTCAGGCACTGCATGAAGGCCGTGGTGTCGGCGTTGAGATAGTGCGAGCCGGTGGTGTGGAAGGCCGGGTTGCAGCTGGTGCTGACGTGGACCATCGCGGGGATGTCGTACTCGACCATCTTCTCGTAGATCGGGTACCACTGGCGGTCGCTCAGCGGCGGGCTGGTCCAGTGGCCGCCGCTCGGGTCGGGGTTCAGGTTGATGCCGACATTGCCGTATTCCTTGACGCAGCGCTCGAGCTCGGGGATGCAGGTCTTGGGGTCGACGCCCGGCGACTGCGGCAGCATCGCGGCCGGGATGAAGTGGTCGGGGAACAGCTGGCTCACGCGATAGCAGAGCTCGTTGCAGATCGCGGCCCAGGTCGACGAGGTCTCGAAGTCGCCGATGTGGTGGGCCATGAAGCTGGCGCGCGGGCTGAAGATGGTCAGGTCGGAGCCGCGCTCCTTCATGAGCTTGAGCTGGTTGCTCTCGATGGTCTCGCGGATGTCGTCGTCGCTGATCTGGAGGTCGCTGGCCTTGGGCGCCTTGGACGGGTCCTTGAGGCCGGCGATCTGCAGGTCGCGCCAGGCGCCGAGTGCGGCAGGGGCGGTCGTGTAGTGACCGTGGACGTCGATGATCATGTCGTGTGCTCCTGGGACTGAAAGGTCGATGACGGTGAGGGGTTCAATGGGCCACGGGTTCCGCGGCGGGGTCGCGCAGGCTCCGGCCCACAGGGGCTTGCGGATGCACCCACTGCTTGACGACCAGGGCCGCGGTGGCGATCAGGCCCGGAATGGCCACGATGGTGAAGATGCGGTCGAAGCCCAGGCTGCGGGCCGCCAGCTCGGCCACCAGGAACGAGCCCGCGATGCCGCCGAAGCGGCCGATGCCCAGCATCCAGGCGACGCCGGTGGCCCGGCCCTGCGTGGGGTAGAAGACCGCGGCCAGCGCGGGCATCGACGACTGCGCCGTGTTCATGATGGTGCCGGCGACGAACACCATCACCACCAGCCAGCCGTCGTTGCCCACGGTCTGGCCGATCAGGTAGACCGACAGGGCGGTCAGCGCATAGCCGACGGCAATGATCCGGTTGGCATTGAAGCGGTCCATCAGCCAGCCGCAGAACACGGCACCGACGCCCCCCAGCGGAAACAGCGCCGCCACCAGCACGGCCTTGTGCGGATCCATGCCGGCGTCCTTGAGCAGGATCGGCATCCAGTTGATCAGCGCATAGAAGATGACCAGGCCCATGAAGTAAGCCAGCCAGAGCATGAAGGAGCCGATGCGGTGGCTGCGCCCCAGCACCAGCGCCAGCCCGCTGCCCGCCACCGGGCCGGCCTGCCGCTCGGTCAGGACGAAGGAGGTCGCCGTTGCGGCCGTGGCGGAAATGCGCACCAGCACGCGGCGGATGCGTTCGCTCGGCTGTCCCCGGGCCACCATGTAGCGCACCGATTCCGGCAGCACCACGAGCATCAGCAGCGCCAGCACCACGGGCACGATGCCCCCCAGCAGCAGCACGCTGCGCCAGCCCCAATGCGGAATCATCCAGGCGGCCAGGAAGCCGCCGAAAGCCGCCCCCAACGGAAAGCCGCAGAACATCGCGTTGGTCAGCATCGAGCGTTGCTTGTCCGGGCAGTATTCGCTGGTCAGGGTGACGGCATTGGGCATGGCCGCGCCGAGGCCCAGCCCGGTCACGAAACGCAGGGCCGTGAGGCCCTCGAGGCTGCCGGCGAAGCTGGACGCCAGGCTCGCCAGGCCGAACACGAGCACCGATGCGGTCAGCACCGCCCGGCGGCCGAACCTGTCGGCCAGCGGGCCGGCGCTCAGGGCGCCCGCTGCCAGCCCGAACAGTGCCGCACTCAGCACCGGCGCCAGCGCGGGCTTGGACACGCCCCACTCGCCGATCAGCGAAGGCGCGATGTAGCCGATGGCGGCGGTGTCGAAGCCGTCGAGCAGGACCACCAGGAAGCACAGGCCGAAGATCAGCCACTGATAGCCGGAGAAGCCCTGCGAATTGAAGAACGCCTGGACGTCCAGCGGCGTGTTGTTTGCTTGTTTCATGATCCCTGCGATTTGGTACGGGTGGCTCAGGCCGGGTCCATGCCCTGCGCGCGCTTCGCGGCGTCGGCCTCGGGCGAGGCCATGAAGGCCAGCATGGCGCGCACGGTCTCGGCCTGGGCCGATCCGGTGCCGACACCAGCGGAAAAAATGGTGACGATCTGGATCGCGGGCGGCATCGGGCCCAGCAGGTCGATGCCCTCGACATGGATCAGTTCGCTGAGCTGCTGGAAGCCCAGCTCGACCTCGCCGCGCGCGACGAGGGTGCCGACCGGCACGCCCGGGGGCGCCTGCACGATGCGCGCCTTGATCTGCTCGGCGATGCCCCAGCGCTCGAACAGCGCGGCCAGCGCGACGCCGCTCGGGCCGGTCGAATAGCTGAGGCTGCGGGCGGCCAGCACGGCGCTGCGCAGCGCTTCCTCGGAGCCGATGTCGGGATGCGGGGCGCCCGCCTTCACGGCCACCGCGACGCCAGAGCGCACCAGGTCGGTCTTGCTGCCGGCCTCGATGCGGCCGGCGGCGATCAGCTTGTCGATGGCGTCGGAAGCCAGCACGACCACGTCGAAGGGCTCGCCGGCCAGCACCCGCTTGGCGGCATCGACGCCGCCGACCGATTCGATCGTGACCGAGGCCCCCGAGCGCTGCTCGAAAGCGGCGACCAGATCGGCCAGCACCTGGCGGGTGGCCATCGACGAAATCCCCTTGATCGCGGTCTTCTGCATGCTTTTCGCCTTGTCTCCAATGCCGGTGCGGCCGGCTCGATTGAGCGGATTTTGCGGCGGTATGGCCCTGCGAGATTTGCCATAAGCCACTAGCAGCTAGAACAAATCGGCATATCATCAGCGGCTGAGCCTGGAGAAGCCCCGTGGACCTGAAACAGCTGGCGTATTTCGTTCGCGTCGCCGAGTTGGGCAGCTTCACGCGTGCCGCCGTGGCGCTGAAAGTGGCGCAGCCGGCGCTGAGCCGGCAGGTGCGCCTGCTCGAGGTCGAACTGCGGCAGAACCTGCTGGTGCGCAATGGCCGCGGCGCCACGCCGACCGAGGCCGGGCAGGTGCTGCTGGCCCATGGGCGCGGCATCCTCCATCAGGTGGAGCGCGCCCGCGAAGAGCTCGACCGCGTGCGCGGCTCGCTGGCCGGCCGGGTGGCGGTCGGCCTGCCGCCCAGCATCGCGCGGGTGCTGACGGTGCCTCTCACCCGCGCCTTCCGCGAACAGATGCCGCAGGCGCAGCTGTCGATCAGCGAAAACCTCTCGACCGCGATGCAGGACCAGGTGCTGCACGGCGGACTGGACATCGCGGTGCTCTACGACGCCCGGCCGATGCCGGGGCTGGATGTGCAGCGCTTGCTGGAGCAGTCGCTGCTGCTGGTCGGGCGCCGCCCGCCCGGGCTGCAGGAAGACCCGCCGCCGGCACCGATGGCGCTGGCCGAGGTGGCCCGGCTGCCGCTGGTGATCCCGAGCCGGCCCAATGCGATCCGGATGTACGTGGAATCCGAGATGGCCGGCATCGGCTGCACGCCGCATGTGGCGCTCGAGATCGATGGCGTGTCGGCGATGCTCGACCTGGTCGCCGACGGTGCCGGTTTCGCGATCCTGTCGCGCAACGCGGTGATCCGCTCGATCAACCCCTCGGCCTACACCCTGCGCGAGATCGTGTCGCCGCCGCTGCGCATCCCGGTCTTCACCGCGGTCAGCGCGCTGCGGCGCGCGACGCTGACGCAGCAGGCGACGCTGGACCTGATCCGCAAGACCGGCGAGTCCCTTCTCAAGGGCTGAAAAGGCCTCAGTCCGCCGCCGGGCCGCCCCAAGGCGGACCGCGCCCCCTCGGGGGGCAGCGAGTACACGAAGTGACGAGCGTGGGGGCTCAGTCCTTGCGCGCGGCCAGCAGGCGGTCGGCGTAGTCCTGCCAGGGCGACTGCGCGTCGAGCCCGTCGAACACCCCGGCCCTGGCCTGGTCGGCCACCCACTGCTGCTTGTCGGCGATGGCCGCCGTCATGGTCGGCGCGAAGCCGGCCTCGCGCACCGTGTTGGCGGCTTCCCGCATTTCCTCGGCCCGGCGCTGGCCGTGCTGCACCACGCGGCTGAAGAAGTAGGCGCCCTGGCGGCTCCAGTCGATGCTCGGGAAGGTCTCCTGCAGGGTCGGCAGCACATGGTCTTCCACACCGTAGGCGCGCGCCGTGGCGTAGCTTTCGATGACCAGTGCCTCCAGGCCCTTGATCATCACGCTGCGGCTCATCTTGATCGCGCTGGCGACGCCCAGGCGCTCGCTCACGGCCTTCGTGTCCAGGCCCCAGGCGGACAGGGCCTCGGCCAATGCGGCCGCTCGCTCGCCGCCGAGCAGCATCGGCACGCGGATGCCGTAAGGCGGCACGGAGGTCATCACGCCGGCTTCGACGTAATGCGCGCCGGCGGCTTCGACCAGCGCCGCGCACTGCTGCTTGGTCCCGGGCGAGGCCGAGTTGAGGTCGAGGAAGACGGTGCCCGGGCGCAGCTGCGGCGCCGCCTCCTGCGCCACGCCCAGCGTGTTCGAGGCGGTGACGGCGGAAATCACCAGCGTGCTGGCCTGGCACAGCGCGCCCATGGACGGGTGCGCCACCACGCCGGCCTGCGCCGCGTGCGCCTGCTCGCTCGCCTGGCGCGCCGGGTCGATGAACTTCAGGTCCCAGGCGCCCACCGTCCGGACGCCGGGCTTGTCCTTGAGGCCGAGCGCGAAGGTCTTGCCCACCTCTCCATAGCCGATCAGGCCGATGTGTTCGAGTTGCATGTCTGTCCTCATCTGAAAAAACTACTGGCGCGGAATGCCGGCGGCGGCGATCACGCCGCTCCAGCGCCGGATCTCGCCGTCGAGCAGCGCGGCCAGTTCCTCGGGACTGCCGGCGCGCGGCTGCACGTTCAGCGCCGCCAGTTGCTGCTGCACTTCGGCCGATGCCAGCGCGGCGCGAACCGCGCGGTTGAGCCGGTCGATGCGCTCGCGCGGCGTCCTGGCGGGCGCGGCCAGCGCGTTCCAGGAGCGCACGTCGAAATCCTTCAGCCCGGCCCCCTCGCCCACCGTGGCGACGGCCGGCAGGGCCGGGTTGCGTCGCTCGCCCATCACGGCGAGCGCGCGCAGCGCCTTGCCCGAGATCTGAGGCATGACCGGCGAGAGGATCTCGACACCGGCGTCGATCTGGCCGCTGCGCAGCGCCGTCACCACGGCCGGCGTGCCGTTGAAGGGCACCACCTGGACGTCGATGCCGGCCCGGCTCTTGAACAGTTCCGCCGCGAGGTTTTGCGTGCTGCCGATGTTGACCGTGCCGATGTTCAGTTTTCCGGGCCGCGCCTTGGCCGCCGCCACGAGATCCTCCAGACTGCGCAGCGGCGAAGCCTCGGGCACCACGATCGCGAGGTCGAAGTAGCCCAGCAGCGAGATCGGTGCGAAGTCCTTGCGGGTGTCGAAGGGCAGGCGCTGGAACAGGCCCTCGCTTACGGCCGTGCCGTTGCTCATGAGCAGCAGCGTGAGGCCATCCGGCGCCGCGCTGGCCACCGTCGTGCCGGCCACCACGCCGCCGGCACCGGGGCGGTTGTCGACCACCACCGGCTGGCCGAGCTGGCTCGCCATCGCCTTGCCGACCACCCGGGCCGTGAGGTCGGCGACGCCGCCGGCACCGAAGGGCACGACGAGGCGGATCGGCTGGGTGTCGCGGTTGTCGGCGTGGGCGGCGAAGGGCCAGACGGCGGCGAGGCCGAAGGCCGCTGAAGACAGAAGAAATGAACGGCGGGTGGTTCTCATGGCAGACGCACTGGCTGAAAAAGGCGGCCAGTGTAGGCCGCCCGAGGGCAGTGGCGCTCGATCGACGACCGCTTCATGGAGCGCGCCCTGAAGCGCGTGGCCAGGCCGGGCGGATGTGAACCCACTGCGACCACCAATACCCGGCGCATGCGGCATTCAGCGGTTACAAGCAATCGGGCATCGGGCGCGAGAATCACAAGATAATGCTGGACCACCACCCGCAGACCAAGAATCTGCTGGTGAGCGAATCGCAGCACCCGATGGGTTTTTTCTGAAGACGAAAGGACTTTTCGATGATTCCAAAGACGATGCGCGCGGCCGTGGTCCGCGAATTCGGCAAGCCGCTCACGCTGGAAGAAGTGCCGGTGCCGGTGCCGGACGACAACCAGATCCTGGTCAAGATCGAGGCCTCGGGCGTCTGCCACACCGACCTGCATGCCGCCGAAGGCGACTGGCCGGTCAAGCCCAATCCGCCGTTCATCCCGGGCCACGAGGGCGTGGGATTCGTGGCCGCCATCGGCCGCAACGTGAAGCACGTCAAGGAGGGCGACCGGGTGGGCGTGCCGTGGCTGCACTCGGCCTGCGGCTACTGCACGCACTGCCTGGGCGGCTGGGAGACGCTGTGCGAAGCGCAGACCAACACCGGCTATTCGGTCAACGGCGGCTTCGCCGACTACACCCTGGCCGACCCCGCCTACGTGGGCCACCTGCCGGCGCACATCGGCTTCGTCGAGATTGCGCCCGTGCTGTGCGCCGGGGTGACGGTCTACAAGGGCCTGAAGGTCACCGATTGCCGGCCCGGCGACTGGGTCGCGATCTCGGGCATCGGCGGGCTCGGCCACATGGCGGTGCAGTACGCGCGGGCCATGGGCCTGAACGTGGCCGCGATCGACGTCGAGGACGACAAGCTCGAATTGGCGAAGAAGCTCGGCGCCGCCGTCACGGTGAACGCGCGCACCACCGACCCGGTCGCCTATCTGCAGAAGGAGATCGGCGGCGCGCATGGCGCTTTGATCACGGCGGTCTCGCCCAAGGCCTTCGAGCAGGGGCTGGGGCTGGTGCGCCGCGGCGGCACGGTCTCGCTCAACGGCCTGCCGCCGGGAGATTTCCCGCTGCCGATCTTCTCGATGGTGCTGCGCGGCATCACGGTGCGGGGCTCGATCGTGGGCACGCGGCTCGACCTGCAGGAATCGCTGGAGTTCGCCGCCCGCGGCGAGGTCAAGGCCACCGTGTCGACCGAGAAGCTGGAGAACATCAACGCGGTGTTCGCCCGCATGCACAAGGGGCAGATCCAGGGCCGCGTGGTGATCGACATGTCGGCCTGAGTCCGGTCCCCGCGCCGCGTCGGCGCGGGCGGCCCAGCCGCGGGGCGGCAACCGGCGGCGCGGCCGGCATTCAACGTCGTCTCATGCGCACGGTCCTGCTCCGCAGGCGCGCGGCTCACTCGTACCGCCGGCCCTGCGCCATCAGCTGCGGCGTCCCGATCACTTCGTTGAGTCCATCGAAGTCCAGCATCCGATCCCGCCACGGCAGCGTCGTGCGATGCGCCTGCAGGCTCGCGTAGTAGCCCTGCAGCGCATGCACCACCGCGCGGGCCGTGCCGCCCGGAAAGATCGCGATGCGGAAGCCGTGCGCCTGCAGCGCATCCGCGTCCTGCACCGGCGTCTTGCCGCCCTCGACCATGTTCGCCAGCAGCGGCACGCGGTGCGCGAATCGCTTGCAGGCCCGATCCATCTGCTCAGGCGAACGCAGCGCCTCGACGAACAGGGCGTCGACGCCGGTCTCCAGGTAGGCCTCCGCGCGGTCGAGCGCGGCGTCGAGCCCCTCGACCGCGAGCGCGTCCGTGCGTGCCAGGATCAGCGTGGCGTCGGAAGCCCGCGCGTCCAGCGCCGCCTTCAGCTTGCCGACCATCTCGCGCTCGGGCACCACGGTCTTGCCGTCGAGATGGCCGCAGCGTTTCGGGAACCCCTGGTCCTCGATCTGGATCATCGCCGCGCCGGCCCGCTCGAAGCCGCGCACGGTGCGCTGGGTGTTGAGCGCGTTGCCGAAGCCGGTGTCGGCATCGACGATCACCGGCAGGCCGACGCGCTCGGTGATGCGCGCCAGCGTGTCCTCCACCTCGGTGAAGGTGGTGAGCCCGACATCGGAGCGCGCGAGCCGCGTGTAGGCGATCGAGGCGCCCGAGAGGTACAGCGCCTCGAAGCCGGCCTGCTCCGCCACCAGGGCGCTGAGTGCGTCGTAGACGCCCGGCGCCAGCACGATGTCGTTGCGCGCGAGGCGCGACTTGAATGATTCATCGGCCATGGGATGCCTTCCTTTCCTTGATCAGCGCGGCGGCGGTGCGCGCCGCGATAGAGCCGCCTGCGACTGCGCTCAGCAGGCCGTTGCCCGACAGATAGCCCCAGACCTGGTCGCCCGAGACGCCGCCCGCGGCGCCGCCGGCCGCCAGCAGGTTCGGCAGCGGCGAGCCGTCCTGCCGCAGCACGCGCGCATCCGGCGCGATGTCGAGTCCGCCTTGCGTGTGGAACAGCGCGCCCGTGACCTTGACCGCGAAGTACGGCGCGGCCAGCGCGCGCTGGACGACGCGGCCATCGGACTGCGGCACGCCGGTTTGCAGCCCATCGAGGGTCGACTGCACCGTCGCCGCATCGCAGCCGATGCAGGCCGCGAGATCGGCCACGGTGTCGCAGCGCCTGAGCGCGCCCGCAGCCTCCGCTTCGCGAAAATCGGGGAAGCCGCGCGCCAGTTCGAGCAACGGCGCGTCGAACACGTTCCAGGCGACAGCGCCTGGCTGCGCCAGCACATGCACCGCGGCTTCGGAATAGCCCTGCGTCTCGTCGTGGAAGCGCCGGCCCTCGCGGTTGATCTGCACGCCGCCTTCCATCATCACGGCCCAGGACATCAGCGCGCCCTGCGGCGTGACCCAGGAGCCATGCCCCTGATAGCCGCCGAGGTCGCGCAATCGGGCGCCGATCGCCTGGCCCCAGAGAATGGCGCTGCCGTCGTTGCCCACATGGCCGCCGAAGGCCGCTTCGGCCATCTCGGGCAGCAGCGCGCGGACCATCGCCGCATTGCCGCCGAAGCCGTTGCAGGCCAGCAGCAGGGCGTCGCAAGCCAGCGTTTCCTCGCGGCCATCGGGACGGCGGTAGCCGATGCCGATCACGCGGTCGGCGTCGTCGCACCACAGCGTGTCGACCAGCGCCTGCGTCAGCACCGGGATGCCTGCCGTTTCCACCGCCGCTTGCAGCCGCGCCATCAGTGCCGCACCGGTCTTCTGCGGCAGGGCATGCATCCGGTGAATGCTGTGGCCGGGATAGAGGAAGCCGTCGAGCACGATCCAGTCGAGGCCGTGCCTGGCCTGCAGGGCATCGAGTGCCGGCCCGATGGCCCCGGCATATGCCAGCACCAGGTCCGGCGCGGCGCGGCCGTGGGCCTTGGCCTGGATGTCGGCCGCGAAGCGCGCGGGACTGTCGCCCTGGATTCCTTTCTGGCGCTGCGCGTGCGTGCCGGGTGCGGGGATGAAGCCCGAAGACAGCGCGGTCGAGCCGCTCGGCACGGCATCGCGCTCGAGCAGCACGCATTCGATGCCGGCGTCGTGCAGCATCAGCGCCGCCGTGAGCCCGCAGGCGCCGGCGCCGATGATCGCCACCGGCACGTGCATCTCGGCCTCGATGTGCGAAGCACGTCGAATGCGGCGCACCGGACCCCTATCCGATTGAATCGTCATGCCAGCAACTGCACGAAGGCCGCGCAGTCCACCACCTCGGCCACGTTGCGCATGTCGGCCAGCGAGGTCTGGTGCCGCTCCTCGCCGAAGGCCGCGCAGCCGTCGGCCAGCACCAGCGTGCGGTAGTCGCGCATGTGGGCGTCGCGCACCGTGCTCGCCACGCCGCCGTTGGTGACGATGCCGCACACCGCCACGGTGTCGATGCCGGCGCGGCGCAGCACCCAGTCGAGCTGGGTGTTGAAGAAGGCCGAGTAGGCGACCTTGCTGACCGCGACGTCGACCAGGCCGGCCAGCGCGTCGACGTTCGCCTGGCCCCAGCTGCCGGGCGCGAAATCGCCCTTTCGAAGGTACGGACGCAGCGCCTTCAGGTGCGGCGACACCATCGGCTCGCCGGCCGCATCGGGCCACAGCGTGAACTGGCTCGCCGCCACCAGCCCGCCGGCGGCCTTGAGGGCGCGCGCCACGGTCGCCACGCGGTCGGGCAGCAGCAGCGCGGGCGGGTTGCTGTCGCCACCGCGGGCATAGGCGCCCTGGCCGTCGAGGAAGTCGTTCTGCAGGTCGATCACGACCAGCGCCGTGGTCGCTCCGCGGACCGGCGCTGCGCTCACGACAGCCTCACCAGCAGGTTGCCGTGCGCATCGACCTCGGCCTGGAAGCCGGGTTCGAGCCAGACGGTGGTGTCGGCCTGCTCGAGGATCGCCGGCCCGTCGATGCGTGCGCCGACCGGCAGCTCGAGCCGCGCATAGCGCAGCGCCTCGCGCCATTGCCCGTCGTGAAACACGCGCTGCGTACCCAGCGGCGCGCTGCTGCCCTCGCCGACCGGCGCAAGCACAGCCAGATCGAACTTGGGCCGCACGCCGATGCGGGCATAGCGCAGGTTCATCACGCGGATGCCGATGCCGTCGAGCACACGGCCGAAGGCAGCGCCGTAGCTGGACTCGAAGGCGGTGCGGATGGCTTCACGCGTCAAGGCTTGCGCCGTGGCTGCCGGCAGCAGCACCGGCAGCGTGTGCGTCTGGCCCGCATAGAGCATGTCGAGCGCGATCACCTCGCGCACCTCGTCGAAGCGAACGCCCGACGAATCGAGCCGCTGCTGGCAGGCCTCGGCGAGTTCGGCGATGCGCCGGCCCAGTTGCGCGACATCGAGTTCGTCGAGCGGGCGGTTGAGGGTCTGCACCGCGTCGTGCCGCATGTCGGCGATCACGCAGCCCAGCGCCGAGGTCACGCCGGGGTAGCGCGGCACGATGCCGATGGCGACGCCGACCTCGCGCATCATCGCGCACACATGCAGCGCACCGCCGCCGCCGAAGGGCATGTAGGCGAAGCGCCGCGGATCATGCCCGCGCTCGATCGACACCAGCCGGATCGCGCCGGCCATGCGCGCGTTGGCCACCGTGAGGATCGCCTCCGCCGCCTGGTAGACGTCGAGCCCCAGCGGCTTGGCGACATGCGCGTCGATGGCCTGGAACGACTTCTCGGCATCGAGCGCCGCGAGCAAGCCGCCGCCGAGCGGCCGGTCGGCGGCGATGCGGCCGAGCAGCACATTGGCATCGGTCACCGTCGGGCGCATGTTGCCGCGGCCATAGCAGGCCGGCCCGGGGATGCTGCCGGCCGACTCGGGGCCGACCTGCAGCATGCCGCTGGCGTCGACCGAGGCGATCGAGCCGCCACCGGCGCCGATGGTCTCGATCTGGATCATCGGCGAGCGGATCACCATGCCGAATTCGATCGCGGTCTGAGCCGCCAGCGCCGCCTCGCCGTTGGCGACCAGCGAGACGTCGAAGGAGGTCCCGCCCATGTCGCCGGTGATCGCGTTCGGAAAGCCTGCCGCGCGCGCGATGGCCGCGCAGGCGATCACGCCGGCCGCCGGGCCCGACAGCGCGGTGCGCACCGGCAGGTCGCTCGCGGTCTGGCGCGACATCACGCCGCCGTTGCTCTGCACCACCAGCAGTTCGCCCTCGAAGCCCTGCGCGCGCAGGTCGGATTCCAGGCGTTCGAGGTAGCTGCCCACCACGGGCTGCAGCGCGGCGTTGAGCGTGGCGGTCGAGCAGCGCTCGAACTCGCGGATCTCGGGCAGCACCTCGCAAGCCGAAGTGACATGGGCGTTCGGCCACAGCGCGCGCACCGCGGCGACCGCGAGGCGCTCGTTCTCGGGGTTGGCGTAGGTGTTGATGAAGAACACGCAGACCGCCTCGCAGCCGGCCTCCAGCAGCGCGCGTGCCTCGGCCCGCACCTGGTCGAGGTCGACCGGCGTGTGCAGCGTGCCGTCGGCCAGCACGCGCTCGTCGACCTCGCGCCGCAGGTCGCGCGGCACCACCGGCACGAAGCTGCCGCGCAGGCCCCAGGTCTCGGGCCGGTCGCGTCGGCGCATCTCGAGCACGTCGCGAAAGCCGCGGGTGGTGATGATGCCGGTGCGCGCCACCTTGCGCTCGAGCAGCGCGTTGGTGCCGACCGTGGTGCCGTGCACGATGGTCGCGATGGCCGAAGCCGAATCGGCCACGCGCGCCACGCCGTTCATGAAGCCGCGGGCTTCCTCGCCGCGGGTCGACGGCACCTTGACGATGCGCGCCGTGCCCTCGTGCTCGTCGAGCACGAAGAGGTCGGTGAAGGTGCCGCCGACGTCGACGCCGACGACCAGCCGGCCAGGGGCCTTTTCCGTGTGTGCTGCTGCTGTCATTGCGCGGCCTTCTTGTCCGTTGCTTCGCCGTTGTTCACATAGCCCATGGCCAGATCCTGTGCGCGCTGCGCGGCGCTGCGCCGTGCCGGCGCGCCCCAGCCGCCGCCGCCCGGTGTCTCGAGCCGCAGGCGCTCGCCCTGCGCCAGCCGGATGCCGTGCATCTTCGACACCATCGGCGGCCGGTGCCAGGCGCCGTCGTTCTCGTAGCTGAAGACGTTGACCGCGCCCGAACCGCCGCCCGCGATGCCCTTGGGCGGCGAACTACCGCGCTCGCCGAAGACATAGACCTCGGCCTCCTTCTCGAGCAGCTCGATCTCGTAGATCGCGCCCAGGCCGCCGCGGAACTGGCCGTCGCCGCCGGAGCCGGGGCGCAGCGCCCATTCGGTGAAGCGCACCGGGTAGGCGGCCTCGAGGATTTCCAGCGGTGGGATGGTCGCGGTCGAAATCGGCGCGTTGGCATGCGAGAGCCCGTCGCCGCCCGAATGGCCACCGTGGCCGCCGCCGAAGAAGCTGAACATCACCCAGCGCTGGCCACGGCGGGGCCCGTCGCTGCGGTGACCCGCGATCGACAGCGCGTTGATCGTGCCGTAGGCCTGCGCCACGGCGCGCGACGGATCGGCCTGCGCGGTGGCGCTGAAGATCACGTCGATCATGCGCAGGATGGTCTCGGTGTAGCCACCGACCGGACGCGGCCGCTCGGCGCTGATCACCAGCCGGTCGGGGATCAGGAAATCGACCGCGTCGAGCACGCCGGCATTCGCCGGCACATCGGGAAACACATGCTTGAGCGCCACGTAGCAGGCCGCGATCGCGGTGGCGCGCGAGATGTTCACCGGCCCTGCGCATTGCGGCGAGGTGCGAGAGAAGTCGAGCAGCAGGCGGTCGCCCGCCACCGTCATGTCGAGCGCGATGGTCAGCGGCTCGTTGACGATGCCGTCGTTGTCGAGCACGTCCTCGAAGCTGTAGCGGCCGTCCGGCAGCGAGGCGATGTGCGAGCGCATCAGGCGCAGCGCGCGGCTGCGCAGCTCGCCCATCGCCTGCAGCACCAGCGCATCGCCGTATTCGTCGAGCAGGCCGTGCAGCCGCTTGGCGCCGAGTTCGAGCGCGGCGAGCTGGCCGTTGAGGTCGCCCCACAGGCTTTCGGGCAGCCGCGTGTTGGCGCGCAGGATCGCCAGCACGTCGGGGTCGAGCACGCCGTCGCGCACGATGCGCACCGGCGGGATCTGCACCGCCTCCTGCCAGCATTCGGTGGCGGCCGGGTTGTAGTTGCCGGGCACCGCGCCGCCGACGTCATGCCAGTGCGCGGCCGAGGCCATGTAGCAATAGAGATTGCCGTCGCGGAAGAAGGGCCGCACCAGCTTGAAGTCGTTGGCATGGGTGCCGCCGTCGTAGGGGTCGTTGCTGATCCAGATGTCGCCGTCCTTCATGCCGCCGCGCGGCGCCGCCGCGGCCGCGGTCGCGCGCACCGCGAAGGCCATCGCGCCGACGAACACGGGCAGGCCCGACTTGCCCTGCACCAGCGTGTCGCCGCTCGCGGCATCGTAGAGGCCGTGGCAGGCGTCATGGGCCTCGGCGATGATCGGATTGAAGGCGCTGCGATAGAGCGTCGCGTCCATCTCGTCGGCCACCTGCTCCAGGCGGCCGCGCAGCACGGCCAGCGTGACCGGGTCCATCGAGGGGATCGGTGAATCGTTCATGGTTCGGTTCTTTCTTTGGCGAAGCGTTGCCGGAGCTGCTTCAGGAGGCCGCCCGCGCGGACCATGTCCATCAGGAAATCGGGCACGGGTTCGCAAGTCAGTGTCCGGCCGCCGGGGATCGACACCGAGGGCCGCGCCACGTCCAGGGCGACGCGGTCGCCGTCCTTCAACGACTCGACCTCGGAACACGTCAGCAGCAGGAGCCCGAGGTTGAAGGCATTGCGGAAATAGAGCCCGCCGTACGACGGCGCGATCACCGCGTCCACGCCCAGGTGCACCAGCACGGCGGCGGCTTGTTCGCGCGATGAACCGATGCCGAAGTTGGGCCCGGCGACGATCACGTCGCCGGCGCGCACCTCGCGCGCGAACCCGGGACGCACGGATTCGAGGCAATGCTGCGCGATGGTCTCGATGCCGTACTTCATCGCGTGGCCCGGCGCGAGCACGTCGGTGTCGACATCGGCGCCGAGGCGCCAGACGCGGTGCGTTGCGTGGCTACTCATTGCAGCACCTCGCGCGGATCCGCTATGTGGCCTCGCAGCGCCGATGCCGCGACCGTATAGGGCGAGCCCAGGTACACCTGCGCGCTCGGCGAGCCCATGCGGCCCTTGAAGTTGCGCGCGGTGGTGGAGATGACCGTCACGTCGTCTCCCATCGAATCGCCGTAGCCGGAACAGGCGCCGCAAGCGGTGGGAAGGAGTTCGGCACCGGCATCGAGCAGCACCTGCAGGACGCCCTCATCGCGCGCCTGTTCCTGGTCGCGCAGGCTGGCCGGCGCCACCATGAGCCGCACGCCGCTGGCGACCTTGTGGCCGCGCAGCACCTGCGCGGCGGCGCGCAGGTCGTCGAGCTTGGCGCCGGTGCAGGCGCCGATGTAGGCGACGTCGATGGGCGTGCCGGCATAGTGGCTCACGCCATGGGCGTTGGCCGGGCTGTGCGGCGCCGCGACATAGGGTTCCAGCATGGAGGCGTCGAAGCGGTGGCGCGTGAACGCCGCGTCGGCATCGGTGAACCACGGCGCGGTATCCACCGGTGGCGCACCGGCCTCGGCCAGGAACGCGGAGGTGATCGCGTCGGGCGCGATCAGGCCGGCCTGCGCGCCGAGCTCGGCGCTCATGTTCGACAGCGTCATGCGCTCCTGCATCGACAGCGCCCGCACCGCCGGGCCGCAGAACTCGACCGCCTGGTAGCGGCCGCCGTTCATGCCGAAGCGCGCCAGCATGTGCAGCATCATGTCCTTGGCGGTGACGCCGGCGGGCAGCGCGCCGTCCCACCACATCTGGATCGTCTCGGGCACGCGCAGCCAGATCTCGCCGGTGACCACCACCCCGAGCATCTCGGTGCTGCCGACGCCGAACATGTAGGCGCCGAAGGCGCCGCCGGTGGGCGAATGCGAATCGCCGCCGACGCACAGCATGCCCGGGCGGATGTGGCCGTGCTGCGGCACCACCACGTGGCAGATGCCCTGGCTGTCGTAGACGTGCGGCAGCTGCTGGTCGCGCGCCCAGTCGCGCGCGATGCGCACGATGCGGCGCGAGTCGTCGTCGCGTTCGGGCACGTAGTGGTCCATCACCAGCACGATGCGAGAGCGGTCCCAGAGCTGCGCCCCGAGCTCCTCGAGCATGGGCTGCAGCCGGCGCGGACCCGAGGAGTCGTGGAACATCGCCAGGTCGACCGCGCAGGTGACGATCTCGCCCACCGCGACGGCCTCGCGGCCGCAGGCGCGGGCGATGAGCTTCTGCGCCAGCGTTTGCGGCGGCGCAGCCGTTTGGATGGAAGTCGAAGTGCTCATTCCGGCTTGGCTCCCGAAAACTTGACCACCTGGGCCCAGCGCTTGATCTCGCTCTGGACGAAGGGGCCGAACTGCTCCGGCGTATTGCCGACCGGGATCACGCCCTCGCTGGCGAAACGCTTGCGCATCGCCGGCTCGCCGATCGCCTGACGCGCCGCGTCGGCGACGCGGCGCGTGAGCTCGGGCGGCATGTGCGCCGGCCCGAACAGTCCGAACCAGGCGCTCGACTCGTAGCCGGGCAGGGTCTCGGCAATGGCCGGCAGCTCCGGGAACTCGGGCAGGCGCCGGGCCGAGGTCACGCCCAGCGCCTTGAGCTTGCCGGCCAGGATGTGCTGCTGCACGTTGCCGACCGCCGCGAACATCAGCTGCACCTGGCCCGCGAGCACGTCCTGCACGGCCGGTGCGGTGCCCCGGTACGGGATGTTGACGATGTACACGCCCGACTGCATCTTGAAGGCCTCGCCGGCCATGTGCAGCGAGGAACCCAGCGCGCCGATCGCGAAGTTGAGCTGGCCCGGCTTCGCCTTGGCCAGCGCGATCAGCTCGCGCACGTTGTTCGCCGGCACCGACGGATGGGCGACCAGGATCGACGGCGAGGTCGCGACGCAGGTCAGTGCCGTGAAGTCCTTCACCGGGTCGAAGGGCAGCGTGGGATAGAGCGAGGCGTTGATCGCATGGCTGGTGAAGCTCATCAGCAGCGTGTTGCCGTCGGGCGCCGCCTTGGCGACCGCATCGGCGGCGATATTGCCGCCGGCGCCGGGCCGGTTCTCGACGATCACGGTGCGGCCCAGCACCGGGCCCATGCCGGCAGCGAGCGTGCGGGCGATGGTGTCGGTCGAGCCGCCGGCCGGCGCGCCGACCAGAATGCGAACGGGCGCGTTGCCGACCTGGGCCTGGGCGGCGCCGGCCAGTGCGGCCATGGATGCGATCAGGATGTCTCTGCGTTTCATTGGATCACTCCGAGGGTTTCACAAGGCAATCCGGGCGGCGCTCACAGGCCCAGGTAGGCCCGGCGCAGTTCGTCGCTGCCGAGCAGGTCATCCGGCGCGCCCGAGAAGCGCACGCTGCCGTTCTCCAGCACGTAGGCGCGGTCCGCGATCTCCAGCGACTGGCCGACGTTCTGCTCGACCAGCAGCACGGCCAGGCCGCCGTCGCGCAGTTGCCGGATCAGCGTGAACATCTCTTCGACCAGCAGCGGCGACAGGCCCAGCGAAGGCTCGTCGAGGATCAGCAGCACGGGCTCTGCCATCAGCCCGCGGCCGATGGCCAGCATCTGCTGCTCGCCGCCGCTCATGGTGCCGGCGTTCTGCCGGATGCGCTCGCGCAGGCGCGGGAAGATGTCGAACACCTTGTCGAGATTCGCGGCCCGGCGCTCGCGGGCCCGCGTGAAGGAGCCGAGCTCGAGGTTCTCGAGCACGCTGAGGTTCGGGAACACCTTGCGGCCTTCGGGCACCTGGATCAGGCCGGCCTTGACGACCTCGCGGTAGTGCGCGCCGCTCAGGTCCTTGCCGTCGAAGCGCACGCTGCCGCTCCAGGCCGGGCAGAGGCCGCAGACCATCTTGTTCAAGGTCGACTTGCCGGCGCCATTGCTGCCCAGCAGCGCGACCATCTCTCCGGCATGCACCTGCAGGTCGACGCCGCGCAGCACCTCGACGCGGCCGTAGCCGCCGCGCAGGCCCTGGATGTCAAGCAAGGCGGTCATGCGTGATTTCCCTTCGCGGCCGCCGCCTTGCGCAGCCGCGCCGCGGTGCCGTGGCCGAGGTAGGCCTCGACCACCTTGTCGTTCGACGTCACCTGGGCCGGACTGCCCTCGGCGATCAGCTGGCCCTGCGCCAGCACCCAGACATGCTCGGCCAGGTTCATCACGGCCTGCATCACGTGCTCGATCATCAGCACCGTGACGCCGCCGTCGGCGATGCCGCGCACCACCGGCATCATCTCGGCGATCTCCTGCGGATTGAGGCCGGCGAGCACTTCGTCGAGCAGCAGCAGGCGCGGCTCGGTGGCGAGTGCACGGGCCAGTTCGAGCCGCTTGCGGCCGGCGACCGTGAGGTCGGAGGCCGGCTTGTCGAGTTGCGCCGCGAGCCCGACACGCTGCGCCACTTCATCGGCCCGCCGCAGTGCCGCGCCGCGACTGCGCTCGTGCAGGTGCACGCCGACCGCGATGTTCTCGCGCACGGTCTGGGCCGCGAAGGGCTTCACGATCTGGAAGGTGCGCGTCATGCCGAGCATGGCGTTGCGATGCGGCTCGCGGCCGGTGATGTCCTGGCCGGCAAAGCGCACCGTGCCGGCATCGGGCTTCAAGAAGCCCGACATCAGCGCAAACAGCGTGGTCTTGCCGGCGCCGTTGGGGCCGATCAGCGCCGTGAGGCTGCCCTCGGACACCGAGAGGCTCACGTCCTGCACCGCCTTCAGGCCGCCGAAGGAGCGCGAGACGCCATTCAATACGAGCAGCGGTTCAGCCACGGGGACCTCCCAACGCCTGCGCCCACAGTTGCCGCACCGAGAGCCCCAGGCCCGCGATGCCGCGCGGCAGGAAGATCACGATCAGCACCAGCACCGTGCCGTAGATCACCATGTTGATGCCGGGCAGCTCGCCGAACAGGTTGCGCGTCAGGTCGGCGAGCAGATGCAGCACCACCGCGCCCAGCACCGGGCCCCACAAGGTGCCGACGCCACCGACGATGGCCGCCACCAGCGCCTCGACCGAGGTGGCCGGGCCGTAGGCGATGCCGGGGTCGATGTACTGGAACACCTGCACGTAGAACGCACCGGCCGCGCCCATGAAGGCGGCCGAGATGCCGATCGCGCCGAGCTTCACGCGGAACGGGTTCACGCCCACCGCGCGCGCCGCGTCCTCGTTGTCGCGCACCGCCTGCAGCCAGGCGCCGAAGCGTCCGTTGCGCAGCCACCAGCTGACCAGCAGCGCCGCCGTGACGAAGGCCAGCACCACCCACAGGTAGCCGGCGCGCGAGGCGAACTGCAGGTTCGACGGCGCCTCGCGCAGCGGCAGCATCAGGCCGACACCGCCGCCGGTGAAGGGCACCGACAGCGCAACGATGCGGAAGACCTCGGCGAACGCCAGCGTGACCAGCGCGAAGTAGGAGCCCTTGAGCCCGTAGCGGAAGGTCAGCGCGCCGATGAACAAGCCGACGCAGGCGGCACCGACGACCGCCAGTCCGAGCGCGACCCAGGCATTGATGCCGCCCTGCAGTTGCGCAATCGCCTGGATGTAGGCACCGGAACCGAAGAACAGGGCATGGCCGAAGGAGAACTGGCCGCCGAAGCCGCCCAGGATGTTCCAGGCCTGCGCGATGAGCGTGGCGTAGAGCGCCATCATCACGAAGTTGAGGGTCGCGCCCGAGTGGCTGACCAGCGGCACGCAAGCCACCAGCACCGTGAAGAGCGCAATACCGACCAGTTGACGTGGACCACTCATTCCTTCGCTCCGAACATGCCCTGCGGCCGAAACAAGACGACCCCGATGAAGATCGCGAAGATGCCGATCTGCCCCAGCGACTCGCCGAGGTACAGGCCGCCGAGCGACTCGACCACGCCGACCAGGAAGCCGCCGATCAGCGCGCCGACGAAGCTGCCCATGCCGCCCAGCACCACGATCGTGAAGGCCACCAGCACGAAGCCGCCGCCCACCTGCGGGTTCACGTAGTAGGCCGGCAGCAGGAAGCAGGCGGCCGCGCCGAGACAGGCCAGGCCGATGCCGAAGCTCATCGCGTAGACATGGTCGACGTCGATGCCCATCAGCTTGGCGCCCTCCTTCTCCTTCGCGACCGCGCGGATCGCGCGGCCCAGGTCGGTGCGGCCCATGACCCAGAACAGCAGCGCCGACACCACCAGCGCACCGGCGAAGGCCACCAGCTTGGGCACCGCGATCATCGCGGGGCCGATGGCGACCGTGCTGAGCGAATAGGCGGTGTCGATGTTGCGCGTGTCCGACTTGAAGAACAGCAGCGCCAGGTTCTCCATCACGATCGCGATGCCGAGCGTGACCAGCAGGATGTTCTCGTCCTTGCCGTGGCCGGCGCGGTTGATCACGATGCGCTGCAGCCCGTAGCCGAGCGCGAACATGCCCGGGATCACGATCGGCAGCGCCAGGTAGGGATCGATGCCCCAGCGCTCCTTGAGGAAGTACACCGCATACAGAGCCAGCATCAGCGCGGCGCCGTGCGCGAAGTTGATGATGTGCAGCACGCCGTAGATCAGCGTGAGGCCGAGTGCGATCAGGGCATAGACCGCGCCGGTCGTCAGGCCGTTCAGGACCGACGAGAAGAGGATGCTGGGGTCGAACATGGTGCGGTGTCGGCGTGAGACCCGCCCGCACCGCGGCGCGCGGCAGGGCGTCTTGCTTGCTGGTTCAGGCGTTGAGCGGGAAGAGCGGCTCGACCTCGCGGAACTCGCGCGGGATGATCACCTTGATGTCGTTCTTCACGACCTGCGTCATCAGCGGCTGCGCGCCCTCGTTCTGGCCATTGGCGAACTTCGTCGGGCCGTACGGCATGATGTGACTCGAGAAAGTGCTCTTCTCCAGCGCATCGATGATGGCGGCGCGCTCGCTCGACCCGGCGCGCTCCAGGGCGTCGGCCAGCAGGCCCATCGCGGTATAGGTCATGAAGACCTCGTAGCTGAAGAACTGGCCCTGCGCCTCGACCCGCTTTCGCAGCTCGGCCGAGCGCTTGTCCTTCGGGTTGAACCAGTGGTTGCAGTCGATGATGCCGTTGGCCGCGTCCGGAAACTCCTTGACGAACTTGTAGCTCGATGCCGCCCCGCCCAGCACCGAGAAGATCGCCTTGGGCTTGACCTTCTGCTGCTGCATGGTGCGCACCAGCAGCGCGTACTCGTTGTAGTAGTTGGCCGGAATCACGATGTCGGGGTTGATCGACTTCATGCGCAGCACGATGTTGTTGAAGTCGCGTGTCGGGTTGGCGTGCTTCACGACCTCCTTGACGTCGAAGCCGTAGCCCGGCAGTTCGCGCGCCAGCAGCGCCGCGGTGCCGGAGCCGAACAGCGAGTCCTCGTGGATGATCATCACGGTCTTGGCCGGATTGCCCGCCGCCTTGTTGAGCACCAGCAGGTTGGCCATCGCGACCTCGGTCGACTTCTTGTAGCCGGGACCGAAGCGGAAGGTGTTCTTCAGGCCGCGCTCCACGATCTGGTCGGCCACGCCGACGTCGACCACGTGCGGCAGGTTGTACTTGGCCGCCGCCTGCGTGGTGGCCAGGCAGATCGCCGAGGCGAAGGCACCGACGATGGCCGAGACGCCGGCCTCGTTCATCTTCTCGACCTCGGCCGCGCCGGCCTGCGGCTGCGATTGCGCGTCGCCGAGCAGCGCCTCGATCCTGGCGCCGCCCAGCGACTTGATGCCGCCGGCCTTGTTGATGTCCTCGATCGCCATCAGCGCCCCGAGCCGGCATTGCTGGCCCGAATAGGCCAGCGCACCGGTCACGGGATGCAGGACGCCGACCTTGATCGGCTTGGGCTGGGCGCCGGCCACCAGCGGAAATGCAAGGGCCGAGGCCATGGCGGCGGATTGCGACATGAAGCGGCGGCGGTCCTGGCGATCGAGGCGATTGGGCATGGGGCTTTTTCCTTTTTCTTCAGTTGAACTGGGCTGACACGTCTTTGCTGACCCACACCTTGGCGTCGATGCTGCCGACGCGCGACAGTTGCATCTCGTAGGTGTAGCGGTCGGGCCGGTAGAAGCCGTGCAGCCACTGCACCGGGCGTTCGGCTTCGTCGTAGATCAGGCGGCGCACGGCCAGCAGGGCCGAGCCGACCGAGACTTCGAGGTGCTCCGCGAGCACGTTGTCGGCCAGGCGTGCCGAGATCGTCTGGTGCGCGCGGCCGACCTTGACGCCCGACTCCTCGAGCAGCACCAGGATCGGCTTCTTCGCGAGTTCGCGGCGGCCGAACTTGCGCGCGATGTCGTTCGGCACGTAGGTCGTGATGTGCGACAGCGGCCCTTCGCGCGTCGAGCGCACGCGGACCGCTTTCTGCACCGCGTCGCCGGCTTTCAGCTGCAGCGCTTCGGCGACCTGGGCCGAGGCCGAAATCGTCGCCACGTCGATCACCTTGACCGAAGTGTGCAGGCCCATGGTCACCAGGTTCTCGAGCAGGCCGCGCAGGTTGGCGCGCGCCATGCCGTCACCCGCGCGGGGCTCGGCACCCGATGCCGGCGGAACGGGGCGTGTGCGCCGGCCAGGGTTGCGCGAGATCAGGCCTTCGGAGGACAGCTGGCCGAGCGCTCGCCGCACCGTGACGCGGGCCACGCCGAACTGCTCCATCAGCGCCAGTTCGCCCGGCAGGCCTTCGGCAAAACGACCCTCGTCGAGTTGCTCGCGCAGCACCAGATAGATCTGGTGGTACTTCGGCAAGGGCATCTGCGACATGCCCGCGATGGTTGAGCACTTCCAATGTTCTGTCAATGGGACATTTGAGGACAAACCACAGATCAATGGCCGTCCTTCGGAAGGGCACCGGCATGGTGCAGAGCCCGCCCGCCCGGCGGCGCCTGTACGCGAATCAGGAGCGCTTGCGCAGCAGCTTCGCCACCCCGCCGGGCAGCAGGAACACGAACAGGATCAGGACCATCCCGTAGACGGCCCATGGCGCGGCCTTCGAGATCTTCTCGGCCGCGGTCGGCACGAACATGATGAACAGGGCGCCGTACAGCGCCCCCGAGATCGTTCCCACGCCGCCGACCACCACGCCGACCAGCAGCGAGATCGACAGGAACATCGTGAACGAATCGGGCGCGACGAACTGCACCGCGATGGCCGACAAGGCGCCGCCGATGCCGGTGTACATCGCCGAGATGCCGAAGGCGCCGGCCTTGTAGCGGCGGTTGTCGATGCCCATGCTCTGCGCCGCCAGGGGGTGGTCGCGGATCGCGACGATCGCCCGGCCGGCGCCGCTGTGCAGCAGGTTGCGCGCCAGCGCGAACAGCGCCACCGTCACGGCCAGCGCGAACAGGTAGAGCCACTGGTCCTGCGTGAGCGGCAGGCCGAAGGGCGCGTCCGGCTTGGCCAGCACCAGGCCCTGCACGCCACCGGTCCACGGCTCCAGGTGCCTGTACTTCAGCAGCTGCGGCATCGCCACCCCGAGCGCGAAGGTGGCCAGCGCCAGGTACAGGCCTTCGAGCTTCAGTGCCGGCAGGCCGAACAGGATGCCGGCCACGAGGCAGACCGCCCCCGCGGCGGGGACAGTCGCCCAGTACGGCAGGCCGTAGCGGTCCATCAGGATCGCCGCCGCGTAGGCCCCGAGGGCATAGAAGGCGCCGTGTCCGAGCGAGACCTGCCCGTTGTAGCCGGTCACGATGTTGAGCCCCAGCAGCGCCACCGCGTACGACAGCACCATGGTGGCCTGGAACACGGCGTAGCCCTCGGCCAGGAAGGGGAAGGCGATGGCCAGCGCCAGCAAGAGCGCGGCAGCGGTGCGTTCAAAAAGGCTCATGGCTAGACCTTCACCACAATGGTCTTGCCGAACAGTCCGCTCGGCCGCACGATCAGCACGCCGACGATCAGCACCAGCGCGACCGTGAGCTTGAGCTCGGTGCCCACCACGTAGCTGCCGATCAGGTTCTCAAGCACGCCGACGATGAAGCCGCCGAGCACCGCGCCGGCCGGGCTGTCGATGCCGCCGACCAGCGCGCCGGCGAAGGCGTAGATCAGCACGCCGCCCATCATGCCCGGATCGAGGAAGACCACCGGCGCCACCAGCATGCCGGCCACGGCGCCGACCGCGCCGGCCAGGCCCCAGCCGAGCATCAGCATGCGCCCGACGTCGATGCCCACCAGCCGCGACGACGCCGGGTTCTGCGCCGCCGCCCGCATCGCGAGGCCGAGCGAGGTGAAGCGGAAGAACCCGAAGAGCAGCGCCATCACCGCCAGCGTGATGGCGATGGCCCCGACTTCATGCGCGGACATCAGGGCCGAGCCATACCAGGCCCGCTCCGGAAAGGGGCTCGGGAAGCGCTTGATCGTGAAGCCGAACCACCAGCCGGCCAGGCTGTGGAAGATCATCAAGAGGCCGATGAAGACGACCACCACCGAGAGCACCGGCGCGTCGCGCAGCGGCCGGATGACGATCCGCTCGACCAGTGCGCCCAGCACGAAGGACAGGCCCACGGTCAGCGCGAACATCGCCCAGTAGGGCAAGCCGGCCTGCAGCAGCGCCCAGCCGAGGCAGGTGGAGAACATCGCCATCTCGCCCTGCGCGAAGTTCACATGGTGGGTCGACTGATAGATCATCACCAGCGCCAGCGCGACGCTGGCGTAGATGCCGCCGGTGGCCAGGCCGGCCAGCAACTGATGCAGGAATGCTTCCATGTTCTCTCCCGTTGTTCCAGATCAGACGCCGCCGGGCCGCCCCAAGGCGGCTGCGGCCCCCTCGGGGGGCAGCGCAGCACACGAAGTGGCAAGCGTGGGGGCCATACTCAGACGCCGAGGTAGACGCGGCGCACCGCGTCGTCGGCACGGACCTCTTGCGGCGTGCCGTGCAGCACGATGCGGCCGGTTTCCATCAGGTAGACCGAGTCGGCGATGTCCAGCGCCAGCGCCGCGTTCTGCTCGACCAGCAGGATCGAGACGCCCTGCTCCGCATTGATGCGCCGCATGATCTCGAAGATGTCGCGCACGATCAGCGGCGCGAGGCCGAAGGACGGCTCGTCGAGCAGCAGCAGGCTCGGCCGCGACATCAGCGCCCGGCCGATGGCCAGCATCTGCTGCTCGCCGCCGGACAGGGTGCCGGCCTGCTGGCCGCGGCGCTCCCTGAGCCGGGGGAAGTAGCTGTAGACCCGCTCGAAGTCTTCCGCGATGCCCGCCCGGTCGCGCCGCAGGTAGGCGCCCAGGCGCAGGTTCTCCTCGGTGCTCAGCGCCAGGAAGGTGCCGCGGCCATCCGGCACGTGGGCGACCCCGAGCCGCACGATCCGCTCGGTCGGCCGGCCATCGGCGCGCTCCCCGCCAATGCGGATCGCGCCCGTGGTGCGCACCGCCATCTGGCACAGCGCGCGCAAGGTCGTGGTCTTGCCGGCGCCGTTGGCGCCCAGCAGCGCGGTGACCGAGCCGGCCCGCATCGCCAGGTCGATGCCATGCAGCACCCGGCTCGCGCCATAGGCCGCATGCAGCCCTTCGACCTCAAGCAGCATCGGCATGTCCGCCTCCCAGGTAGGCCTGGATCACCTCCGGGTGCTGCCGCACGGCCGCCGGCGTGCCCTCGGCGATCTTGCGGCCGAAGTTCAGCACCACCACCCGGTCGGAGATCGCCATCACCAGGCCCATGTGGTGCTCGACCAGCAGCACCGTGACGCCCAGCCGGTCGCGGATCTCGCGGATCAGCGCGGCCAGGCCTTCGAGCTCCTGGTGGTTGAGCCCGCAGGCCGGCTCGTCGAGCAGCAGCAAGCGCGGCCGGCCGCAGAGCGCGCGGCCGAGCTCGACGCGCTTCTGGGTGCCGAAGGGCAGGTCGGCCACGACGCGGCCGGCGACCTCCTCGAGCGCCAGGAAGCGCAGCATGCCGTCCGCCCTGCCCTGCGCCTCGCGCTCCATGCGCCGCTCGCCGGGCAGCCGCAGCAGGGTGCCCGCGAAGCCCGCGGGGTGCCGGCCGTGGCAGCCGACCAGCAGGTTCTCGCGCACGGTCATGCTGCGGAACAGCGCCAGGTTCTGGAAGGTCCGGCCGATGCCCTCGGCGGCCATCCGGTGGCGCGGCAGCGCCGAGATGCGCCGGCCGTCGAACTCGATGCACCCCGCGCCGCAGTCGTAGATGCGCGAGAGGCAGTTGAAGACGGTGCTCTTGCCGGCGCCGTTGGGGCCGATCAGGCCGCAGATCTGCCCCGCCTGGACGCTGAAGGACACGTCATCGAGTGCCAGGATGCCGCCGAAGCGCACCGACACCCCTTCCACGCGCAGCAACGGCGCGCGGGTCGACGTCGTGTTCACTGCCCGAGCACGTCGCCGAATTTCTCGAAGCGGGTGCCGTCGAAGCGCACCAACTGCATCTGCGTGATCGGATAGAAGTTGCCGGGGCCGGTCTTCAGGCGGATGCCCGGGTAGAGCATCGGCAGCGCCATGTCGAGGCTCGCGGCCTGCTTCATGAGGTTGGCGCGGGTCAGGTCGTCGCCGGCCTGGGTCAGCACCTGGACCAGCGTCTGCGCCATCGAGTAGCCGGTGACGTTGAGGATGTCGCTCGCGTCGCCCTCGGGGTAGTACTGCTTCATGAAGGCGGCGAAGTCGCGCACCTCCGGGCTGTCGCGGCCATCGCTCGGGTCACGCAGGAAGGTGGCGGACACGATGCCCTTCGCATGCTCGGGGCCGGCCGGCCTGAGCACCGCGGCCACCGAGTTCGACACGTTGGACAGGTAGTGCGCGGGCTGCCAGCCGATCGCGGCCATCTTGCGGATGGCCTGCGCGGCGACTTTGGATTGGGAGAAGTTCAGCAGCGTGTCGGCGCCCGAGCTCTTGAGGCTGATGATCTGGCTGTCCACCGTGGGGTCGCTGGCCTCGTAGCTGGCCTGGGCCACCACCACCGATTTCGCCTTGTCGCCCAGCCCCTCGAGGAAGCCGCGCAGGCTGTCCTTGCCGAACTCGTCGTTCTGGTAGAGCACGGCCACCCTGGCCCCGGGCTGGCTGGCCAGGATCTGCCTGGCATAGATACGGCCTTCGGTGACGTAGGTGGGGTTCCAGCCCATGCTCCACGGATACAGGCGATGGTCGCCCCAGCGCTGGGCACCCGAGCTCACGAAGAGCTGCGGCACCTTCCTGAGGTTGAGGTACTTCTGGGTCGCGGCATTGTTGGGCGTGCCGAGCGGGCCGAAGATCAGCAGCACTTTCTCCTGCTCGACCAGCTTGCGCGTCTGCTCCACGGCCACCGGCGGGCTGTAGGCATCGTCGAGCGAGATGAACTCGATCTTGCGGCCATGGATGCCGCCTTCGGCGTTGATCTTGCGGAAGTAGGCGGCTGCCGTCTTGCCCACCGTGCCGTAGACCGACGCCGGCCCGGAATACGGCGTGGTGTTGCCGATCCGGATCGTGGTGTCGCTGGCGCCGGCGTCATAGCGCTTCTGGGCCTGCGCTCCGAGGGCGCCGGCTGCGAGTGCGGCCACGGCCAGCCAGCGGCCGGCCCTTCGGATGTTGCGAATCTCCATTGCTTCTCTCCCTGGTGGTGTGACAGACCTGTTCGCGGCGGACGGCTTCTGCCGTCTCTTGTTCCGCGCTGACCGGCCGGCGCGTCAGGCCGGCGGATCGGATGCGGCGCGAAGGCGATCGCGCAGGGCGCGGCGGTTGAGCTTGCCCACCGTCGTCTTCGGAATCTGCTCGGCGAAACGCACGTGCCGCGGCTTCTTGTACGACGCCAGCCGGGCCGCCACGTGCGCGACCAGTTCCGCGGCCAGCGCATCGCTGCCGGCGTGGCCGGGCGCGAGCACCACCACGGCGGCGACCGCCTCGACCCACTTCTCGTCGGGCAGACCGACCACCGCGCATTCGCGCACCGCGGGGTGCGCCAGCAGCGCCTCCTCGACCTCGCGCGGATAGACGTTGTAGCCGCCGCTGACGATCATGTCGGAGGTGCGGTCCTTGAGAAACAGGAAGCCGTGCGCGTCGAACACGCCGACATCGCGCGTGAGCACCCAGCCGTCGGCGCGGAAGGTCTGCGCCGTGAGTTCCGGCGCCGCGTGGTAGCCGGCCACCGCGGAGGGCGCGCGCACCGCGATCTCGCCGGGCTGGCCGGGCGGCGCGTCCTGCCCGGACTCGTCGAGCAGGCGCAGTTCGACCTCGAGCGCGGGCTGGCCGCAGGCGCCCAGCCGATCGCCGTGATGATCTTCCGGCCGCAGCACCGCCAGGCACAGCGGCACCTCGGTCTGGCCGTAGTACTGCCAGAAGCGGTGCTGGCCCCAGACGGCCATCGCGCGTTCGATCACGGTGCGCGGCATCGGCGATGCGCCGTAGATCACGTAGCGCAGCGCATCGACCTTGCAGCTGGCCATCGCCGGCGTCTCGACCAGCATCTGCAGCATGGTCGGCACCAGGTTGATCGCGGTGGCCCGCTCGCGTTCGATCGCGGCCAGGAAGGCTTCGGGCTCGAAGCCCGGCAGGATCACGGTGCGGCCGCCGCGCAGCCAGAAGGGCAGCACGAAGACGCCGCTCGCGTGGATCAGCGACGCGGCATGCAGCATCACGTCGTCGGGCGTCGCGGGCAGCAGGTTGAGCAGCACGTTGCGGCAGATCGCGGCATAGGAGCCCTGCGTGTGCTGGGCGGCCTTGAGCGTGCCGGTGGTGCCGGAGGTGAAGAGGGTCAGGATGACGTCGCTCTCCGCCACCTGCACCGCGGGGTCGCGGCTGGGCTGCTGGGCGGCCGCGGCGATCAGGTCGGCACCGTCGGGCAGGCTGGCATCGAGGCCGTGGCAGTCGAGGCCGGGCAGGGCCTCGCGCAGGGCGGCGGCGCGCTCGGCCAGGTCGGCGCCGAACACCAGCAGGCGGCAGCCGGTGTCCTGCAGCATGCGCACATGCTCGGGCAGCGAGAGCCGGGCGTTGAGCGGCACGCGATTGAGCGCCGCCTTCACGCAGGCAAAGTCCAGCGGCACGCTGTAGAGGCTGTTGTTGACCAGCAGCGCGACGCGCGTGCCCGGCACGGCGCCGCGGGCGCGCAGCGCATGGGCCAGGCGTGCGCTGAGCGCATCGACCTCGGTGAAGCTCAGGCTGCGGTCGCCGAAGCTGACGGCGGTGCGGGGTCCGTGCTGGGCGGCGCCGCGGCGGATCAGGTCCAGAGTGGTGGGGGCCATGCGCGCTGCCCTACTTGATGAAACTGCCGTGGCGGCCGGCGCCGTCGACGAAGCGCGCCGCACCTGCCACGGCTTCCTCGAACACCACCGGCACCCCCTGGGCGCCTTCGGCGCGCAGCGCCTGCGCCAGCGGCAGGTCCCATTGCCCATAGGCCGAGGCGCGATCGGCCAGCATGCAGCGCTGCGGGAAGGCGGCGATCTCGCGTGCCAGGGCCTCGGCGGCCTCGCGGGCGGCACCCGGCTCGACCAGGCGGCTGGCCAGGCCCATCGCCAGCGCCTCTTCGGCGCCGACCGGCCGGCCGGTGAGGATCATGTCGAGCGCCCGGCCCATGCCGACCGCGCGCGGCAGCCGCACCGTGCCGCCGTCGATCAGCGGCACGCCCCAGCGGCGGCAGAAAACGCCGAAGACCGCGTCGCGCTCCATCACCCGCAGGTCGGCCAGCAACGCGAGCTCGAGCCCGCCGGCCACGGCATAGCCGCTGACTGCGGCGATCAGGGGCTTGGCGAGCGCCATGCGGCTCGGCCCCATCGGGCCGCTGCCACCGCCCTGGCGATCGAGTTCATGGCGACGTACCGGGTCGCCGATGGCGCTGAGATCGGCCCCGGCGCAGAAGTGGCCGCCGGCGCCCCACAGCACCGCCACCCGCAGCGCGTCGTCGGCTTCGAAGGCTTCGAAGGCCTGGCGCAGTTCGGCCGCCATCGGGCCGTCGACCGCGTTGCGAACGGCAGGACGGTCCAGGATGATCGTGCACACTGGACCGTCGACTTCGGTCCGGATGAATGAACTCGCCACTCGGTTGCTCCCTTGATATTTCATCGAAAATGATATTCGCACAGAAACAAGAAAGATTACTCGTTTTCACCTAGATGGACATACTTCATAACATTGAGGAAGGCGAACCTTCGGCTGCGGATCTGGTGCTCGACCTGCTGATCACCCATCCCGAGCCGCACATGACCGTGCAGGCGCTGGCCCGCGCCGGCGAGATCATGGGGATCAGCACGCCCAGCGTGCGGGTGGCGCTGACGCGCCTGCTGGGCCAGGACCGGATCGTCAAGACCGGGCGCGGCTGCTATGCCGTGCAGTTGCAAGGCAACTTGGTGCACTACGAGGTGCAGCACTGGTTCGAGAAGGAAAGCCGCCTGGGGCCCTGGTCGGGCGGATGGCTGGTGGTGCACGACGGCGCGGTCGTGCGCAGCGACAAGACCGCCTGGCGACACCATCTGCGCGCCCTGGACCTGAACGGCTTCCGCACGCTGGCAGCGGGCATCTCGGTGCGCCCCGACAACCTCGACGGCAGTGCGGACGCGATGCGGACGGCGCTGGCCCGGCTTGGCATGGCGCCCGGCAGTCTGGTTTTCACCGGCCGCGATTTCGACACCGATGCCGCCGCGCGGATGATGGGCCTCTGGGATGTGCCCGCGCTGTCGGCCGCTTACGGCAGCGCACTGAAGCTGATCGACAGCAGCAGCGCGCGCCTGGCGGGCATGACCCCCGAGGCCGCAGCGCGTGAAACGCTGCTGGTGGGACGCGCGGTGATTCGAAGCATCGTTCTCGACCCGCTGCTGCCGGAGGCGATCCAGCCGGCACAGCCGCGTCGCGCGCTGATCGAGGCGACCCGCGCCTACCAGGCGCAGGCTCGCAGGATCTGGCGCGACGTGCTCAGCGCTTGAACGACACCACTTCCTGGCGCTGTTCGCCCAGGCCCTCGATGCCCAGGGTCATCACGTCGCCCTTCTTCAGGAACACCGGCTGCGGCTTCATGCCCATGCCGACACCCGGAGGGGTGCCGGTGGTGATGATGTCGCCCGGCTCCAGCGTGTTGAGCTGGCTCACGTAGCTCACCAGCTTGGCGACGTTGAAGATCATCGTCTTGGTGTTGCCGGTCTGCACCCGCTTGCCGTTGAGGTCGAGCCACATCGCGAGCTTCTGCGGGTTGGGCACCTCGTCGCGCGTGACCAGCCAGGGGCCGATCGGGCCGAAGGTGTCGAAGCCCTTGCCCTTGTCCCAGGTCAGGCCGCGCTCGAGCTGCCATTCGCGTTCGCTGACGTCGTTGATGACGCAGAAGCCCGCCACGAAATCGAGCGCATCCTTCTGCGAGACGTAGCGCGCGCGGGTGCCGATCACCACGCCGAGCTCGACCTCCCAGTCGCCCTTGACCGAATTCTTCGGCAGCATCACGGGATCGTTCGGCCCCTGGATGCAGCTGATCGCCTTGGTGAACACCACCGGCTCCTTCGGAATCGGCATGCCGGACTCGGCCGCATGGTCGGCGTAGTTGAGGCCGATGGCGATGAACTTGCCGACCCTGGCCACCGGGCAGCCGTAGCGCGGCGTGCCCCGCACCAGCGGCAGCTTGTCGACCTTGAGCTTGCGCAGCTTGGCCAGCGCGGCATCGCCGAGCTGCTCGGGGCCGATGTCGCCGACCACCGCGCTCAGGTCGCGCAGCTTGCCCTCGGCATCGATGAGCCCGGGCTTTTCCTTGCCCGGCTGGCCGTAGCGAACGAGTTTCATGAATGTCCTTTCTTGTTGATTCAGTAAGTGGAGCGACCGCCCGAAAGATCGAAGGTCGCGCCGGTGGAGAAAGAGCAATCTTCGGTGCAAAGCCATCCGACCATCGCGGCCACCTCCTCCACCGTGCCGAAGCGGCCCATCGGTATCTTCGACAGCATGAAGGCGATGTGGTCGGGCGTCATCTGGTCGAAGATCGCGGTCTTGACCGCGGCCGGGGTCACGCAGTTGACGCGGATGCCGGTGTCGGCGAGTTCCTTGCCGAGCGACTTGGTCAGTGCGATCACGCCCGCCTTGCTCGCGCTGTAGGCGCTGGCGTTGGGGTTGCCGTCCTTGCCCGCGACCGAGGCGATGTTGACGATGCGGCCGTAGCCCTGCGTGCGCATCTGGCCGACCACTTCGCGGCAGCAGATGAAGAGGCCGGTCAGGTTGACCTCCATGACCTGGCGCCAGGCGTCGACCGGGTAGTCCCACAGGCGCGTGTTGGGCCCGGTGATGCCGGCGCTGTTGACCAGCGCATCGATGCGCCCGGCCTGCGCCAGCGTGGCCGCCACGGCCTTGGCCACCGAGGGCTGCTGCGTGACATCGACCGTCAGCGCGTAGGCCCTGGCACCCAGCGCCCAGGCGGCCTTGGTGGCGGCCTCGCCGTCGCGGTCCCAGACCGTCACGCTGCCGCCCGAGGCCAGCAGCCGCTTCGCGATGCCGAAGCCCAGGCCGGTGGCGCCGCCGGTAACCACCGCATGGCGGCCGTTGAAATCAAGCTGGTTCATATCATGATGCCGCCGTCGACCGTGAACGCCTGGCCGGTCGCGAAGACGGATTCGTCGCTGGCCAGGAACACCACCACGGGCGCGATCTCCTCGGCCCGCGCGAGCCGGCCCATGGGCTGCCGCGCGATGAAGGCGCGGCGCGCCTCGTCGGGGTCGGCATTGGCGTTGATGCGATCGCCGAGCGAGGGCGTATCGACGGTGCCGGGGCACACCGCGTTGCAGCGGATGCCCTTGGTGACGTAGTCGGCCGCGACGCTCTTGGTGAGCCCGAGCACCGCCGCCTTGGTAGTGCCGTAGACGAAACGGTTCGGCAGGCCCTTCATGCTCGAGCACACGCTCGCCATGTTGATGATGCTGCCGCGGCCGGCCGCGAGCATGCCCGGCAGCACGGCCTGGATGGTCCAGAACTGCGCCCGCACGTTGAGGTTGAAGGCGAACTCGAGATCGGCGTCGCCGGCATCGAGCACCGTGCCGTTGTGCACCACGCCGGCGCAGTTGAAGAGCACGTCGAGCGCCGGCAGCGTCTTCACGAGCGATGCGATGGCGGCCTTGTCGAGCACGTCGAGCTTCGCCGTCTTCACGTTGGCGACGCCGGCAAATCGCTCGAGCAGCTTCTCGTTGACGTCGGTGGCCCACACCTGCGCGCCCTCGGCCGCGAGTGCGAGCACGCTTGCATGGCCGATGCCCTGTCCGGCCGCGGTGACGAGCGCGGTCTTGCCCTGAAGTCTCATGGGATGTCCTCTCGAAGCTGGTAGCGATGGTGATGCCGCCGAGGCCGTGCCGCATTCAGGGTTTCGCCCGATGGCCCGGCTCCGGTGCGGATCGTATTCTGAATTGGCCTTACCACTTGTCCAATTCAGGACAACCCTTAACCCCGTCCACCGCGACCGATCCTCCCCGTGCCGCTGCAAACCGTCGAACCCCAACGCCTCTACCGCCAGATCGCCGACCAGTTGCGCGCGCTGATCGCCAAGGGCGAGTTCGCGGTCGGCGCGCGGCTGCCGGCCGAGCGCGATCTCTGCAAGCAGCTCGGCGTCAGCCGGCCTTCGGTGCGCGAGGCGCTGATCGCGCTCGAGGTCGAGGGCTGGGTCGAGGTGCGCACCGGCTCGGGCGTCTACGTGCTCGACCGTTCGCATCGCGCCGCGGCACCGGTGGCGGCCACCGAATGGGGCCCGCTCGAGCTGATCCGCGCACGCCGCGTGGTCGAGGGCGAGACCGCGGCGCTGGCGGCCACGTCGGCCAAGCGCCGCGACGTCGACCTGCTGACGCGCGCGATCGAGAGCATGCGCGAAATGGCCGATCGCCACGTGATGCCGCTCGAGGGTGACCGGGCCTTCCACCTGGCGATCGTCGACGCTTGCGGCAACGTGGTGCTGTCGGAGACGGTGCAGGGCTTCTGGGATTCGCGCAATGGGCCGATCTTCACGCGGCTCGGCGGCTACTTCGAGACCGTGAAGTCGTGGCGCAGCGCGATCGCCGAGCACGAGGCCATCCGCGATGCGATCGCCGCGCGCGACCCCGACGCCGCGCGCCGCGCCATGCACGAACACATGGACAAGTCGCACCAGAGATTCAGCGCGAGCTGGCGCCGCGCGAAGGCTTCCTGATCCGCCAGCAATGCCGCCCATCCAACAACCACGGAGACCCACCAGATGACCAGCAAACGCTTCGCCCTCAAGACCCTCGCCGCCTGCGCCATCGCGGCCGGCGCGCTCGGCGCCGTCGGCCTCGCCCAGGCGCAGACCAAGCTCAAGTGGGCGCACGTCTACGAGACCTCCGAGCCCTTCCACAAGTACTCCGTGTGGGCCGCCGAGGAAATCAAGAAGCGCACCGGCGGCAGGTACGAGATCCAGGTCTTCCCGGCCTCCAGCCTCGGCAAGGAATCGGACATCAACCAGGGCCTGACGCTGGGCACGGTCGACATCATCCTGAGCGGCGCGAGCTTCGCGGGCAATACCTACAAGCCGCTGGCGGTGACCTACTTCCCGTTCATCTTCCGCGACTCCGAGCACCTGCTGAAATATGCGCAGAGCGATGTCTTCAAGGAACTCGCCAAGGGCTACGACGACAAGAGCGGCAACCACATCACCGCGCTCAACTACTACGGCGCGCGCCACGTGACTTCGGCCGCCGCCAAGCCGGTCTCGAAGCCGGACGACATGAAGGGCCTGAAGATCCGCGTGCCCGACGCGCCGGCCTACCTGGCCTTCCCCAAGTCGCTGGGCGCCAACGCGACCCCGATCGCCTTCGCCGAGGTCTACCTGGCGCTGCAGAACGGCACGGTCGATGCGCAGGAAAACCCGCTGCCCACGATCGAGGCCAAGAAATTCTTCGAGGTGCAGAAGAACATCTCGCTGACCGGCCACATCATCGACTCGCTGCTCACGGTGGTCTCGGGCCAGACCTGGGAGAAGCTCTCGGCCGAAGACAAGAAGATCTTCGCCGCGGTGATGCAGGAAGCCGCCGAGAAGACCGGCCGCGAGATCATCGCGTCCGAGGCCCGCCTGACCGAAGAGTTCAAGAAGAAGGGCAACAACGTGATCACGGTCGACAAGAACGCCTTCCGTGAAGCGGTGCTCAAGAACACCAAGCCGACCGACCACGGCTACCGCCAGCAGGACTACGACCGGATCCTCGCGATCAAGTAAGGCGGCACCGATGAGCACCGAACAGAAGATCATCGACGACGAAGGCCATTTCCATGCCGAGGACGAGGCGGTGGACCTCACGGACACCATCGCCGAGGGCTGGATCGCCCTGGCGCTGTTCTGGCTGCTCGGCCTCACGGTCTTCTACCAGTTCGTCACGCGCTACGTGCTGAACGACTCCGCGGCCTGGACCGAGGAGGTGGCGCGCTACATGCTGATCGGCGTGGTCTTCATCGGTGCGGCCATCGGCGTCGCCAAGAACAACCAGATCCAGGTCGATTTCTTCTATCGGCACGTGCCGGCGGCCATGGGCCGCTGGATGTCGAAGGCGGTCGACCTGGTGCGCATCGCCTTCTTCGTCGCCGCGGTGGTCATGACGGTGCAGATGATGCTCAAGATCGGCAGCCGCACGCGCATGACCATCGTCGACCTGCCGATGAACGTGGTCTACGGCCTGTGCCTGTTCGGCTTCGCCGCGATGGCCTGGCGCTCGGTGCAGACCGCGCGCATCCACTGGCGGCGCGGCTACAGCGTGCTCGAACGCCCCGAATCCACCCTGGCCGACCATTAAAGACCTTGCGGGACAGACCAAGAAACTGCGCAGCAGTTTTTGCTCTGTCCTCAACTGATTAGACCCCCATGCTGAAAATCTTCTTCCTGGTCTTCATGGCCGGCGGCATCCCGGTCGCCATCGCGATGGCCGGCGCCTCGCTGGCCTACATCCTGATGACGAGCGGCCTGCCGCCCTTCGTCGTGATCCACCGCATGGTGAGCGGCATCGACAGCTTCCCGCTGCTCGCGGTGCCCTTCTTCATCCTGGCCGGCAACCTGATGAACAACGCCGGCATCACGACCCGCATCTACAACTTCGCGCTGGCGCTGGTGGGCTGGCTCAAGGGCGGCCTGGGACACGTCAACGTGCTCGGTTCGGTGATCTTCGCCGGCATGAGCGGCACCGCGATCGCCGACGCGGCCGGCCTCGGCACGATCGAGATCAAGGCCATGAAGGAGCACGGCTACGACACCGAGTTCGCGGTCGGCGTGACGGCCGCCTCGGCCACGCTCGGCCCCATCATCCCGCCCAGCCTGCCGTTCGTGATCTACGGGATGATGGCCAACGTGTCGGTCGGCGCGCTGTTCCTCGCGGGCATCCTGCCCGGCGCAATGATGGCGCTGCTGATGATGCTCACGGTCGCCTACTTCGCCCACAAGAACAAGTGGGGCGGCGACGTCAAGTTCTCGAGCACCCGGCTGTTCAAGGCGCTCAGCGAGCTGGCGGTGGTGATCGGCTGGCCGCTGCTGATGTGGGTGGCGATCACCTGGCTGGGCACGCCGCCGCAGCTCACGGTGTTCGCGGGGCTGGCCGCGCTGTTCGTGCTCGACCGGATCTTCCGCTTCGAGGCGCTGCTGCCGATCATGACGCCGGTGCTGCTGATCGGCGGCATGACCACCGGGCTCTTCACGCCGACCGAAGGCGCGATCGCGGCCTGCGTGTGGGCCATGATCCTCGGCTTCGGCTGGTATCGCACGCTGTCCTGGAAGATGTTCATCAAGGTCTGCCTCGACACCATCGAGACCACCTCGACGGTGCTCTTCATCGTCGCCGCCGCCTCGATCTTCGGCTGGATGCTGACCGCCACCGGCGTCACGGCCGACATCGCGAGCTGGGTGCTGGGCTTCACCGACCAGGCCTGGGTGTTCCTGCTGCTGGCCAACCTGCTGATGCTGTTCGTCGGCTGCTTCCTGGAGCCGACCGCGGCGATCACGATCCTGGTGCCGATCCTGCTGCCGATCGCCACCCAGCTGGGCATCGACCCGATCCACTTCGGCCTGGTGATGGTGCTCAACCTCATGATCGGGCTGCTGCATCCGCCGATGGGCATGGTGCTGTTCGTGCTCGCGCGGGTGGCCGGCCTGAGCTTCGAGCGCACCACGATGGCGATCCTGCCGTGGCTGGTGCCGCTGCTGCTGAGCCTGGCGGTCATCACCTACATGCCGTCGCTGGTACTGTGGCTGCCGAAAATGTTCTTCTGAGCGCCCGGCGGCTCGACCCGACAAGGACCCCACGATGAATCCCTTCATTCGACTCCATCCCGCCGACGACGTCGTGATCGCGCGCGGCCAGCTGATCGGCGGCACGCCGGTCGAAGGCGTCACGGCGCGCGGGCTGATCCCGCCCGGCCACAAGATCGCCGTGCGCGCCATCGCGCCGGGCGCGCCGGTGCGCCGCTACAACCAGATCATCGGCTTCGCGAGCCAGGCCATCGCGCCCGGGGAGCACGTGCACACGCACAACCTCGACATGGGCCCCGACAAGGGCCACTTCGAGCGCGACTACGCCTTCGGTGCCGACGTCAAGCCCGCACCGGCGCGGCGCGAGGCCACCTTCATGGGCATCCGCCGCGCCGACGGCCGGGTCGCGACCCGCAACTACATCGGCGTGCTGACCAGCGTGAACTGCTCGGCCACGGCCGCGCGCGCCATCGCCGACCATTTCTCGCGCAAGACCAACCCGGGCGCGCTCGCGAACTACCCGAACGTCGACGGCGTGGTCGCGCTCACGCACGGCACGGGCTGCGGCATGGACACCGGCGGCATGGGGATGCAGATCCTCGAGCGCACGCTCACGGGCTATGCGACGCACGCCAACTTCGCGGCGGTGCTGGTGGTCGGGCTGGGCTGCGAGGCCAACCAGATCAACGCCTGGCTGGCGACCGGCAACCTCAGCGAGGGCGAGAACTTCCGCGTCTTCAACATCCAGGACACCGGCGGCACGCGCAAGACGGTCGAGAAAGGCGTGGCGCTCATCCACGAGATGCTGCCGCGCGCCAACGCGGTGAAGCGGGAGCCGCTGAGCGCGGCCCACATCACGATCGGACTGCAGTGCGGCGGCTCCGACGGCTACTCGGGCATCAGCGCCAACCCGGCGCTGGGCGCGGCGGTCGACCTGCTGGTCGCGCACGGCGGGACCGCGATCCTGTCGGAGACGCCCGAGGTCTACGGCGCCGAGCACCTGCTGACGCGCCGCGCGGTCCGGCGCGAAGTGGGCGAGAAGCTGGTCGAGCGCATCCGCTGGTGGGAGCACTACACCGCCATCAACGAAGGCGAGATGAACAACAACCCCTCGCCCGGCAACAAGGCGGGCGGGCTCACGACCATCCTCGAGAAATCGCTGGGCGCGGTGGCCAAGGGCGGCACCAGCAACCTCGAGGCGGTGTACGAATACGCCGAGCCCGTGACCGCGCACGGCTTCGTCTACATGGACACGCCCGGCTACGACCCGGTGAGCGCGACCGGCCAGGTGGCGGGCGGCGCCAACATGATCTGCTTCACCACCGGCCGCGGCTCGGCCTACGGCTGCGCGCCCTCGCCCTCGCTCAAGCTGGCGACCAACTCGGCACTGTGGCAGCGGCAGGAAGAAGACATGGACATCAACTGCGGCGAGATCGTCGAAGGCACGGTGTCGATCCAGGAGATGGGCCAGCGGATCTTCGAGCTGGTGCTGGCGACCGCATCGGGCGAACCGTCGAAGAGCGAGCGGCACGGCTACGGGCAGAACGAGTTCGTGCCCTGGCAGGTCGGCGCGGTGATGTAGGGCCATGGCGCCAGCGATGCAAGCACCCTTCGGCGCGCTCGACGGCACGGGCTTCGAAAAGCGCGATCCGCGCTTCAACCGCCTGGTGCCCGGGCCCGAGCAGGTCGAACGGCTCTGGACCGGCGCACGTTGGTGCGAGGGCCCGGCCTGGTTCGGCGCCCATCGCACCCTCGTCTGGTCCGACATCCCCAACAACCGCATGCTGCGGCTCGACGAGCGCAACGGCACGGTCGCGGTGTTCCGCGAGCCGGCCAACCATTCCAACGGCAATACGGTCGACCGCCAAGGGCGGCTGGTCAGCTGCGAGCACCTGACGCGGCGCGTGACGCGCACCGAGCACGACGGCAGCCTCACGGTGCTGGCCTCGCACTGGCGGGGCTTGCGCCTGAATTCGCCCAACGACGTCGTGGTGCACTCCGACGGCGGCATCTGGTTCACCGACCCGAGCTACGGCATCCTGAGCGACTATGAAGGATCGAGCGCCGAGAGCGAGATCGGCGCCTGCAACGTCTACCGCATCGATCCCGCAAGCGGCGCGGTCGAGCTCGTCGCCGACGATTTCGTCAAGCCCAACGGACTCGCTTTCTCGCCCGACGAGTCGATGCTCTACATCGCCGACACCGGCGCCAGCCACGCCGCCGACGGGCCGCGCCACATCCGCCGCTTCGCGCTCGCGAGCGATGGCCGACGCCTCGGCGCGGGCAGCCTGTTCGCGGAATGCACCAACGGCTTGTTCGACGGCTTCCGGCTCGACACCCAAGGCCGCATCTGGACCAGCGCCGCCGACGGCGTCCACGCCTACGATCCCGATGGCAGCCTGATCGGCAAGATCCTGCTGCCGGAGCGGGCCGCCAACGTCTGCTTCGGCGGCCCCAAGCGTAACCGGCTCTTCATCTGCGCCACCCGTTCGCTCTACGCCATCACCCTCAACGCCAAGGGAGCTTGAATCACATGTCGACCACACTGGACCCCGGCACCCTTCGAACACAGGTCGCCCGCATCCTGGCGGCGGCGGGCAGCGCGCCGCCCGAGGCCGAGCAGGTCGCCGCCAACCTGGTGCTGGCCAACCTCAGCGGCCACGATTCGCATGGCGTCGGCATGCTGCCGCGCTATGTCGACGCGGTGGCCGAAGGCGGACTCGTTCCCAATGCCTCGGTGAAGATCAATCTCGATGCCGGCGCGATGCTCGCGCTCGATGGCCAGCACGGCTACGGGCAGATCGTCGGCGTGCAGGCGATGGAACTCGGCATCGCGCGTGCGAAGCAGCTCGGCAGCTGCATCCTGTCGCTCGCCAGCGCGCATCACCTGGGCCGCATCGGCCACTTCGCGGAGATGGCGGTGGCCCAGGGCCTGGTGGCGATGCACTTCGTCAACGTGCTGTCGCGGCCGGTGGTCGCGCCCTGGGGTGGTGGCGACGGCCGCTTCGGTACCAATCCCTGCTGCATCGGCGTGCCGCTCGCGGGGGCCGAGCCCTTCATCCTCGACTTCGCGACCAGCCGGGTGGCGCAGGGCAAGATGCGCGTGGCCTACAACAAGGGCGAGCGCGTGCCGCCCGGACACCTGATCGACGAGCACGGCGCGCCGACCGACGATCCCGGCGTGGTCGTGGTGCCGCAGAGCAACGGCCTGTTCGGCGCGTTGATGACCTTCGGCGAGCACAAGGGCTATGGCATGGCCGTGGCCTGCGAACTGCTCGGCGGCGCGCTGACCGGTGGCGGCACCTGGCATCGCCCGGCCGACTCCGCGCGCACCGTGCTGAACGGCATGCTGGTGGTGCTGATCGACCCCGCCAAGCTCGGCACCCAGGCCAGTTTCGAGCAGGAGGCGAAGGCCTTCATCGACTGGCTGCGCCAGAGCCCGGCGGGGGCTGGATTCGATGCGGTGCAGATCGCGGGCGAGCCCGAGCGAAAGGCGCGCGCGACGCGCGAACGCGAGGGCATCTGGCTCGACGACGCGACCTGGGGCGAGATCGTGGAGGCGGGACGCAAGGTCGGTGTCACGGTCGGTTGAACGCGCCGACCACCAACTGTTTCAATGTCGTCGCAGCCGGGCCTCGGGCTTGCGTTATGGTTTCCCCAACGCGCCTCAACGCTTCAAGGAATCGACCATGAACACTGTCCGTCAACGCTTCATGCGCGTCAGCGCCATCGCCCTGCTGCTCGGCAGCGCGGGCTTGGCGCAGGCCCAGTCACTGGACATGCTCAAGGGGCTGGCCGGCGGCGCGTCCGGCTCGATGGCCTCTGGCAGTCTCGGCAACGCGGCCGGCGTGATCGAGTACTGCCTCAAGAACAACTACCTGAGCGTCGATGGCGCCTCGGGCATCAAGGACCAGCTGATGGGCAAGATCCCGGGCGGCAAGCCGGCCTCCGACCCCGGTTACGTCGACGGCTCCCAGGGCATCCTGACCACCAGCGACGGCAAGAAGATGGACCTGACCGGCGGCGGCCTGAAGCAGGAAGTCACGCGCAAGGCCTGCGACTTCGTGCTCAAGCAGGCCAAGGGGATGTTCTAGCACCGACTCAAGCGACGTCGAACCGGTCGAGGTTCATCACCTTGGTCCATGCCGCCACGAAGTCATCGACGAACTTCGCCCCTGCGTCCGCGCTGGCGTAGACCTCGGCGACGGCGCGCAGTTGCGCGTTCGACCCGAACACCAGATCGGCGCGGGTCCCGGTCCACTTGAGCTTGCCCGACTTGCGGTCGCGCCCTTCGAACGCCTCGCTGCGCCCCTCGACCGGCTTCCACTCCGTGCCCATGTCGAGCAGGTTGACGAAGAAGTCGTTGCTCAAGCTGCCCGGCCTGGTGGTGAAGACTCCTTGCTGGGACTGCCCGACATTGGCACCGAGCACGCGCAGGCCACCGACGAGCACCGCCGTCTCCGGCGCGGTCAAGGTCAGCAGTTGCGCCTTGTCGAGCAGCAGCACTTCCGCGGGAACGCTGTAGCGGCCCCTCGCGAAGTTGCGGAAACCATCCGCGTACGGCTCCAGCGGCGCGAACGAGGGCACGTCGGTCTGCGCTTGCGAGGCATCCGTGCGCCCCGGCGTGAAGGTCACGCGGATCTCCCGGCCGCCGTCGCGGGCAGCCTGCTCCACGCCCGCGCCACCAGCCAGGACAATCAGGTCGGCCAGAGAGATCTTCTTGCCGCCGCTCTGGGCTGCGTTGAACTCGCTGCGGATGCCCTCGAACACCTGGAGCACCTTGGCCAGTTGCTCGGGCTCGTTGACGGCCCAATCCTTCTGCGGTGCCAGGCGAACCCGTGCGCCGTTCGCACCGCCGCGCATGTCGGAACCGCGGAAGGTGGATGCCGACGCCCAGGCCGTCGAGACGAGCTGCGCCGGGGTCAGGCCCGAGGCCAGCACCGTCTTCTTGAGGGCCTCGACATCCTGCGCATCGACCAGGGGATGGTCGACTGCGGGGATCGGGTCCTGCCAGATCAGTTCTTCGGCGGGTACCTCCGGCCCGAGGTAGCGCGCGCGCGGCCCCATGTCGCGATGGGTGAGCTTGAACCAGGCGCGGGCGAAGGCGTCGGCGAACTGGTCGGGGTTCTCCATGAAGCGCCGCGAGATCTTTTCGTAGGCCGGGTCGAAGCGCAGCGACAGGTCGGTCGTCAGCATGGTCGGCACGAGCTTCTTCGACGGATCGAAGGCATGCGGGATCGTCGCGCCGGCGCCCTTGGCCACCCACTGGTGCGCGCCGGCCGGGCTCTTCGTCAACTCCCACTCGTAGCCGAACAGGTTCCAGAAGAAGTTGCTGCTCCACTTCGTCGGCGTGGTGGTCCAGGTGACTTCCAGGCCACTGCTGATCGTATCGGCGCCGCGACCGGTGCCGAAACTGCTCTTCCACCCGAGGCCCTGGTCCTCGATGCCGGCGGCTTCGGGCTCCTGCCCGACATGGCTCGCCTCGGCCGCGCCGTGCGTCTTGCCGAACGTGTGGCCGCCGGCGATCAGCGCCACGGTTTCCTCGTCGTCCATCGCCATGCGGGCGAAGGTGTCGCGGATGTCGTGCGCCGCGGCCACCGGATCGGGCTTGCCGTCCGGTCCTTCGGGGTTGACATAGATCAGGCCCATCTGCACCGCAGCGAGCGGGTTCTCGAGGTCGCGCGCATGCGCCACCTGGCTGTCGTCGTCCTTCGGGAGCACGGCGTGGCCCTCGTCGACGCCGGGCGACCCTTTCGAGTAGCGAAGGTCGCCACCGAGCCACTTCGACTCGCGACCCCAGTACACGTCCTGGTCAGGCTCCCACACGTCGGGGCGTCCGCCGGCAAAGCCGAAGGTCTTGAAGCCCATGGTTTCGAGCGCGACGTTGCCCGTGAGGATGATCAGATCGGCCCAGGAGATCTTCCTCCCGTACTTCTGCTTGATCGGCCAGATCAGGCGGCGCGCCTTGTCGAGGCTCACGTTGTCCGGCCAGCTGTTCAGCGGCGCGAAACGCTGCTGGCCGCGGCCGGCGCCCCCGCGCCCATCGCCGATGCGGTAGGTGCCGGCGCTGTGCCACGCCATGCGGATGAAGAAGGGACCGTAGTGACCGAAGTCGGCCGGCCACCAATCCTGCGAGTCGGTCATCAGGGCGGCGAGGTCCTTCTTCACGGCGGCCAGGTCGAGGCTCTTGAATTCCGCCGCGTAGTCGAAGGCCTCGCCCATGGGGTCGGACTTCGACGAGTGCTGGTGAAGCAGATCCACGCGCAACTGTCCGGGCCACCAGTCACGGTTGGTCGTGCCGGTTCCTGCCGCCTGGCTGAAGGGGCACTTCGCCTCTGTCTTTTCATTGCTCATCCTCGAACTCCTCTGTTCTTTTTCAAGTGTGGAAGGAGTTGGATTCTGTGGCAGAACCGGCATGGCTCGAATAGGGATTGCCGATCTCGGCCATAGCCGCGCGCCGGCGCCCCCCCTGGGCGCCGGAATCGGCTCACCGCCTCAAAGCATCAGCGCGACCGAGGCGTCCAGATATTCGGAGGGCGCACGCCGGAAGCCGGAGCGCGCAAAACGCTGCAGCCGCCCGACCACGAAGGCCGTGAGCGCAGAGGCGCGCACCTGTGCATCGACACTCGGCGTGGCCGATCCATCGACCGCCGCCGCGCCGCGCAGGGCCTGGCGCAGCGTCGCCTCGATCTTGTCGAAGAACTGGTTCATGCGGTTCTGCAGGCGCTCGTTCTCGAACACCAGCGCATCACCCACCATCACGCGGGTCATGCCGGGGTTCTTCTCGGCGAACTGCACCAGCATCGTGACGACGTGCGCAGCCTGCTCGTGGCCCGGGGCGTCGCGCTCGACGATCTGGTTGACCAGCGTGAAGACGCTCTGCTCGATGAAGTCGATCAACCCCTCGAACATCTGCGCCTTGCTGGCGAAATGGCGGTACAGGGCGGCCTCGCTGACGTCGAGCCTGGCAGCGAGTGCCGCCGTGGTCACGCGCTCGGCGCCCGGCTGCTCCAGCATGGCCGCCAGGGCCTGGAGGATCTGCACGCGCCGTTCGCCCGGCTTGGGGCGCTTACGGGTCGGTGCGGCCACCGGTTCTGAAGTGCTTGTGGCGCCGGAGGCGCTCGGCTCATCGTTCTGCATGGGCGCGTGCAAAATGTAAAAAAATGATTCTCGCACACGGACGTGAGCGGGCGCCAACCGGGCAAGCCCTGCTTGTCGCGCAGAATCGACAGACATTTTCGACCGAATGGCGAAAGAGACGATGAACAAGACCATCCTCGTGACCGGCGGCGCCGGATTCATCGGCAGCCACACCTGCGTGGCGCTGGCCGAAGCGGGCTACGCGCCGCTGGTGCTGGACAACCTCGGCAACAGCGACCTGCGGGTGCTCGACAGGCTGGCGCGCATCAGTGGCAGCGCGCCGCGCTTCATCGAAGGCGACGTGCGCGACCGGGCGCTGCTCGACCGGCTCTTTGCCGAACAGCCGATCGCCGGCGTGATCCATTTCGCCGGCCTCAAGGCCGTGGGCGATTCGGTGGCCGACCCGATCGGCTATTACGACAACAACGTGCACGGCAGCTTCGTACTCGCCGCCGCGATGCAGGCGGCCGGCGTGCGGACGCTGATCTTCTCGTCCTCGGCCACCGTCTACGGCGAGCCCGACCGGTCGCCGATCCCGGAAGACGCCCCCACGCGTCCGGCCAGTCCCTACGGCCGCTCGAAGCTGATGGTCGAGGAGGCGCTGGGCGACCTGCAGCGCTCGGACCCGAGTTGGCGCATCGCGCTGCTGCGCTATTTCAATCCGGTGGGCGCGCATGAGAGCGGCCTGATCGGCGAGCACCCCCAAGGCAAGCCGAACAACCTGATGCCCTTCGTCTGCCAGGTCGCGGTGGGCCTGCGCGACAGGCTCGCGGTGCACGGCGGCGACTACCCGACACCCGACGGCACCGGCGTGCGCGACTACGTGCACGTGATGGACCTGGCCGAGGGGCATGTGGCGGCGCTGCGCCATGCCGAGCAGCAGCCGGGGCTCGTCACGCTGAACCTGGGCACCGGCCAGGGCGCCTCGGTGCTCGAGGTGGTCAAGGCCTTCGAGCGGGCCAGCGGCCGGCGCATCGCCTACGAGATCGGCCCGCGGCGCCCGGGCGACGTTCCGGCCTACTGGGGCGACCCGGCGCTGGCGCAGGCCACACTCGGCTGGAAGGCCCGGCGCGGTCTGGACCAGATGTGCGCCGACAGCTGGCGCTGGCAGCAAGCCAACCCCAACGGGTATCAAGGCTGACCCCCAGGTTGGGCTCACTGCGTGTAGCCCGCCCACCCCCTTTCAGGGGGCGTTGCCGGCGGCCCGGCGAAGCCGGTTCCGCGGCAACTCCCGAACAGGCGCGCACCGCGCGGCCGGCGAAGTGCGGGCGGGAAAACTGGGGCGAGCCTACCGTGCCCGGATCATCGTGCCGTAGGCTTGGTCGGTGAGGATTTCGAGCAGCATGGAGTGCGGCACCCGGCCGTCGATGATGTGGACCGCGTTGACGCCGCTCTTGGCGGCATCGAGCGCGCCTTCGATCTTCGGCAGCATGCCGCCGGAGATGGTGCCGTCGGCAAACAGCTCATCGATCTCGCGGGCACTGAGGTTGGTCAGAAGGTTGCCGTTCTTGTCGAGCACGCCGGGCGTGTTGGTGAGCATCATGAGCTTCTCGGCCTTGAGCACGATCGCCAGCTTGCCGGCGACGACGTCGGCGTTGATGTTGTAGCTCTCGTTCTCCTCGCCGAAGCCGATCGGGCTCACCACCGGGATGAAGGCGTCGTCCTGCAGCGCCTTGACCACGCTCGGGTCGATCGAGACGATGTCGCCGACCTGCCCGACGTCGTGGTGCAGGTTGGGGTCGTTGCGGTCGGCCATCTTGAGCTTCTGGGCCCGGATCAGGCCGCCGTCGCGCCCGGTCAGGCCCACCGCCTTGCCGCCGGCCTGGTTGATCAGGCCCACGATGTCCTGCTGCACCTCGCCGGCCAGCACCCACTCGACCACTTCCATGGTTTCGGAGTCGGTCACGCGCATGCCCTGGACGAAATGGCCGGTCTTGCCGAGCCGTTTCAGCGCCGCCTCGATCTGCGGGCCGCCGCCGTGCACCACCACCGGATTCATGCCGACCAGCTTGAGCAGCACCACGTCCTCGGCGAAATCGGCCTGCAACTCGGGGTCGGTCATGGCATTGCCGCCGTACTTGATAACGATGGTCTTGCCGTGGAACTTGCGGATGTAGGGCAGCGCCTGGGCCAGGATCTCGGCCTTGTCGCGCGGGGGGATGTTCAGGACAGGATCGGTCATTTTCGAGCGATGGAAAGATGAGAGCCTGGATTGTGGCGGAACTCGGCGCGAAGCACCGGAGTCGGCCGGCGCAGCCAGGCCCATTGGTGAAACACCGCGGAACGGGCTCTGCCAGGCCGCCGGTGTTGCCCCCGGTCAGGGGGTGGGCGGGCTACACGCAGTGAGCCCAACCTGGGGGCGAGCAACATTCACGGCCGCAGCCAGCGCGGCACCTTGAACCGCACGATCATCAGGTAGGCCGCCACGTAGGTGGCGACGAACAGCGCGCAAAAAGCCATCAGCACCGGCGTGTTGTTCCAGAACAGCACCGCCGGCACCACGGTCAGCGCGGCGAAGATCCAGAGGTAGGGCGAGGTACGGTTGTTGCGCGCCAGCAGCTGCCGCGCCTCGTCGTCTGCAAAGGCCACGCGCACGATGCGGCGGAAGATCAGCTGATGGAAATGCAGAGCGTCGGCATCGCCGGGCGACTGGCCGCGCGCCACCTTGCGGTAGATCGAGAACACGGTCTCCCACACGGGATAGATCAGCAGCAGCATCGGGAACCACGGCGACACCACCCGGTGCCTTTGCACCAGCGTGACCGCGGCCACCGCGATCACCATGCCCCAGACGTAGGCGCCGCCGTCGCCGGCGAAGATCTTGCCGCGCGGGTAGTTCCAGATCAGGAAGCCCAGCGTGGCGCCGACCAGGCAGATCATCATGGCCGCCAGTTGGCGGTCGCCGACCTGCAGCGCGACGTGCGTGATCGCCAGGCAGACCAGCACCGCCACCGTGCCAGCCAGGCCGTTGTAGCCGTCGATGATGTTGAAGGCATGCGGCAGGCCGCCGATCGCGAGCGCCGCGAACAGCATCGCCGCATAGGGCATGGTCTGCAGCCAGCCGTCGACGACCGGTATGCCGACCCGCGACAGGCCGAGGTTCAGCACCCAGCACAGCAGCAGCGCAGAGCCGATCGTGAGCCCGAGCCGGTAACGGACCGAGACCCGCTGGGTCACATCCTCGATGATGCCGCCGATCACGGCCGGGGCGATGCACAGCAGCGTCAGCGCCGAGGCCTTGAGCGGCCAGGACACATTGAACGGATCCGGCCCGACGCCCGCGACCAGCCACGCGACCCCGGTGCCGATGAAGATGCCGGCCCCTCCCAGCCGGGGCACATGCCCCTTGTGGAAGCGCTGCGGCATGTCGGCGCCGTAGCGCCGCGCATGCCGACGGGCGCGGCGCATGAACACCTGCACGGCGAAGACGGAGACAAGGAAGCTGATGACGATCAGGGCAATCATGGGGTATTGGCGGGAACCCTAGAATTCCCGAGCGAAATTAGACCATGCCGATGCCCCCCCTTCCCCCTCCCTCCCTCACGGTGTCGATCGTGAGCCACGGCCAGCTCGACCTGGTGCGCCCGCTGATCGAGGAACTCGACCGCTTCAGCCGCGGCATGGTCGCCAAGGTCGTGCTCACGATCAACATCCCCGAGGCCGACGCGCTGGCCGGCCTGAAATGGGGCTTCGAGGTGGAACGGATCGAGAACCAAGCCCCCAAGGGCTTCGGCGCCAACCACAACCAGGCTTTCCGGCGCTGCACGACACCCTGGTTCCTGGTGCTTAACCCGGACATCCGCTTCGACCGCGACATCCTGGCGCCGCTGGTCGCGCAGGCGCGCCCGGACAGCGGCCTGCTGACACCGCGCATCCTCGAGCCCGGCAAGGCCGAGCCCGAGCAGCACCGGGCCCTGATCACGCCGCGCGAGATCCTGGTGCGCCGCCGCCCGGACTACGCCCGCCCCGCGGTGCCGCACTGGATTCCGGGGCTTTTCATGCTGTTCCGCAGCGACGCCTACCGCGAGATCGGCGGCTTCGACGAGCGCTTCTTCATGTACGGCGAGGATTTCGACATCTGCGCCCGCACGCAACTCGCCGGCTGGAAGCTGCAGGTGGCCGAAGACCTGCTGGTCCTGCACGATGCGCGGCGGGCCAGCCGGACGAGCCACAGGCACCTCTACTGGCACCTGACCAGCCTGCTCAAGGTGTGGAGCTCGCCAGCCTTCTGGCGCTTCCGCAGCGCGCTGCGCAACGCTCAGGCCCCGGTCCGGTAGAGCCGGCGGAAGCCGCGGATCAGCGGCAGCTTGGTGGCGGCGCCGATCGCCCGGACCATGCCGGGGGAGCTGTGGGAAAGCAGGAACCGGGTCAGCCGCAGCTTGGCCTTGGCCCGGAAGCCCACATAGGGGTTGGTCAGGACCATGTGGGCGTAGTCGTCCAGATGGGCGAACATCTCCTCGCGGTATTCGTTGTCCAGCTTGATGGCCTCGATCGCATGATCGACGAACAGCTTGCCGAAGCGCGGCATCAGGTAGTCGCGCAGGTAGAAACGGCCTCGCTTCGGCTCGTCGGGGAAGGTCGCGGCCAGCTTCTTGAAGAAGCGGTACCGGCTGCGGATCATCCGGATCCCGAACGAGGTGCTTTCGGTGTGGATGCACCAGACCGTCACGGCGCGATCGACGAAGTGATTGCTGTAGCCCCTGCGGAAGATGCGCAGGAACAGGTCGTCGTCCTCGAATCCCATGAACTGCGCGTCGAAGCCCTGCACCGCATCGAAGGCCACGCGGCTCACCAGGGTCGCCGAGGGCAGGACGAACATGTCGTAGCGCAGGAGGTCGAAGATGCTGGTCTTGGGGTGGTCCTTCGAGTGCTGCTTGATGAGCTCGGTGCGCACCACGTTGCCATCGACGTCGGCCTCGTACAGGTCGGCGTAGACGAAGCCGAAGCGCGCGTCGCCCGCCGGAATCGCACCGGTCAGGATCTCGATGTGGTTCGGGAGATAGAAATCGTCCTGGTCCAGAAAGCAGATGTAGGCCGAGGTCGAGGCCGCGACGCCGGCGTTGCGCGCCGAACCCTGGCCACCGTTTTCCTTGTCGACGATCCGGAACGGATAGCGCCCGGCCAGCACGCCTAGCGCCTCGCGCTCCTCGGGGCGCGAACCGTCGTTGACGACGATGACCTCGTCAGCCGGCACGGTCTGGTTGAAGACGCTCTTGACCGAGCGCTCGATGAAGTCGGCGCCGTTATAGAACGGGATGACGACGACGACCGAGGGCCGGGCAGCGAGAGTGGAATCGTTCTTGTCGGGCATTCGGCGTGGCGGGGTGATTCTCGGGCAGTCTCAGACGGATTCGAACAGGTCGCGGACGACGCCGCGCGTGCCGCGGCCGAACTTTTCGTAGCGGCCGGTCATGGCCTCGCGCAGCACCGGCAGGCAGCGCGCGACGCGCGACGCCGGCAGCGCGGCCCGGAAGCGCTGGTGTTCCAGCTTCTCGCGCAGCTTCTGGATGGTATCCGGAGCCACCTGGTCGCCCAGGGACAGCAGCCGTTCGAGCAGAAGCTCGGCCTTCAAGGCTCGCTCCTGGTGGGTGGTGCCGCGCGAAGCCAGTGCCTTTCTGACCTTGCCCATGAAGGAATCCCGGCGCGCGCCGATCTGGTTGCTGTCGTGCTGGCGGTAGTCGATCAAGGCGTCTTCGAGCATGTCGACCCCGCCGACCGCGGAAGCGACGATGCCGAGCCATTCGTCGTGCAGCCATTCCTTGGGGAAGTCCAACGCCTGTTCGAGCAAAGAGCGCCGGAACAGCGTCGTCGCGCCGGTCACGAGATTGCGGCGCAGGAAGACGTCGAAGGCGCGGCCCTCGTGGATCCAGGCCCGCTCGAAGGGCTGGACCTCCAGCGCATGAAAAAGCGAGTTGCCCAGATCCGCGAGGGCGCCATCGACCAGCCGGGCGTCGGTATGCAGCAGCAGCAGGTCGGGGCGCCGTTCGAACTCGGCCACCATCCGCGCCAGCCGCCCCGGATGCCAGACATCGTCCTGGTCGCTGAGGGCGATCAGGTCGCCGCTGCAGGCACGCACGGCCTGCTCGAAATTCTTGGTGACGCGCAGGGCGGGATCGTTGCGCTGCACGCGCAGACCTATCGCCAGGCCCGGGCGCTCGCGCAGGCAGGCTTCGAGCGTGACGCGGGCCACTTCGACACCGTCGTCGGTCGAGGCGTCGTCGGACAGCACGATCTCGGTCGGCGGCAAGGTCTGCAGGCAGATGCTGCGGACCTGCTCGGCGATGTAGCGGGCGCCGTTGTGGGTGCAGAGGGCGACGGAGATGGCGAGGCTCATGGCGTTGCCAGCCGCGCCAGACAATGCGGATCGAATCCGACAAATGGAAATACAGCGTTCATGCGTGCCCGTTACAGGTAATCGATCCGCTGTCGCGGAATGCCGGCAGCAACCATCCGCGGCCGCGCGTCTTCGGGCCGGCTTGGCCATCGTGGAGCCGGTGATTATCTTCGCAAGAGCGGCGACCCAGTCCCCAAGCGATGCGCCCCAGGCCGGGAACCGACGCCAGATCGACCAGTAAAATTGCCTGCACATAGAGAAAGACTAAAGATGCGACTGCTTTCAGTGGTGCTTTCAGGAGGTTCCGGCTCCAGGCTCTGGCCACTTTCCAGGCAGGCTTTTCCAAAGCCCTTCATGAAGCTCGGGGGCTCAACGCTGCTCCAGCAAACGATCGAACGCGGCCAAGCATGCGGCATCGGCGACCTGATGATCGTCACCAACAAGGACCATCAGTTCCTGACCAAGGACGTGCTGAATCAAATGGCAGATCCGCCGGAAGCAACGCTGCTGCTGGAACCCAGCGGTCGCAATACGGCGCCGGCCATCGCCTTGGCTGCGCTTCAGTGCATCGAGCGGTTTGGCGGCGAAACGGTGATGTTGGTCCTTTCGGCCGATCATCTGGTTCCCGACGTCGAGGCTTTTGTCGCCAGCGCGAGCCGGGCCTTCAGGCTGGCGGCGCAAGGCGCCCTGGTGATTTTTGGTGTGAGCCCCACAAGTCCCGACACGGGCTTCGGCTACGTCGAGGTGGAGCACGTGTCGCGCGAGAGCCAGCCGGCCAAGCGCTTCGTGGAGAAACCGGACGTCCACACGGCCCAGGAATATCTTGCGACTGGACGCTACTACTGGAACAGCGGCATGTTCTGCTTCACCGCAGACGCCATCGTCTCGGCCTTAGAACGGCACGCGCCGGACGTGCTGACTTCTGCGCGGCGCGTTCTGGAAACGTCGCAATCGAACGACAACGCTATCCAGTTCGACCTCCACGCGTTCGGACTCTTGCCAAACATCAGCATCGACTATGCCGTCATGGAGCACGCCGACAACGTCCAAGTGGTGCCGGCCAAATTCAGCTGGAGCGACGTGGGCTCGTGGCCTTCGGTCGCGAGGTCGCATACACCCGATGCAAGCGGGAACACCCTTCCGCTGGATGTCGTGGCGATCGACACCACGGGCACGCACGTGCACGTCGAAAGCCATAATCCCAAGGTGGTGGCGACGCTGGGCGTGCACGACCTTGTGATCGTCGACACTCCGGACGCACTCCTGGTGGCCCACAAGAACAGCGCCGAGGGCGTCAGGGAAATCGTCAACTCCTTGAAGGCGCGGCGACACGATGCCGTACATCTGCCGGCTGTGATTCATAGGCCTTGGGGCACCTATGCCTCGCTCAAGGAAGAGGACGGCTATAAGGTCAAGCGCATCACGGTCAAACCCGGCGAATCTCTTTCACTTCAATATCACCACCAGCGCGCAGAGCATTGGGTGGTGGTGCGCGGCATCGCCCTGGTGCAGGTCGGGGACGTTGAATACAAGACACTCCCCGGCGAATACCGATACATCCCTCTCAAAGAAAGACATCGTTTGACAAATATAGGCAAGGAAGAACTCGTGCTCATCGAAGTGCAATGCGGCGCCTACCTCGGCGAAGACGACATCGTCAGACTCGCGGATACGTACGGGCGCATATGAGTCAGGCGCAATCCAACTTGCATCGCAGCGCCTGGGCCGATTGGTGGGAAGGAACACGCCGCACCGACATCTGGTGGACGCTGGCCTGGTTCGACATCGTGCTGCGATACCGCCGCTCGATGCTGGGGCCCGTTTGGCTGACCCTCAGCATGGGGGCCATGATCGGCGGCATGGGGCCGCTCTACAGTTCGCTCTTCGGCACCGAGCTCTCGACGTTCTTTCCACATCTGGCACTGGGCATCATCTTCTGGGGTTTCTTTTCCAGCATGGTGACGGATTCGTGCAATGCGTTCATCGGGTCCGCAAACTACCTCAAGCAGGGCTATTTTCCGATCAGCCTCTTCGTCTGGCGAAGCATGGCGCGCAACCTGATCCAATTCGCGCACCAGATTGTGCTCTACGTACCGGTCGCCATCTGGGCCGGGGTTTCGCTTTCCTGGTCAGCATTGCTGTTCATCCCGGCCTTCCTCCTCGTGCTTGTGAACGCACAAGCCTTGGGTCTCGCGCTGGGCCTGGTGTGCACACGCTTTCGCGACGTGACGCAGATTGTTACCAGCGTGATGCAGATGCTGATGTTCCTGACGCCCGTCTTCTGGCTGCCCTCGAGCCTGCCGGGACGGGCGAAGTACATCCTCTGGAACCCGTTCGCGCAGATGCTCGATCTTCTGCGCACCCCATTGATGGGCGGCGTGGCTGAAGGCCACAACTGGTGGGGGATTCTAGGCTGGACGACGGCGACGGTGACCGTGTCGGGCCTGCTGTTTGCAAAGTACCGTCGTCGCGTCGTCTATTGGCTCTGAACAATCATGGCTTTCATTTCTCTCAAAAACGTCTCGGTCAATTTCCCCATCTACGGGGCAGGTGCCGCGTCATTCAAAAAGACGCTTGCAGCATCAGTGACCGGCGGCCGGTTCGGCAAGGAAACCGGGGTCAACGTCGTTCAAGCGCTGAGCGATATCACTCTGGAACTCAAGAGCGGCGACCGGCTGGGCCTCGTCGGCCACAACGGTGCGGGAAAGTCGACACTCCTTCGCGCCCTCGCCGGCGTCTATGAGCCCTCATCGGGCGAATTCTTGCGGGAGGGCACGGTGTCCAGCCTGATCGACCCATCGCTGGGCATCGAGGCAGATGCGACAGGCATCGAGAACATCATGCTGAGAGGCTTGGTGATGGGCATGAGCAAGAAGCAGATCGACGCACTTACGCCCGAAATCTGCGAGTTCAGCGGGCTCGGTGAGTACGTCAACATGCCCGTGAGGACCTATTCGACCGGCATGATGATGCGACTGGCCTTCTCGATCTCGACCAGCGTCGAGGCGGACATTCTGCTGATGGATGAATGGCTGTCGGTCGGTGACGCCGAATTTACCGAAAAGGCCGAAAAGCGGATGAAGGACGTTGTCGCCAAATCCGGGATTCTTGTGCTCGCATCGCATTCGCCCGACCTGATCGCCAAGGAGTGCAACCGGGTCATCCACCTGGAACACGGGCGAATCGTGGGGTAGAGCCTCCTCCCGCCATGGCGGTGCGAACGGATATGCTTGTAGTCGTCGACCCACAAGCCATCTCCGGGGCCCCGCCTAAAATCCGTCTTCGCCGAAGGGAGAGATTACACCGGCGCTCTACTACGAAACTCCACATGACTTCCACGCTAAAACAAATCTATAGCGCCCACGAGGGGAAGGTGACCGATAAATGGGCGAGCTATCTGGAAGCTTACGACGAGATCCTCGCACCGTTCCGCAACCAACCCGTGCGTCTCCTTGAGATTGGCATTCAGAATGGCGGCTCGCTGGAAATCTGGTCGACGTACTTTCAAAATGCGGACCGGATCATCGGCTGCGAAATCAATGAGGCTTGCAGGGCGCTGAGCTACCAGAATCCTCGGATTCGAGTTGTGATCGGCGATGCAAATTCGAATGCTGCCGAAGCGGAAATCCTTAGCCATTCATCTGAATTCGACATCATCCTTGACGATGGCTCGCACCGGTCGATTGATATCGTCAAGAGCTTTTCTCGCTACTTCCCCTTGCTGAAGGAGGGGGGGGTCTACGTCGCAGAGGATCTTCATTGCAGCTATTGGAGAGACTTCCAGGGCGGCCTTTATGCCCCCCAGTCTTCCATCAGCTTTTTCAAGCGTCTGGCTGATGTGGTCAACTTCGAGCACTGGGGCGTGGCCGGGCGCCGCGTCGATGTCCTGCGCGGGTTCTCGCAGATGGGCGCAGCCACCTTGACCGAGGTTGCGCTCGAGAGCATCTACTCGGTCGAGTTCAGGAACTCCTTGTGCTTCGTGCGGAAGAAGACCGCGGCCGAGGCGAGCCTCGGGCGCAGGATCGTGGTGGGCAAATCCCAGCAGGTGTCCGCATTGGAGTTGCCGCTCAACGGCCTTCTCATGAGTCAACTCCGGACAATCGACGAGTCCGGCAACGAATGGAGCGATCTTGAGTCCCCGCCCGAGGTCGAATTGCCTCGACTGCGCGCTCAGTTCGCCGAAGTTCGATCGAAGGCGGACAGCATCGAGTCCCGCCATGCCCAGGAGCTGACTCGACTCGCGGAAAGTCACGCGCGCGAACAGGAAGACCAAGCCTTCAGCCTCCGGCAAGTCGAAGTGGCCGCACGCAGGCGGCAGCGGGAACTCGCCGCGCTGCAGACGCGTTACCTGCAGGTCTCGAACGAACTCAAGGCCGAACGCGAGCAACGCGCCGCCATGCTGGCCTCCCGCTCCTGGCGCTTGGTCACCAGCCTGCGCAGCGTCGCCGCCCGATTTCCCCGGTTCAGCCGCTGGGCGTTCAGCTCGGCAAAGGTGGCGAAGTTGTTGGGCGGTTTTCAGTTCAAACGTCTCTACAAGACGATCGAACTCCACTATCGGACCCGAGACGCCCGTGCGGCACTGGCGGGGTCCGGCTTGTTCGACTCCGGCTTCTACCTTCGGAAGTACCCGGACGTGGGCTCTTTCGTAGGTAGTCCACTGCAACACTATCTCTTGCTCGGCGGTAAGGAGGGTCGCGATCCGCACCCGCTTTTCGACACTCGCTGGTACCTGTCGCGCAACCCTTCCGTGCTGGCCAAGGACGCCAATCCACTGATCCACTACTTGCGCAACAGCCACCTCAGCCCCAATCCGTTCTTCGACGGCCAGTGGTATCTGGACACCTATGCAGACCTTCGGGATTCAGGCCTCAATCCGCTCGCCCACTACTATGAATTCGGTGCTGCGGAAGGGCGGGATCCGGGACCGAATTTCTCGACCCGCTGGTACGTCGAGCAGAACCCCGACCTGACGCTGACCAGCCTGAACCCGCTCGAGCATTTCCTGCGGCACGGCCAGGCGGAAGGTCGCCGCCCCTCTCCCGGAGCTCATGTCGAGCGTCTGGGCACCCCGGTCACACAAGCCGAGATCCATTGTCTGAAGGTGCCCGGGAAAGCGGCCGAAACGGGACTGTTCGTCGCTCACTCGCCCGACGGAAGGCTGAAGCCGCATGTTCAACACTATCTGAAGTGCCTGAAGGATGGCGGTATTTCCATCATCCTTCTAGTGGCCGCGGACGCGCCATTCAGGGCCACGCCGGAATTGCTCACGCTGGTGTCGGGGCTTTTCGTTCGTAGGAACAAGGGATATGATTTTGCCGCCTGGGCGCACGTTCTCAGGCTGCGCCCGGACCTCCTCGATTCGGACATCCTCTACCTCTTGAACGACAGCCTGATCGGCCCCTTCAATCAGAAAGATCTGGACAAGGTGCTCTCGCGGGTGCGCAATAGCTCCGGAGATCTGGTCGGCATGACGGCCAACCACGAGCGCACCGGCTGGCATCTGCAAAGCTATTTCCTTGCGCTCAAGAAAAAGGCCTTGGCCTCGGTGGCTTTGCAGCGGTTCTTCAACCAGGTGACGACACTGGACGACAAGGACGACGTCATCAACCAGTATGAATTGCGCTTTGCCCCGACGCTGCGATCAGCTGGCCTGGAGTGCGTCGAGCTGTTCCCGTCGGACGGGCCGAGTAATCCCACCATCTATGACTGGCGCGGCCTGATAGAGAGGGGTTTTCCGTTCGTCAAGGTCATGGTCTTGCGCGATCGCTTCGAGGGGGTCGACATCGAAGGGTGGCAGGATGTGCTGCGCTCTCGCGGCTTCGAACCCGCACTGGCCGCTCGCACGCTGGATGAGGCGCGACGCGTAATGCCTGCCGACCTCGACGATCTTCCGCTTTCAGACGCGCCGACAACGCATTTCGAGTTGCCGCCTTTGCTGCCGCGCGTGTCCTTGATCGCTCCGTGGAACTTCGACAACGGGTTGGGCGTCGCGAGCAGGTCCTACATTTCCGCACTGCGGCGCACCGGCGTTCTTCTCAACCTTCATCCGATCAAGCGGCCGTTCCACGTCCATCGTCAGATCGCACCGCCGTTCGACATCTGCGACTTCGCCGGCGACACGGACGTAGCCTTGGTTCAGCTGAACCCCGATGGCTGGGACTCGATGTTCACCGAGGCGCAGCTGGAAGTCATCCGCAAGGCGCGCCTGCGCATCGGACTGTGGGTATGGGAAACGCCGACGGTGCCTGCATCATGGCTGAAAGTCATGAACGAGGTCGATGCCATATGGGCGCCGAGCCAATACTGTGCAGACGCCTAGGGGCGCGGCGCTGCGCACGGCCAAGGAGACGATCGGCAGCGCCAGTACCGAGCGGATCATCCTCTACGCCTTCGACGGCAGCAGCTATCTGGTACGGAAGAACCCATTTGCGCTCGTCAGGGCCTTCGGGAAGAGCCATTTGAACGATCAAGGATGGACCCTCGTGCTGAAGACCAAACATGTCTTCGACTCCCCGGAGCAAGGCAATGCGCTGGCCGAACTCGTGGCAGCAACGCCAGGGGTCGTAATGCTCAATCGCTCGCTCGACAAGGACGCCATGGAAGCCTTGATGGCCGCATCCAGCATCTATGCCTCGCCCCATTGCGCCGAGGGCTTCGGCCTCACCGTGGCCGAGGCCATGGGCATGGGCAAGCTCGTCGTCGCCACGGACTACAGTGGCACCCGCGACTTCCTCGACGTCGCCAGCGGCTTCCCGGTCGACTACAAGCTTCGTACGCTCGACGACAACCATGGAGCCTACGGTAGCGGCAACACCTGGGCATCGATAGACGAGTCCAAGCTGACCGAAGCACTCTTGGCCGCTGCCGAGGCGGCGTCCAAGAACGACGGATCGAAGGGAGACATGGCCAAACGACGAATCCGCGAGAAGCTGTCGCAAGAGGCTGTCGCTGCACGCATGATCGAAAGCCTGGGGCAACTACTCCCTGGCGAGCTGATGACCGGCATTGCTGCCCGGAGGCTCTCGTCGTGAGCCAAGGGATCTTGCTTTCTATGTTGCAGCACGAGGGCCTGCATTCGATCCGGTGCGACGCCGACGGAACCATTCCCGGCACGGAGGCCGCCAAGTTCAGCGCCGGCATTCCTGCCGGCGAGTGGTTCATCATTGGCCCGGGCGATCTGGAGATTCACCCGAGTGTCTGGGACTTGCTAGCGAATGCCTGGCACCAGCGTCCCGACATCGGGCTCTTCTACGGTGACGACGTCGCCGTGACCGGCGCGAGTGATGCACGGGACTTGGCACTGAAGCCCGACTGGGACCTTTCGCTCGAACTGGCGTACGACTACATCGGGCTCCCGCTGTTCGTTCGATCGTCGGCCGCCAAGCAGATCGGCAACATCGATGTCGAAGCCGGTACCGCGGCATCGTTCGACCTGATCCTGAGGGCCCATTCCGCCGGCGTCGTCATCGGCCGGATACCCGAGGTGCTGGCCAAGTACCGTGATCGCCGCTTTCGCGCAGCCGTCGACGACCGTGCAGCGGCGATAAGGCGCTGGTGGCCGAAGAGTGCCGACGCATTGATCGATGTCTCGCCCGGTCTGGCGGAAGCCAGCCTGCGAATCGACAAGCGATTCAGCGACCCACCGGAGGTCACCCTCGTCGTCCCGACGCGACAAACGATCGGGGAACGCTCGTCCGATGGCAGCGGCACCCCCTATGTCGTGCAGTTTCTCGAAAGCATCGCCGAATCGGACTACCCGATGGACAAGCTTCATGTGCTGCTCGGCGACGACGTCGACAGCGATGCGGTCTACGCCGGACGCCAGTGGCCATTCCGACTACGCCGGATTCAGACGCGCAGAGCAGAAGGCGAGAGCTTCAACTATGCGGCGAAGATGAATCGGCTCTGGCGCGAGTCCTCAACCGAGCACGTGATCCTGATGAACGACGACATCACGATCCGTTCAACGGACTGGATCCAGGCGCTACTGAGCTTCTCCACACAGACGGATGTGGGCGGCGCCGGTGCCAGGCTGCTCTACCCAACGGGCAGGATCCAGCACGCCGGGATGCCCGGCGGCGTCTACGGCCTCTGCACGCACGCCTGGATCGGCGAGCCCGCTACCGCTCCCACCTACCAGGACTGGGCCTCGGTTCATCGCGAGTGGTCCATCGTGACCGGCGCCGTATTCGCGACGCGCAAAAGCCTGCTCGATGAGGTCGACGGCTTCGACGAACGCTTTCGCTTGGACTTCAACGATGTCGATCTGTGCCTCAAGCTGAAGATGCTTGGCTATCGCATCGTCTATACGCCGCACGCCGAACTGGTCCATCATGAAAAGGGATCCCGCGGAGACGCCTCGTGGCCCGCGAGCGAACTCGCGTTGTTCTTGAGCAGATGGGGGCAGTTTCTGGACAATGATCCCGCCTTCCATCCAAAGCTCTCCAAGGGACACCACATACTCCAACCCATCGAGCTGCACGGAGAATGGTGGCAACCGGCATGTTGACTTACGCTTGCTTGCATGCACCTACGCGCCGAGCTCCTCACATCGTTATTGTTCATTTAGAAAGTCACCCATGAAAAGGCGCGCCGTTGTTACAGGCATCACCGGACAGGACGGAGCCTACTTGGCCGAGTTGCTGCTCGCCAAGGGCTATGTGGTCTTTGGAACTTACCGCCGCACCAGTTCGGTCAACTTCTGGCGGATCGAGGAGTTGGGCATTCAGGACAATCCCGATCTGCATCTGGTCGAGTACGATCTGACGGATCTGGGCAGCTCACTCACCCTGATCAAGGACGCTGCACCCGATGAGGTCTACAACCTTGCCGCACAAAGCTTCGTCGGCGTAAGCTTCAACCAGCCGGACGCCACAGCGCAGATCACCGGCATGGGAGCGCTTCATCTACTCGAAGCGATCCGCCTCACCAATCGGAACATCCGCTTCTATCAAGCCTCGACTTCAGAGATGTTCGGGAAGGTGCAGGCGATTCCGCAAGCCGAGGACACGCCTTTCTACCCGCGCAGCCCCTACGGCGTCGCGAAACTGTTCGCGCATTGGATGACGATCAACTACCGCGAGAGCTACGACATCTTCGGTTGCAGCGGCATCCTCTTCAATCACGAAAGCCCATTGCGCGGACGTGAGTTCGTCACCCGGAAAATCACCGATTCGGTGGCCAAGATCAAGTTGGGCAAGCTTGGTGTCCTGGAACTCGGCAACCTTGGCGCCAAGCGCGATTGGGGCTTCGCCAAGGAGTATGTCGAGGGCATGTGGCTCATGCTTCAGGCGAAAGAGGCCGACACGTTCGTTCTGGCAACCAACCGTACCGAAACCGTCCGCGATTTCGTCGACATGGCGTTCAAGGCCGCAGGCTACGAGCTCCGCTTCGAGGGCGAAGAGCAAGCCGAGGTCGGCATCGACATCAAGACTGGCAAGACGCTGGTTAGCGTCAACCCCAAGTTCTATCGGCCTGCAGAGGTCGAGTTGCTGATCGGCAATCCTGCGCGTGCCAAGGAGAAGCTGGGCTGGGCACCGACGACGACACTGGAGGAACTGTGCACCATGATGGTCGAGGCGGACCTGCGACGCAACGCCACGGGCCATTCGTTCTGACGCGGAGGGGCCGCCGTTCGGCCGCCCCTGCTCACGGCTACCACCAACGGAAAGTGCCGTTGTAGCCCGAAAAAACCTCTTGCACCCTTAAGGACTCCTGCGAACTCAATGCGTACGAGGACTCCGTGCGAGCTTCCATTGGGCGCCCATAGTTGTCGGAATAGGTGGCGTCGTTTTGATCGAGGCCAAAGAAGGTCTTGCCGAACCCGCGCCTCCCGACCCGATACCCAAGGAAACTCTCCAGCGCATTGAACTCAACCGGGTCGTTGTTCAGTATCTTGTCGAAATGGACGAAATGAACCGCGCCCGATTTGGCAAGACGTGACTCCGACGCACGCCAGTAGTAGTTGAACATGAGGCCGACCAAGTCTTCGAACTTCAGCTGGCGACCCTGCTTCTCGAAAACAGTCCTCATCGAGGCGATGACCTTTCTGGGATCTCGGACTACACAGACGGCCTTGAAATCTTCAAAGAAATCGGGCAGGCAATCCAGATAGAGCGTCAGTTCCGGATCCTTGAGCACAAGCTGTTCGGCGTCGAGATGCGGAAAATGGCTGAGGGCGTTACCGACAAAACCATGGATCGCCGGAGCGAACACGTTGACCAAGTCTTGCTTCGTCTTCGCGTAAGCCTGGAAGCGAGGACGGTCGGCGTACTCAATGATGTCATGGAACTGACGAATTAGCCGGGTGATGAACGTGCACTCTGGAAGCATCGGGAACGCGGAAATTTCCTCGGATAGAAGGCTTCCCATCAATGTCGTTCCGCTCCGAGGCGCGCCAACACAAAAAGTGATATTAATGCGCCTGGCCATTTAAATCGCCAACGAATTTGCGTCGTGCCGCCGCAACTGGTTTTTTCTTGTGCTGCCGGCAGCACTGAGGTCGACAGTCGACATCAGTCAGACGATGGATTAAATCCAATACAGTCCAAATAGATTCCTCTACCGATTCTGAAGTTGTATCCAACATCAAATCTGGATCAACTGGAGCTTCGTAAGCTCCCGAAATTCCGGTGAACCCGGGAATTTTCCCATTGATCGCATCGGCGTACATTCCTTTTGGATCACGCTGCGAGCAGATTTCGACAGATGCAGATACGAATGTTTCACAAAAACCATCGCCGATGATCGAATGAGCTAATGCTCGGTGACAGGCAAGCGGTGAAATCGTCGCCACCACAACGATGTACCCCTCCCCTTGAAGCAGCTTCGCTGTCCACGCAATCCGTCGAATGTTTTCAAGACGATCCTCATCCGAAAACCCGAGGTCAGCGCAAAGATTTTTGCGAAGGACGTCGCCGTCCAGCAAGGTGGCTTTGATTTTCAAGCGCGACAGTTCACCAACTAACCTCAACCCAACGGTGGTCTTTCCCGACCCGGGCAGACCAGTCATCCAAATGACTGGCATCGATTTCTCACTGTCTTCGTCTTCAACCATGATGCTCTTTAATTCACAAGAGTCATCAATTCTAAACGTTTGTCACATCGTCAAAGTATTACAAAAGTATTGCTTATTTGTATTAAAACGAGAAATTCGTCAAGCAGGGGTCGCGCCCCGTTTTCGGAGTACCACGCAGAACTCGTTGCGGTTCCTCAGAGTCCGGTAAACCTTGGACGGTGCCAGGTCAGTCAGGCCCAAACGAAACAGTTGCTCGAAAATCACCTCAAAGGTGGCCGGCGTGAACTGCCAAGCGTGGCAGTCGAGGTACTCGCCCTTCTCCTCGGCTTCCGAATAGGCCTGCATGGCGCCCTGGAGAACGGTGTCGCCGTGGGTCTCGCAGACTCTGACCCCATGATCGCCGCGCCAATGACGACTCATGTCGTTGTGCGTCGTCAACGCGGCGTAGGCGATCCAGGATCTCAGCGAGTGCCGCGTCCTTCGCTCCGCGTAGGCCACGAGTACATCCGCGATGGTTGTCTCCGGCAGAAAGTGGTCGAAGCAATAGCGCTTGTCGGGGCAAACAAGAAAGTACGAACCTCCGCCTTCGAGAAGCCGACTCACCCCTTGCAGATGCGCCACGAGATCCGGCTGATGCTCGATGCAGTGGCTACTGAAAACACTGCGAAAACGGTCAGGGATTTGTTCCAGCGGCAATCTGGAGAGCACGTAGTCGATCTTCGGGCACTTCTCGGGGTCGAGCTGGTGCACGAGCGCCCTTTCCCTCAGTTCCTCGGTCGAGAGCATGTCGGCATAGCGAACTTGGCTCCAGACCAGCGCAGGATTGGCGAACGGCCCGATCTCAAGCGTGAGGCCGTCTCTGGGAATCTGCCGAATGAACGACTCCTTGGCGGCGCCCGCGCTGGGAGTCCGCCCCTCGTCGAAACCGTAGGTCAGGAAGTGTTCGTAGGCCTGCGCATCATCCATGCCAGCGAGATCGGCATACGTTGCTCGGTAGTGCGCCGGATCGAACTCCATGCCTGCCGAGACATCGCAGTTTCTACTCATATGAGGGCTTTCAAAAGGAATTGTTCGGCCATCGGCAGCATCCATCAACTGTCGAAATTCAAGCGTTCTCGCTCGACCACTAGGGGCCGCTTCATCACATGGGTCAAGATGGCCCCCACGTACTCGCCCAACAAACCGATGAAGAACAGCTGAACCGAGGCAAAGAAGAACATGCCGATGAGGATTGGCGCCGTGCCCATGCTGAACTCGCTCCAGAACAGCACCTTGAGCAACAGGTAGAGGAGCGAAATGCAGAGGCTGAGACCCGACAGCGCAAAACCCGCCATGGTGGCGATACGCAGCGGCACACGCGAATGCGAGGTGATCCCCAGCATCGCGATGTCGTAGAGCGTATAGAAGTTGTTCTTCGTGATGCCGCGCTTGCGGCGCGGCTGGTTGTAAGGCACCTGCACCGCTTCGAATCCCACCTCTGAGACCAAGCCACGCAGGTACGGGTAGGGATCATCGATGCGCCGCAACTCCTCCAGCACCTTGCGGTCGTACAGTCCGAATCCGGTGAAGTTCTGAATCAGCTTGACATCGGCAATGCGCGTGACCATCCGGTAATAGGCGCGGCGTACCGTGAACATCAGGCTGGATTCGTCGGCGCTTGGCTTGACGCCAACGACCAGTTTGGCGCCATTCATCCATCTAGCGATGAACTCCCGCATCAACTCGGGAGGATCCTGCAAGTCAGCAACAAGCAGAATCGCGGCGTCCCCTCTGGCCTCCAGCAAACCGTGGTACGGCGAACGAATATGACCGAAGTTTCGTGCGTTGAAGATCACCTTGACGTTGTGATCCGAAGCGGCCAGTTGCCGCAGTAGCTCCGGCGTTCGATCCGACGAGAAGTTGTCGATGAACAGGTGTTCGTAGCTGACGTCGGGGATCGTCGAGAGCACCTCCCGCGTCTGACGATAGACCTCTTCGACATTCTCTTCCTCGTTGTAGCAGGGCGTGACGACGGTAATGTGTTTCATGGGGTGACAAAAACAAACCTGCGTTGAAGCAGGAAGGCGATCAGGGCCAACGGCAGCAAGACCAGGGCGTTCGCGACGTACACGTTGAGACCGGCAGCAAGCAGCAAGGCAACCGCTCCGACGTTGAACGCATAGACGGCGGCATACACCGCCACGAAGCGGCCGAGTTTCGACAGTCGCGCACCGCCGAATACCAAGCGCCCAGTGCTCTGGAAATTGAAAGCCACGCCGAGCACCGTCGCCAGGCCGATCGCCAGTGGAAAAGGCAAGCCCGCCCAGACCAGCACGGCGAACAACGCATAACCGACGACGGTGTTCAATCCACCTACCAGAAGGAAACGCCACAGCTGCGAGTCAAGCACCTCAGGAGGCCCTCCATTTGTACGCAAAAGGCGCGATGCGCGCACGCACGGCATCCAGATCCAGACCATGCTCTCGCATCGCGTGAGCATGGCTTCCGCAAGTCTCCGAGAAGCGTTCTCCGATGCCGATGCGCAGCACCGGGATCGGAGCGATTTCCGAGATTGCCTCGAGGACAGCCCCACCCAATCCACCCGCGGCAGAGTGCTCCTCGAGTGTGACGAAGGCTTTGGCTTCGGAAGCGATCGAACAGAGTTGCGCCGTATCGATCGGCTTGATCCAGGGCGCACTCCAGACTGAAGCGTCGAGTTCGTCCCCAATGGCACATGCCGTCTTGACCATCGATCCCGTGGCGATCAGGGCTACGGGATGACGCCCCGCCCGCACGCGGACCAGAGCGCCGCGTCGCAGTTCAGGGGGCGACGAATGTACTTCTCCCAGGTCCGCCTTGCCCATTCGCAAGTACACCGGACCTGCGTGTTGCCGAGCCATCGACATGCAAGCAGTCAATTCGAGCGCGTCGCAGGGAGACATGATCTCGATGTGGGGCACGGCGCGAAGACAGGCGATGTCCTCGAAACTCTGATGGCTCGTGCCCAGCGTGCTGTAGACGAGGCCGGCGCCGTCGCCGGCGAAAATCACCGGTAGCTTCTCGTAGCAGACATCGATCTTGATCTGTTCGAGCACGCGCACCGGCACGAAGGCACTAAGTCCGTAGACGATCGGCCTGAAGCCCGCCTTTGCAAGTCCTGCCGCCACTCCCACCATGTTCTGTTCCGCGATTCCGGCATTGATGTACTGGCCGCCACAGCGCTTGCGGAATTCATCGAATAGCGCGTAGCCGTGATCCCCGGTCAGCAGAACGACCCGCTCGTCGGCCATCGCAGCCTCGACCAGAGCATTCGAGAACGCCGTCCTCATACCGATGCTCCTTCAAGTTCGCGCAGGGCCTGCGCATGCAGCTCCGGCGTCAGACGCGAGTAGTGCCAGGCATTGACGTTCTCCATGTAAGAGACGCCTTTGCCCTTCACGGTCTTCGCGACCAATGCCTTAGGGCGTCCGTTCCGGCGGCTTTGGAGCTCCTCGATGGCCGCCGAGATCGCGGTCACGTCGTGGCCGTCTACTGCCAGGACGTCGAAGTCGAAGGCCGCGAACTTGGCCCTCAGGTCGCCAAGCTGCATGACCTCGTCGGTGGGACCCATCGCCTGGAACCCGTTGGCGTCGACTATCACCATCAGGTTGTCCAGCTTGGCGTGGGCGGCGAACAGCATGGCTTCCCAGATCGCGCCCTCGTTGATCTCGCCATCCCCAATCACTGCATAGCATCTCTGGCCTGTCTTGCGGCGCGACGCCGCCAGCGCCAGCCCCACGCCCACCGAAAGGCCGTGCCCCAGGGTTCCCGACGTCACCTCGCAGCCCGGGACATGCGCATCCGAGAGTCCCTTGAGGCGAGATCCGTCATGAAAGTATCGATCGATATCGGCCCGCTCCAGCCAACCCAGTTCATACAGGCACGCATACTGCGCCATTACGCCGTGGCCCTTGCTCAAAACCAGGTAGTCGCGCGAAGGATCGCGAACGTCGTTCGCGTCGTAACGCATATGTCTGCCATAAAGGCAGGACAGCAATTCGATGATGGAGAAGGCGCAACCGAGATGGACCGCATTGCCAGCGTAGGCCATTTCGACCACGGTCCTGCGCAAGCGCATGGGATCGAAGTGAGGTTTCATGATGAAGTCGGTGTCAATTGACAGAATTCCGAGCGCCTGCCCGCCAGGAGAGGGTTCGCCGGATGGCCTCATCGAGGCCCACGGCGTTGAAGAGCCCAAGCTCGTTAGCGGCCCTGCGAATGTCCGGCACATAGCGTTGACCGGCAAGGCCCTCGACGGCTCGACCAGCCATCCGCACCGACTCGGACAAGCCTGCGATTCGCGTCACCTCATCGGCCAGCTGGGCAATCGTGACCTCCGAGTCGCCGCCGATGTTGTAGATACGACCGGGCGCCCCGAGTACCAGCGAACTGAGCAACCAGCGCGCCATGTCCCCGGCATATTGATAGGCGCGAATGGCATCGCCGGAGCCTTCGACGACGATGCCTCTTCCGTTTGCAACCTGTTCCACGAACTCGGCCGCGGCGGCTCCGCTGTCGCCCGAGAGGTAGGGGCCGATGAAAGCGAAACAACGGGCCACCACGACCTCGAACGGCCAGTCGAGCCCCACTACCCCTTCTGCAAGGCGCTTGGCGCAGGTGTAGTGGTTCGCAGTCGCCGCGCCGCTCCAGGATAGATCCTCCGACAGGGTCGCTGCAGCAGAGTGAGCGCCGTACACCGCGCCTGAGCTGATGTGCAGGAGGCGGCGGACGCCACGGGCAGCGGCGAACTCGCAGACACGCTGCGCACCGGCCTGTGCCAGACGCGGCAAGTCGCCAAGGCCCGCCCGCGCCGAAGCCACTGGCAGTGCGGCATGGATCGCGGTCGTAAAGGTCGTCTGCGGAAACTCGAAGCTGGCGACGTCCCCTTTCAGCAATTGGAGTGCCGGCGCCTTCGCGAGGTGTGCGCTGTCTCTTGCGAACCGGTCGGGCTCCCGCGTCAAGACAGTGAGCGCGAGGCCGAGCTCCAGTTCGCGATCGGCGTGCAGCAAGCATTCCAGCAACCACTTGCCGACGAAGCCGGTTCCGCCTGTAATGAACAGGGACTGCGCCCGAAGCCCGTCCCAGACCGAGGGCGCAGTCAAGCGCAGGATCTCGTCCAGGTCCGAAATCGATACGGGCCGACCTTGATCAGTCAAACCGCAATCCGAGGTAGGTTTCGATGCTCTCGACCATGTGGTCGAGCATCGGTTCGGTCAACCCTGGGTAGACGCCGACCCAGAACGTGTCGTTCATGATTCGCTCCGTGTTGACGAGCTCTCCAACCACCCGATAGTTGCGCCCGATCATGTAGGGCTGACGCAAGAGGTTGCCGGCGAACAGCAGTCGAGTCCCGACTTTCTGCTGGTCCAGATAGGTAAGCAGGTCAACCCGCCGCGTATTGGCTGCCTCCCGAAGAGTGACGGGAAAGCCGAACCAGGATGGCTCCGAACCCGGCGTGGCTTCGGGCAGCTCGAGGAACTCCTCGCAGCTTCGCAGCCGATCCTTCAGATAGGCGAAGTTCTTCTTGCGTGCCTCGACGAAGCCGTCCAGCCGATCGAGCTGCGCCAGCGCGCACGCCGCCTGCATGTCCGTGATCTTGAGGTTGTAGCCCAGGTGCGAATACGTGTACTTGTGGTCGTAGCCCTCCGGAAGATCACCCAACTTCCAGCAGAAACGCTTGCCGCAGGTGTTGTCCTTGCCGGGTGGGCAGTAGCAGTCTCGACCCCAGTCCCGGATCGACTCGGCGATGAGTCGGAGTTCGTCATTGTTGGTGAACACCGCGCCGCCCTCGCCCATCGTGATGTGGTGGGCCGGATAGAAGCTCAGGGTGCCGATGTCGCCGAAGGTACCGACCAACTTGCCGTTGTAGCGCGAACCCAAGGCATCGCAGCAGTCTTCCACCAGCCAGAGCCCGTGCTTCTCGCAAGCAGCCTTGACGACGTCGAGGTTGTACGGATTGCCCAGTGTATGAGCCAGCATGATCGCCTTGGTGCGGGGGCCGATGGCGGCCTCGAGCTGGCTGGCGTCAATGTTGTAGGTCGGGATATCGACATCGACGAACACCGGTACTGCGCCGCACTGAAGGATCGGATTCACGGTGGTGGGAAATCCCGCGGCCACGCCGATCACCTCATCGCCCGGTCGGATGGCGCGATCCCCGAGCTTTGGCGAAGTCAAAGTCGAGAAAGCGACCAGGTTGGCCGAGGAACCTGAGTTAACGGTCATCAGATGCTTGACGCCCAGGTAGGCCGCGAGACGGCTCTCGAACAGGGTGTTGAAGCGTCCGGTGGTCAGCCAGGCATCGAGCGAGGCATCGACCATCAGTTGCATCTCCGGCGTTCCCACCACCTTGCCTGATGGAGGAACGAGGGTTTCGCCAGGCACAAAGGCCGGCGTCTTGCCGGCCAGCTCGCCGTATTCGGCCACGAGCGCAAAGATCTTCTTGCGCAGTTCGTTTTTCTGGAAAGAGACTTCAGCCATGATTCGAGGTGCTTTCGTATTGCTCGATCTGCTCGAGCGTGTATGCAGTCATGTCGCGCCGATCGAGCCAGGCGCGCTGCCAATCGACGATGGCCGCAAGGCTGCGGCGCAGGTTCCAGCAGGGATGCCAGCCAAGGGTCTGTCGGGCCTTGGAACAATCGAGTTTGAGCCAAGAGGCTTCGTGAGGGTGCTCCGCCTCGGCGTCAGTGCGCCACTGGGCAGTGCCACCCCAAAGGCCTACCAGTTGGTCGGCAATCCAGGATACCGGACGAGCGTCCGCTTCATCGGGTCCGAAATTCCAGGGCTGCGCCCAGTTCGGGCCATCGACGAACAACCGCTCTGCCAGCATCATGTAGCCGCGCAAGGGTTCCAGTACGTGTTGCCAGGGTCGGATTGCGTGCGGATTGCGGATATCTGCCGTTTGACCATGCTCGAACGCGCGCAGGAGATCCGGGACCAGCCTGTCGCCGGACCAGTCGCCGCCGCCGATGACGTTGCCCGCCCGAGCTGTCGCCAACGCCACGCCGTGCTCACTATGGCGAGCCGGATTGAAGAATGAAGAACGGAACGAGGCCGCTACGAGTTCCGCACAGCCTTTGCTGTTACTGTACGGATCGTAGCCACCCATTGGTTCGTTCTCGCGGTACCCCCACGGCCACTCTCGGTTCTCGTAGCATTTGTCGCTCGTGACGACGACGACCGAGCGCACCGTCTCGCAGGCACGGACGGCCTCCAGCAAATGGACCGTGCCCATCACATTGGTGGAGTAGGTTTCCACCGGATCGACATAGGAACGACGCACTAGGGGCTGAGCCGCGAGATGAAATACGACGTCCGGCTTGCAGGCCTTGACTGCAGCACGCAGACGATCGAGATCGCGGATGTCGGCGATGATCGACCGCGTTGCCGGCTGGAACCGCGCCATCGCATGGAGACTCGGCTGCGTTGAAGGCTCGAGTGCATATCCGGTGACCAACGCCCCCTGCTTCTCCAGCCATAGCGCGAGCCAGCTGCCCTTGAAACCGGTGTGCCCTGTCAGGAAGGCCCGCTTGCCGGACCAGAATTGCGGCCCTGTCATTCCCAGACCTTCCAGGGCGCTTGAGCGCTACCCCATAGCTCCTCGAGATGGGTCTTGTCACGCAAGGTGTCCATCGGTTGCCAGAAGCCGGGGTGCTTGAAGGCGGCCAACTGCCCTTCGGACGCCAGCCGCTCGAGCGGCTCGCGCTCCCACACCGTCGCGTCGTCGTCGATGTAGTCCAGCACGGCCGGAGACAAAACGAAGAAACCGCCATTGATCATGGCGCCATCACCTTTCGGCTTTTCCTTGAAGCTGCGAACCTTGTCGCCCTGGAAATCGAGCGCGCCAAATCGCCCGGGAGGCAGAGTGGCGGTGAGCGTGGCCTTGACGTTCTGGGCACGATGAAACGCGATCAGTGCCGTGATGTCCAGGTCGCTGACTCCGTCGCCGTAGGTAAAACAGAAATCCTGCTCATGCCGCACGTAAGGCGCGACACGTTTGAGGCGGCCCCCGGTCATCGTGTCTTCGCCTGTATCGATGAGCGTGATTCGCCACGGTTCGGCCTTGCGCTGATGAACCTCCATCTCGTTGCGCGTCATGTCAAAGGTGACGTCAGACATGTGAAGGAAGTAATTCGCAAAGTACTCCTTGATGACATAGCCCTTGTAGCCACAGCAGATGACGAAGTCATTGACGCCGTGAGCGGCGTAGATTTTCATGATGTGCCAGAGGATCGGCTTGCCACCGATCTCGATCATCGGCTTGGGCTTGAGGCCGGTTTCTTCGGAAATCCGGGTTCCGAGGCCGCCGGCAAGAATGACTGCTTTCATGACAATCCTCCCTCGCGCGCAACAGTCTTTTGCGGATTGACAGAGTCGCGTTGCTCACGTAGCAAGGCGCAGCCTAGCAGAAGAGCAGAATAAAGAGAGAATATCTTCATTAGAAAAAAATACCTCATCTCGAATTGGACAAGCGTAAAGATAACAAAGAAACAAGAATAAAAGGAAAGACTTATCCAGGCCATTGGAATGAAAACTTTCCGCCGCCGGGTGAGCCACAGGAGCGGCACGGTAGCAATCATACAGGCAAGGATAAATAAATTTGAAACCACATCCCATGGCACCTTTACTGTATTTGGGTCTGGAAATCCTTCCATCGAGGAAAACCAGAACACCGGGAGAATTCGGACCTTATAGAGAAACCAGGAAGCAGCATGCTTTGCGAAAGCCTTATAGAACAGCCGCGCATCAGGGCTGTCGCAATACGAAGGCTCGAAGCTGCACGCAAGATGTCCACCTCCGTCTACAACGAATCGCCCCCCAGCCTCGAGCAGCTTGGGAACAGGCGTTAATGAATTGCGAATTACAAGTTCCTGGGTCTGAACCCAGCCGAAACGCTTGATGTCGAGGTAGTTGTGAATGCGCCAAGGCACCATCAGCGCATTTGCCACGAGCATTGAAGCGGCAATGCCAAGCACTGTAAATTTCAACTGAACCGCATCCCTCGCCGCCGTCCCGGCCCGCGATCGCCGACGGGAAAGCCAGATTCCCACAATGAGGATCGAAAAAATACTCATTGCAGAAACGATAAGCTCATACTGCGACCGGAAGTACGCGGATGCCGCCATGAAAGCGCCCGAGCCGACCACGCCCCACACTGAGCGCTTCGAAAGCGCCTGAACCAGCAGAAATACCGCCGTCAAGAAGAACATTACTGAGAAGCCTTCTCCCAATATCAATCCAACTGGCTGTAGCAGGAACAACCGGGTGACGGGGAACAAGAAAGGGAGCAGTGGAAGCAGGACTGACCACCTCGACGGCACATATAGCGCGAGACATCGCTGACCAGCGGTGAGCATGCATGCCCCTGCGAGAGCACTCAGCGCCATCAGGATCCCAACAAAAGGAGCGGATTCGCCGAACAGATTCAGTACGACCGCTTCGAGCACCACGAATCCAGGCGGCCAGAGGTGCAGTATCCACATCGAACCGGGCGTTACCCAGCCGTGTCGATGAATCTCCAAAGCCGCCGTGGCGAAGGAGTGCGGATCGTTCATTGTTCGGAAAGCGATGCCTTCAATCGGTGCCGAAAGCGGGGGCTGGCCCGCAAGATCCCGCACCAGCGCGATGAGGAGCAGGCAGACAAAATAGGAGCAGAAAAGCCAGACGATCGGAAGCGACTCGTCGCGCGCCCCTCGCTGGCTCGAGTCAATTCGTTCGCATTGCATTATTGAAACCGATTCATCGGTGCAGATTCTTCCATTCCTTACGCCATCGGAAACAGGAAGGTAGGTCAGTTGGCGCGAGCAGTGTCCCACGCAGCATTGCGCACAAACTGTACGAGATTGAGACCAAACTTCCGGGCTGTGGCCATGAACTCTTCGTCGCTGAACAGCGTCGTCGCGTACTCGAGTCCCATCATCCGTATTTCGCTCCGCGGATGAGCGAGAAGCAGCAGACTCTTGTCAAAAGGACTCAATGGCTTGCTCCGATCCTCGACAGGCGCGAACAGAGGGCCAAAAGCATCCCGCAAGAGAGTCGGATGGCCACCCTCCAACACTGACCTGAGGACTGGCATCATCTCTGCCGACGATGCGAAGTTGCCTCTACGAGACGACAGATTTTCAGCGTGTCGGCGATATCGAACCACGCGGGGTTCGAACTGCGCCAAGCGCAAGCCCATCGCCAGCGCACGCAGCCAGTATTCGTAGTCCTGAAGTTGGATCAACCCGGGATGAAAAGCTCCAATCTTTTCCACGACTTCTCTGCGCATGAAGGCGCTGGAAGCACACAGAAAATTTCCTTCCATTGCCAGAGTACGAAGCAAGGAGTCTTCCGGCATCGTGCGATAGAACACCGGAAAGGCGTCGTCCTCGAGAGGCGTGCTGGAATCGTCGATTAGCACTGGCTTGGAAAAGATGATGTCGTGGGCCGTTTTCTCGATCAAGTCAAGCTGGATGGAGATGCGGTCCTCCACGCACACATCGTCGCCGCCCAGTAGCGCGATGAAGTCTCCGCGCGCGCTGGCAAGACCTCTGTTCACCGCCAACGAGGGGCCAGAATTCGGCTGCCTGATCAAGGCAATGCGATCGCCGAACTCCCGCTCCAGAAGCTCCGAACTTCCGTCCGTAGAGCCGTCATCAATTACGATGACTTGGAGGTTCGGATAGGTTTGGCGCACCGCACTGCCCACCGTCTCAACCACGAAGCGGACCTGATTGAAGATCGGAATAACGACTGAAACCAAGGGGGAACGCATGGGGAAATACGCCTTCTACGAGAAGAAAGCTCGGATTTCATCGATGACGCGGTCGACCTGATCAGTCTTCATTTGCGGCCAGATGGGAAGCGAAAGCGTCTGCTCCGCCGCCGCACATGCGAGCGGCAGATCGGAAGACGAATAACCGAGTTCGCGATAAGCGCCTTGCGCGTGCGGAGGGATCGGATAGTGCACAAGCGTCTGGATGCCACGCGCCTGCAGGTGCGAAGAGAGCTCGGCGCGTCGCGCCGACGCAACGACATAGAGATGGAAGACGTGCGAACGCCCAGCAGGGACGTGCGGAACGCGCAGGTCACCAACCCCCTCGAGACCTGCGGAGTATCTGGACGCGAGCGCCTGGCGCTGGCGGTTCCAATCGTCCAACCGGCTCAGCTTGACTCGCAGGAACGCCGCCTGGAGTTCGTCCAGCCTGGAGTTCACACCCGCGACCTCGTGCACATACTTCTGGGTGGAGCCGTAGTTTCGAAGCATCCGCACCTTGTCCGCCAAGACTTCGTCGCTAGTCACGACCGCGCCACCGTCGCCCATGCCGCCGAGGTTCTTCGTCGGATAAAAACTGAAAGCCGCCGCATGCCCGAGCGCGCCGGTGCGCAGCGCGCCTTGAGACGCGCCATGCGCTTGCGCCGCATCCTCCAAAACGAATAGGCCCAGGTCCTGGGCCAGCGCATTGATCTCTTCCATCGCCGCCGGCAGACCATACAGGTGGACCGGAACGATGGCCTTGGTCTTGCCGCTCACCTTGCTCTTGATGATTCGCGCATCGAGGTTGTAGGTAACCGGGTCGATTTCCACCGGAATAGGCGTTGCCCCAACCATCGAGACGCCGAGCCAGGTGGCGATAAAGGTCTGGGAAGGGACCAGCACTTCGTCGCCAGGACCGATCCCCTTTGCGCGCAAGGTCAGCGCCAGCGCGTCAAGTCCGTTGCCGACTCCGATGCAGTACTTCGCGCCGCAATAAGCCGCAAACTCTTCTTCAAATGCGGTTGTTTCCGGCCCCATGATCAAGTGGCCGCTTTGGACCACGCGTTGGTAGGCCGCCTGCAACTCTGCAGCGAGTGCGGAATGTCCGGCGTGGATGTCAAAGAATGGAATCATTTTTGTCCTCTTGTCCCAGCGATTGATACGAATTCTTCATAGTCCCTGATGTAGTCCGCCTCCTCATACCTCATGGAAGCAAGGACCAGGCAAACGGCTCCAGAAGAGAAATTTTCCAGTTCGCGCCATACCAGCGATTTCATCAAAAGCCCTTTGAAGGGTCGATTGCATGTCACGGTGCATCGCTCTTCTCCATTGTCCAAAATGACGTCGAAGCTTCCCGAAACCGCAATAATTAGCTGCTGCAAATCGTGATGCGCATGCCCTCCTCGCTCTTCGCCAGCGGGAACGTCATACAGATAATAGACTCGCTGGATATCGAACGGAACATGGCGCATTCCTTCAATGAACGTTAAATTCCCGCGCGGGTCAGTCAGCCTCGTCAGATCAACAAACTCGACCGCGTCACTGAGTGCTGGCGGGATGCCGGAATTTTTATTTTTCACGCCATTCATCAAATATTCCCCCTCACCTTCAAGAGTTCCACGAGGGCATCCACATCGATGCTGTAGTCGTCGTGCAAGCTATAGCAGTCATTGCGGGAATATGCCCTTGGCCCTTGCATAAAGCTAACTTTCGCGTTCGATACGCGCCCCAGCAATTCCCACAGGTAGAGTTGGTGACTCGGATGATCGGAGGCAAGGACGACCAGTTCGGTCGCGGGTGGGCACCAGACGATATTGGAGATCTGAGCCCCGGTGGGGCCCACGATCATCTCCGCCTCTTGAAATATCGCAATCTGCTCTTCGAGGCTGAGTTCGTCCGAGCGGACTACTTCGAACCCGACGGCTACCAGACGCTCTTCAATTTCAATCTGATTGAGGAGTTTGCGAGCGGCTCCGGCACGACTTGCAAAAATTCGCCGCCGGCGTCCTGTAGGCGCGACGATTCCCGTCCGGCAATGACTTATTCCACGTCGGATTCTCTGGACATCCAAGCAGGACTGCCGTGCCACGCCGCCTCCTTCGTAGGCGTCCACGATGGTCGTCAGATCGGAGGGGTAATACATTTCCTCGACGCGGTACATCGTTCCGCGCTCGATCTTGAGGACTGGACGCCCGCCAAAATTGGCACGCTCGAAAAGCACGGCTATGTTCGGATGAAGATCATCAGCGCAGAGCAATGGCACCTCTGGCGGTATGCCCGCCTCCTCGGCGAGCATCATCCGAGGAATCGATTCCGCTATGAAGTGAAAATAGTTGTTCTCATACTCATGCATGACGTTGATGCCACGCTCGATCCACGCCCCTTGTCGCAATCCAAAGTGAAGCTGCAGACCTTTGCCCTTGGGCAAGCGGCGAGCGCCGTGGTACTTAATGGACGAGCCCGGTTGATCATGAAAATGGGCGTCTTCGTCGTGCGCAATGGCTCCTAACGGGCTGACCAGATAACGTGTGCCCGCAAGCGCAAACATGTGCTCGCAGCGAAGCACTTGGGCGGGCCCGGGATACTGAAGGTCATCGACCACGCCTTCGCGTAAGTGCTCTGCGCCGAAATAGACCGACTGAACCCCGAGGCGCCCGCCATTCGTGCGCGCCATCTGGGCCAGCGAGTGAAGCGCAAGGGTCATGGAGCAGCGCACGGGCTCGACACTAGGAGCCAACCCCGACAGAAACGCCATCAGTTCCTGCGCTTCCTCGAAATGTCGCGGCCTCTTCGGCATTCGCCCCTCTTTCGTACCATGCTCGAGATAGTGCGCCAACGCGCTAATTCCAGCGGCCGCGACATCTGGGTAATTCTCTACATACCAGCGGGGATCGAACCTGAGGCTCGGCGGATCTCCCTGAGGCTCCCCTACCTGCAGATAGTGAAGCAATGGGTTCTCGCCGGATTCAGCGAGTCCGGGATGCTGTTCGACGTACCAAGCAGTATCGAACAACGGATTGGGATCATGTTCGAGATACCCCTCCGCCATGTAATGCTCAAGAGGCGTGCCTTGGGGTTTGATCCCATGCAGCCCTGCCAAGTACCAGTCGGGGTCGAAAACAGTGCCGACGTTCGGTAGCGGGCGCCGTGGCAGATAACCCTCGTTGCGGCCGTACCGGATGTAATGTCCCAGAAGACTCAATCCTGCCGCAGGGACTTGCGGATAGTTCTCGGCGTACCACTTCGGGTCGAAGTCCGGGCCAGGAGCACAACCGGCAGGCTCGCCGACCTCCAAATAATGTATCAAAGGCTGGAGGTGTTCGCTTTCTATTTCCCCATGACGCTGCATGTACCAGGCGGTGTCAAACAGGTTATTCGGGTTGCGATCTAAGTGGCCACCCGCGTAGAGGTAATGGTTCAACGGATCGCCTGCGGGGTGCTCTACCCCAAATTGCGCCACATAGTAGTCGGCGTCGAAAACCGCCGATAGATGCGGGTGCAAAGGCTTTGGCCGTCGTCCTTCGTGTAGCCCAAACCTCAGAAAATGCGCCAGTAGCCGGCCGTCGCCGCGTTTCACATCCGGATATTGAGTGGAATACCAGGTCGGGTCAAAATCGCGGCTCGGCGTGCTTCCCAAACGTTCCCCAACTTCAATGTAATGCAGCAGTGGATTTCTTCGCTCCGCCTGCAACGCGGGATGTTGTGCGAAATACCATTCTCGATCAAACATCGGGTTGGGATCCCCATCCATGAATCCCTCGGCGTTGAGATAATGATTCAGAGCATCCCCGCCCCCGATTTCCACGCCGGGCCGCAGCGTCCTGAGATACCACTGTGCGTCGAATAGCATGGCAAGCATAGCCTGTCTGCTACGCAGTGCGCTGCGCAGCCGATTGAAGATTCGCCTTTTAACCTGCATCATTTAACCCACACTGCCTAGCGCTCTGGAGTGCTCCCATCAATTGTCCTGAATCTGGCGCACGAAACGTGCGGGTACGCCCGCGACCAGCGTTCTTGCCGTGACGTTCTTCGTAACGACCGAGCCGGCGGCAACTGTCGCACCTTGCCCGACGACAACCGATGGCAAAAGAGTCGCCCCGACCCCAATCACCGAGTCGTCCTCGAGGGTCGGGCCATTGATGTGATCGGCAAACCCGGCCCGGATGAGATTGTCATTTGCCGTGCCAACCAGAACGCTCACGAAAACGCGATCACCGATGCGGCAATTTCCAGTGATGTGCGTGTTGTCCATGATTTTGGTGTCATTGCCGATCGTAGTGTTGTAATTGACCGTAACATATCGACTCAAAATGCATTTCGAACCTATTTTGCATTTTTCACGCACGGAAGCGCCGTCGCCCAAAAGCGTACTCTCTCCGATCTCAACGTCATAGAAAACTACGGCATTGGGTCCGATCGAACATCCATTTCCGATGACGACGTTCTTTTCGAAGACTGGTTTGCGCGCCAGCGCGCCCGCACCCTTGGGTTCCTTGCCTAGAAAGGCTCCGGGAAATATTTCCACGTTTTCGCCGATGCTAACGCCGTCCGCCACGACGACATGCGGGTGAATGACAGAGCCAGAACCAATTTTGACTTTGCCTATCACGGAGTACGGCCCTATGCTGACGTTGGAAGAGATCTCAGCATCTGGCGAAATCAAAGCTGTAGGGTGAATCATTGCTATTCCTGCTAAAAAGATAAGGCCATCAGGCTAGACGCAACGGCGCACCGCACCGTCGAAATCGCCGGTGCGGCGGGAGTCAGGGCGGGTGTACCCGATCACCGGAGAATTCGGTGTGGGACTAGCGCTCAAGAAAAAGTTTCGGCCCGATCGAAATCGTCGCCGGCAGCGTCCTTGGCGGACAACTTCGGAGCATCGGCGCTGCGAGGCCAGTCGATTCCTAATCTCGCGTCATCCCATGCAATGCATCGCTCATACGCCGGCGCGTAGTAGTCGGTGGTCTTGTACAGAAACTCCGTGCCCTCGCTGAGAACCAGGAAGCCGTGGGCGAAACCAGCCGGGACCCAGAGTTGCTTATGGTTGGTTTCGGAAAGTTCCAGTCCCACCCATTGGCCAAAAGTCGGCGAGGAGCGACGGATGTCCACCGCGACGTCATAGACGCTGCCGCGCACGACGCGGACGAGTTTCCCCTGCGGTTGCTGGATCTGGTAGTGAAGGCCCCGCAGCACGCCCTTTGCCGAGCGCGAGTGGTTGTCCTGGACAAATTCGACGTGGCTACCTACTGCGTCATCGAAAGCCTTTTGATTGAAGCTCTCGTAAAAGAAGCCACGCGCGTCGCCAAAGACTTTGGGCTCGATCACCAGAACATCCGGGATCGCGGTGGGTATTACATTCACGAGCGAACCTCCTCGGCAAGGAGATGGCTGAGATACTTGCCATAGCCGTTTTTTTGCAACGGAACGGCCAGCCTGGCCAGTTGCTCACGATCGATGAAGCCATGGCGCCACGCGATCTCCTCGGGGCACGCGATCTTGAGCCCCTGCCGATGCTCGAGAGTTGCGATGAATTGCCCCGCCTCCAGCAAGCTCTCGTGCGTACCGGTATCCAGCCACGCGTATCCGCGCTGCATGATCTGGACGTTGAGTTGGCCCAGGTACAGATAGGCTTGATTGACCGCAGTGATTTCGAGTTCGCCCCGCGCGCTCGGCTTCACCGCCTTGGCAATGTCGACGACCTGGTTGTCATAGAAGTAGAGCCCCGTCACCGCATAGCTGCTCTTGGGCTTGACGGGCTTTTCCTCAATGCTGCTGGCTCTTCCATTGGCGTCGAAGTCCACGACGCCGTAGCGCTCCGGATCAAGGACGTGGTAGGCAAATACCGTGGCGCCGGAAGTCTTGGTATCGGCTGCGGCAAGCAGATGCACGAAGTCGTGGCCATAGAAGATGTTGTCGCCAAGCACCAGCGCACTCGGCGCATCGCCGATGAACTTTTCCCCGATGATGAACGCCTGCGCCAGCCCGTCCGGGCTCGGCTGCACCGCGTACTGCAGGTTGATGCCCCATTGGCTGCCATCCCCCAGCAATTGCTGGAAGCGCGGCGTGTCCTGCGGCGTGCTGATGATCAGGATGTCGCGCATGCCTCCGAGCATCAGCGTGCTCAGCGGGTAGTAGATCATCGGCTTGTCGTACACCGGCAGCAGTTGCTTGCTCATGGCCAGCGTGGCCGGGTGCAGCCGCGTGCCGGAGCCGCCGGCGAGGATGATGCCTTTGCGTTGGGTCATTCTTTTGAGAAAGTCGAGGGGTTAGAGGGTTTCGGCCAGCATGCGCGCAACGCCAAGCTGCCAGTGCGGCAGTTTGAGGCCGAAGGTGTGCTGCAGCTTGTCGGTATTCAGCCGGGAATTGTGTGGGCGCGTGGCGGGCGTGGGGAAGGCGCTGGTCGCAACCGCATCGACGGCGTCGGCCGAAGCCTTGAGTTCGACCCCGGCGGCCTGCGCCTGCGCCAGCACGAAGCGTGCATAGCCATGCCAGGTCGTTTCGCCCCCGGCCACCAGGTGGTACAGCCCGACCTTGCCCGGATCGCCCAGCGTGGCCCGGATGGCATGGGCCGTGACATCGGCCAGCAGCTCCGCCCCGGTCGGCGCGCCGAACTGGTCGTCGATCACCGTGAGCCGATCGCGCTCCTTCGCCAGCCGCAGCATGGTCTTGGCGAAATTGCCGCCGCGCGCCGCATAGACCCAGCTGGTGCGGAAGATCAGGTGGCGCGCGCAGTTCTTCGCGACCAGTTGCTCGCCCTCGAGCTTGGTGCTGCCGTAGACGCTGAGCGGTCCGGTGTCATCGTCCTCTTTCCAGGGCTTGCTGCCGCCGCCATGGAAGACATAGTCGGTCGAGTAGTGAACCATCAACGCCCCGACCTGCTGCGCCGCCTGCGCCACCACGCCCGGCGCCGTCGCGTTGAGCTTGCGCGCCAGCTCGGGCTCGCTTTCGGCCTTGTCGACGGCCGTGTGCGCCGCAGCATTGACGATCACGTCGGGTCGAACCGACAGCACGGTCTCGGCCAGCTGTTCCGGCCGACTGAAGTCGGCATGCAGATCGGTGCTGTCACGGTCGAGCGCCACCAGGTCGCCCAGCGGCGCCAGGCTGCGCTGCAGCTCCCAGCCCACCTGCCCGCTCTTGCCGAGCAGCAGGAGCTTCATGCCGCCGCCTTCGCGGGCGCAGCGTCGTACTGCTTCTGCACCCATTCACGGTAAGCGCCGCTCTGGACGTTGCCCACCCACTCGCCGTTGGCCAGATACCACTCGACCGTCTTGCGGATGCCGGTATCGAAAGTCTCGGCCGGCTTCCAGCCCAGTTCGCGTTCGAGCTTGCGCGCATCGATGGCGTAGCGGCGGTCGTGCCCGGGGCGGTCGGTCACGTAGGTGATCTGCTCGCGATAGCTCTTGCCATCGGCACGCGGACGCAGTTCATCCAGCAGCGCGCAGACCGTGTTGACGATCTCGATGTTGGGTTTCTCGTTCCAGCCGCCGACGTTGTAGGTTTCGCCGAGCCGGCCGGCCTCCAGCACGCGGCGGATCGCGCTGCAATGGTCCTTGACATAGAGCCAGTCGCGCACCTGCATCCCGTCGCCGTACACCGGCAGCGCTTTGCCGGCGAGCGCGTTGACGATCATCAGCGGGATGAGCTTTTCGGGGAAATGGAAGGGCCCGTAGTTGTTCGAACAGTTGGTCGTGAGAACGGGCAGGCCGTAGGTGTGGTGCCAGGCGCGCACCAGATGGTCGCTGGCCGCCTTGCTGGCCGAGTAGGGGCTGTTGGGCTCGTACTTGTTCTCTTCAGTGAAGGCCGGATCGGTGGCCGAGAGCGAGCCGTAGACCTCGTCGGTCGAGACGTGAAGGAAGCGGAAAGCCGATTTCTGCTCCGCAGGCAGGGTGCCCCAGTAGCCCCGGACCGACTCGAGCAGCCGGAAGCTGCCGAGCACGTTGGTCTGGACGAAGTCTTCCGGGCCATGGATCGAACGGTCGACATGCGACTCGGCGGCGAAGTTGACGACGGCCCGAGGCTTGTGCTCGGCCAGCAACCGGTCGACCAGGGCGCTGTCGCCGATATCGCCCTGAACGAAGACGTGCCTGGCATTGCCCTTGAGGGACGCCAGCGTCTCGAGGTTGCCGGCGTAGGTCAGCTTGTCCAGATTGACGACCGCCTCGTTGCCTTGCGCAATCCAGTCGAGAACGAAATTGGCGCCGATGAAGCCGGCGCCCCCGGTTACCAGGATCATGGGGGTCCCTCGTTATTGTCAGATGTACGAATGTCGCCTACTGGCGCGCGAACCGGGGATTATCCCATCTGTGAAAGTTTCCCTTCGAAGCTAGAACTTAGCCTCTACAACCGTCCCGGCACCGCGGCTAGAGTCGCGAGACCACACCAAGGATCACCCATGCCGACCCCAGACGACGAAAAGCCCACCGACCGCATCAAGGACTCCGCCCAGCAGATCTGGCTGGCCGGGCTCGGCGCCTTCGCCAAGATGCAGCAGGAAGGCAGCAAGGCCTTCGAAGCGCTCGTGAAGGACGGCGCGGGCGTGCAGAAGAAGACCCAGCAGGCCGCGGAAGAGACGCTGGCACAGGCCCAGGCGCGGATGGCCGGGTTCGCGAGCGAGTTCGGAACCAAGGCCGCGGGCAGTTGGGGCAAGCTCGAGAACATCTTCGAGGACCGGGTCGCACGGGCCCTCGAGAAGCTCGGCGTGCCGTCGGCGCAGGAAGTCGAGGCGCTGCGGACCCGGGTGGAGGCGCTCGAGGCGCAGCTGAAACGTCAGGGCGGCGCTGGCGCCACGGCACGCGCAGCCATTCCCCGCAAACCCTCCCAACGACACAAGCCCGGCGACGCCAGCTGACCCCGAGCTGATTCCCTGGAAGGCACCCAGCAGGTGCCGCCCCCCTCCCCGCGCCCCTTGGACTTGCGCTAGAGTGTTCCAACGAGACAAACCGGGGCTACGACATGGCCAAGAAAGCGCCACGCCGAACTGCGCAACGCATCCTCGAAGCCGCACTTGACCTGTTCAACCGGTTCGGGGAGCCGAACGTCTCGACCACCCTGGTGGCCGGCGAACTCAACATCAGCCCCGGCAATCTCTACTACCACTACCCCGCCAAGGACGAGCTGATCAACCGGCTCTACGAAGGCTACGAGACCGAGTTGCTGGAACTCCTGCACGCGAGCGAAGGCGTGCACGACGTGGAGGACGCCTGGTTCTTCATGCACAGCCTGTTCGAGCTGATCTGGCGCTACCGCTTCCTCTACCGGGACCTGAACGATCTTCTCAGCAAGAACCGGCATCTCGAAACCCAGTTCCAGCTGGTGCTCAAGCACAAGGTGCGCGCCATTCGCGTCCTGCTCGCCGGCCTGGGCCGCGCCGGGCACCTGGACATCGATGCGCGCGAGGTCGACACGCTGGCGCAGAGCATGGTGGTGGTGCTGACCTACTGGCTCAGCTACGAATACGTTCGCAACCCGCGCGAGGCGCTGGAGCCGGCCCATGCTCAGGGCGCCCTGCTGCGCGGCGCGCATCACACGCTGCACCTGCTCGCGCCCTACCTGGCGGCGGAACAACGGCGGCATCTGCTGACACTCAGCAGCGCCTATGCCGGCGAAGATCAACCTGCGACGGTCTGACTTCTCATTTTTTCGAATGAACCCACCGCACCTCGAACCGCTCTCGCTGCTGTCGCCCGCGGACCCCGACGCGGCCGGACCGTGGGCCTGGACCCGGCTGCCTTACCCCGATGCGCCCCGTTTCAGTGCCGCCGACCTGCACTTGCACTGGCCCCGGCTGCATGCGGGCCAGGGCGTCTCGCCGCCCGAGCAAGGCCCGCTGGCGGACGGCTGGGCGGCCTACCACAGCGGCGAGTTCGAGCGCGCCGCCGCCCTCGGCCTGGCGCACGGCCACGAGGGCCTGGCGCTCGCCAACCAGGCGACAGCCATCTACGCCAACTACCTCGAGCCCCGCGAATCCATGCGGCTGGCGTTGTTCAAGCAGGTCGCCGAGCGCGCCACCGCGCAAATCGCCTCCGATCCCGACAACTGCCAGGCGCTCTATTGGCAGGCTTATGCGCTGGGACGCTACAGCCAGGGCATCAGCGTCGCACGGGCGCTGGCGCAGGGCCTGGGGACCAAGGTCAAGGGCGCGCTGGAGCACGTGATCGAGCTGCGGCCGCAGCATGCCGACGCCCATGTGGCATTGGCCGCCTTCCATGCCGAGGTGATCGACAAGGTCGGCTCGCTGGTCGGGCGCATGACCTACGGCGTGCGCGCCGACACCGCGATCGCGCTGTTCGAGCGCGGGCTCCAGCTCAACCCCCATTCGGCCAGCGCGCTGATGGAATACGCCCGCGGCCTGCTGATGCTGCATGGCGACTCGCGCATGGGCGACGCAACCCGGCTCTACGAGAAGGCGGCCCGACTCGAACCGGCCGACGCACGCGAGAAGCTCGACGTCGAACTGGCGCGCGCGGGGTTGATCGACTGAACCTCCGGGTTTCTAAACGGCGCCGTCACTTAAGATCGCGCTTCGTTCCCTTTCCAAGCCCCCGTCTTCATGTCCGACCTGAACACCCTGTTCGAAACCGCCCAAGCCAACTCCAAGCTGCTCGCAGAGCGCCCGGACAATCCCACCCTGCTGAAGATCTACGGCCTCTTCAAGCAGGCCACGACAGGCGACAACAGCGAGAAGAAGCCCAGCTTCAGCGACATCGTGGCGCGTGCCAAGTGGGATGCCTGGACCGCGCGCAAGGGCCTCAGCCCCGACGAGGCGAAGCAACAGTACATCGACCTGATCGAATCACTGAGATAGGCTCGCCCCCAGGTCGGGCTCACTTCGTGTAGCCCTCCCACCCCCTACCGGGGGCAACACCTGCGGCCCGGCAAAGCCGGTTCCGCAGTGTTTCACCAACGGGCCTGGCTGCGCCGGCCGACGGCGGCTTGCGCTCAACGAAGGATCGCTACGGGTTGCGCGGGCGCGCTGATCGCCTGTCGGCGCTCGGCCTGGGGTAGCTCGGCCAGCCGCCTGGCGGCCGCATAGAAGCGCGGCCAGTCCTCGCCTTCGCGCTCGAACAGCGCCTCGAATCCGGGCACCAGCTCGTCGTAGGCGGCCTGGGCGCCGAAGGTCGCGTTGTTGGCCCGCGCCACCCAGCCGTCGTAGGCGCCCCGGCGCGGGCCGCTCCAGCCGGCACGCAACACCGCGTAACGCTGGCGGAAATCCTCCATCACGGACTTTTTCATGGCGTCGACCGCCGGCCAGTCCTGCGCCTTGGCTTCCCGGGAGGCATAGACCGTTTCCAGGGCACGCCGCGTTTCGGCCGTCAGCGCCCGGAACTGCTGGCGCCGGGCGTCGAACTGCGCGTACTCCAGGCGCGCGGCTTCGGTGGCCTGGGTCTTGAGCCAGCGCGCGCCGCCGATACGCTCCACCGCGGTGGCGAAGGATTCGTTGAACATGGTGTCGTCGGGCACGTACAGCACCTGGTGCGCGAGTTCGTGGAACACCAGGCGCGCCAGTTCGCCTTCTGGATAGCCGATGAAGGTCGACAGGAGCGGGTCGCCGCCGGCCCAGTTCATCCAGCCGAGGGTCGAGTACGCCGGCACCGGGTAGACCGCGGTTTCCAGGCCTCGCGCCTCCTGGGCAGCGGCCTCGACCTTCGCGGCCGCCTCGTCGTAGTAGCCGCGATAGCCGACGCAGCCGGCGACCGGGAAGCACCAGGTCTTGAGCGTCAGCGAATGCGGCGGCGCGGCCACCACGTTCCAGAGCGCGGCGTTGCGGTGCAGGTCGGCATAGGACTTGTAGCTGGCGTTGTCGGGCAGGCCGAGCTCGGCCACCCCGAATTGGCGGATGCGCTGCGTGAGCGCCAGCTTGGTCTTGAGCGCCTCGGAGGTGGCCGGGTCTTCGAGCCACTGCGGCACCGGACGGGCGGCCCGCATGAGCCCCAGGTGGCCGCTGGCCGATTGCCAGTAGTAGCCGAAGTCGGCACAACCCGCCAGCAGCGCCGCAGCGGCGAGCACCGCCAGCGCCGCCGCGCCGCGCCGGCCGGGCCTCATGGCGCGACCGCTTCGGCGACGGCCTCGACCTCGACCAGGCAGTCGTAGAAGGTGGGCCCGCGCCCGATGTCGGTCAGCCGCTGGCTGGTGAGCTGGTTGACGTTGGTGCCGTCCAACCCGAGCTTGCGCCACCAGATGCCCAGGCCGTGCACCACGCCCGGGCGGGCGCGGCGCGAGACCTCGGCGCGGCAGCGGTGCTCGCCGCGCTGGTTGAAGACGCGCACCGTGGCGCCGTCGGAGATGCCGCGCGCCGCCGCGTCGGCTTCATGGATCTCGAGCAGGGGCTCGCCCTCGATCGCGCGCAGGCTGCGCACGTTGACGAAGCTCGAGTTGAGGAAGTTGCGCGCGGGCGGCGAGATCATCGCGAGCGGGAACGCCTTCGAGCTGCCTGCCGGCTCGTAGTTGGGCACATGGTCGGGCAGTCCATCCTGGCCCGTCGCCGCCAGCCGCTCGCTGAAGAATTCGCAGCGCCCCGATGGCGTTGGAAAATTGCCTTCGGCGTAGGGCGCATCGGCCAGCTTGAGGCTCGTGAAGCCCTGCGCCTGCAACTGCCCGAAATCGACCACGTCGGCGGCGAAGGCGCTGCGGCAGATCGCCTCGTCGTCGTCCGAGAAGCAAGGTTCGTCGAAGCCCATGCGGCGGGCCAGCTCGCGGAACACCCAGGCATTGCTTCGGGCCTGGCCGCGCGGCGCGATCGCCGGCCGGTTCAGCAGCACGTCGGTGTGGCCATAGCTGGTGTGGATGTCCCAGTGCTCGAGCTGCGTGGTGGCCGGCAGCACGTAGTCGGCGTAGTCGGCGGTGTCGGTCTGGAACTGCTCCAGCACCACGGTGAAGAGATCCTCGCGGGCAAAGCCCGCCACCACCTTGCCCGAGTCGGGTGCGACCGCGACCGGGTTGCTGTTGTAGACGATCAGGGCCTCGATCGGATTCGCGGTGTCGGCGAGCGCGTCGCCGATCGTGCTCATGTTGACGGTGCGCGGCCGCCGGCCGGCCAGCAGGTCGGGCCGCTGCAAGGCCGCCCGGTTCACCGGGTACAGGCCCGAGCTGCTCAGCAGCAGGCCGCCTGCCCGGTCGCGCCAGGCACCGACCAGTGCCGGCAGGCAGGCCACGGCGCGTGCCGCGTTGCCGCCGCCGCGCACGCGCTGCATGCCGTAGTTGAGGCGGATGGCGGCCGGTTGGGTGGTGCCGTAGGCGCGCGCCAGCGCGACGATTTGCGCCTCGGGCACCCCGCAGACCGCGGCCGCCCGGGCCGGTGGCCATTGCAGCGCGCGCTCGCGCAGCCGGTCCCAGCCCACGGTGTGGCGCTCGATGTAGTCGGGGTCGAGCCAGTCGTTCACGATCAGCTCGTGCATCAGGGCCAGCGCCAGCGCCGCGTCGGTGCCGGGCAGCAGCGCCACGTGCTCGTCGCACTTGTCGGCGGTCTCGGTCTTGCGCGGGTCGATGCACACCAGCCGCGCGCCGGCGCGCCTGGCGGCCTGGGCATGGCGCCAGAAGTGCAGGTTGCTCGCGATCGAATTGCTGCCCCAGATCAGGATCAGCTTCGCTTCGGCGAAGAACTCGACCCGCATGCCCACCTTGCCGCCCAACGTAAAGCTTAAGGCTTCACCCCCCGCGGTCGAGCAGATCGTGCGGTCCAGCAGGGACGCGCCGAGCTTGTGGAAAAAACGACGGTCCATCGATTCGCCCTGCACCAGACCCATGGTTCCGGCATAGCTGTAGGGCACAATCGTTTCGGGATTGTTACTTTTGAGCACCTGGAGACGGGCGGCGATGTCGTCGAGCGCCGCGTCCCAGCTCACCGGCTCGAAGCGGCCGCTGCCTTTCGGGCCCGACCGCTTCAGAGGTTGCACGAGGCGGTCGGCATGGTCGTTGCGTTCGATGTAGCGCGAGACCTTGGTGCAGAGCACGCCGGCGGTGTGTCGATGCTCGGGATTGCCTTGCAGCTTGATGGCCACGCCGTCCTGCACGGTGGTGACGAGGGCGCAGGTGTCGGGGCAGTCGTGCGGGCAGGCGCCGAGCACCTGGGTCACGGGATTTGCAGGAGTGTGGAAAGTCATGATTCGACCGGGGCGAGGACCATCGGGCGAGTCTAGTTTGTACGCCGCGAACGCGGGCGAAGGGGTTTTCAGGATGATCCATCGCAGGCACTTTTCGATCGCCACCGGCGCCGCGGCGCTCGGCGGCTTCCGGTTCGCGCGAGCGCAGAGCGACAGCCCGATCGTGCTGGGCCAGTCGGCGCCTTTCAGCGGACCGGCGGCGCAGCTCGGCATCCAGTTCTACGAGGGCGCCAAGCTCTTCCTCGACCAGTACAACGCGCAGCCGGGCCACCGCGAGGTGCAGATCAGGTTCCTGGACGACGGCTACGAGCCCGATCGCTGCGCCGCCAACACGAAGAAGCTGATCGACGACGAGGCCTTCGCGCTGTTCGGCTACATCGGCACGCCGACCAGCCTGGCGGCGCTGCCGCTGGCGGTGAACGCGAAGATCCCGTTCGTTGCCCCCTTCACCGGCGCCATGGCGCTGCGCGAGCCGTTCCAGCGCAACGTGTTCCACCTGCGCGCCTCGTACAACGACGAGACCGCGCTGATCGTCAGGCAGCTCACCCACCTGGGGCTGAAGAAGATCGCGGTCTTCTACCAGAACGACGCCTACGGCAAGGCGGGCCTCGACGGCGTGACGCTGGCGCTGGCGCAGCTGGACCTGAAGCCGGCCGCGCTGGCCACGGTCGAGCGCAACTCGGTCGACGTCGCCGCCGCGGCCAGGACCATCGCTGCCGCGAAGCCGGATGCAGTGGTCCAGGTCAGTGCCTACAAGTCCTGCGCCGCCTTCATCCGCGAGGCGCGCAGGGCGGGCTATGGCGGGACCTTCTTCAACGTCTCCTTCGTCGGCACGCAGGCGCTGGCCGACGAGCTCGGCAAGGATGGGGCCGGCGTGGTCGTGACGCAGGTCGTCCCTTCGCCCTACAACGCGGCCAACGGCATCACGCGCGAATTCAACGAGGCGCTGCGCAAGGGCGGCAGCGCCACCAAGGCCAATTTCTCCAGCCTGGAGGGCTATCTGGCGGCCAAGGTGCTGGTCGAAGGCCTGCGCCGGGCACCGGGCAAGGCCACGCGCGAGGGGCTGATCGCCGGTCTCGAGAGCATCGACCGGCAGCAGTTCGGCGGCTTCGAGGTCTCTTTCTCGCCACGCAACCACGTGGCGTCGAGGTTCGTCGAGCTGTCGATGATCACCGGCGACGGCCGAATAAGGACTTGAGCTCGCCCCCAGGTCGGGCTCACTTCGTGTAGCCCTCCCACCCCCAACCGGGGGCAACACCAGCGGCCCGGCGAAGCCGGTTCCGCGGTGACACTGTTGCTCGCCCCCAGGTCGGGCTCACTTCGTGTAGCCCTCCCACCCCCTACCGGGGGCAACACCAGCGGCCCGGCAGAGCCGGTTCCGCGGTGTTTCACCAACGGGCCTGGCTGCGCCGGCCGAGTGAAGAGGCGCAGTGGCCGTTCTACGGCTGCGCGCAGCGCGCCTGTTCGTGGGCAGCCGCGGAACCGGCTTCGCCGGGCCGCTGGCTGCGCCCCCGGTGAGGGGGTGGGCGGCTACACGAAGTGAGCCAACCTGGGGGAGAGCCCATCAATCGCTTGGAACATGGCCTGGCGGGCCTGGCTGATGATCTGGCCGCGCCAGGCATCGGTGTCGGTGTAGAAGGCCTCCAGCATCTTCGAGCGGATCGACGCCGCCAGATCGGCCGGGGTTTGCGGATGCTTGTGCAGCCAATGGTCGGCCCGGAGCGCACCCACCACCTCCATCACGGACACGGTGCCGTATTCGAGCGCAATGCCGGTGTACTCGGCCTGCGGGCATTCCTCGTAGACCGAGCCCCACATCAGCCCCGTCAGGAAGGCCGAGGTCGACGAGCCGTCGTAGATCGAGGTCACGGGTGCGGCCGGCGTGCCCCACCACGCGTTGGCGCGCGCATAGGCGGCCTTGTCGTCCCGGCAGGAAAAGATGCGTTCGCCGAGGCCGTTGGGCCCCAGCCCCGTGTGAAGGTCGATCCAGGCCAGCTGGCGCGCCGCCTGCACCTGGGTGCGCAACACCTCGCGCAGGGTGTTGTTGCTCCAGGTCGGGGCCTTGCCGCCGAAGAACAGGCCATCCTCGAACTGGTACTGGCCGCGGGTCACGGCCGCCTGGTAGGCGGTCGCGCCGTTCTTTTCGATCCAGGCCGTGATCGCGGCCTCGTTGGCGGCGGAGGGCGGCCACTGTTCGGGCAGCAGCAGCGCATGCAGTTCGGCGTACGCCTCGTTCACCGGCAGCGGTTGAGCGAAATCGAAGAAGTTGCGGTTCAGGTCGCAGCCCTCGTTCGTCACGCGGCGGCCATGCGAGAAACCATGCGGATTGAGCGCATGCACGTACAGCACGGCCACACCCTGCGCCTTCGCCTTCTCGCGCCATTCGGCATCGTGCAGCGCGAACACCTGCACACCGCTGCCGCAGTGGCCCTCGACCCCGTGGCAGGCGCTGGTCAGGATCAGCAGACGCTCGGCCTGCGGATCGCCGTCGAGCGCCACGTCCATCGCGAGCTCTTCGCCATCGCGTCCCTTCAAGGGGTGGACGTGGGAGCGCACCGCGAGCCCGGCTTCGGCACAACCCTGGAGGAATTTCTGCCGCGCCTGGGCATAGCGCGGCGAGAAAGCCTCACCGACGCCGATCATGCCGCGCCCCCTTTGGAGAGCCGGGGTCCGTTCAGGAACTGCTCGGCGAGCTGCACCCAGCAGGTGGCACCCAGCGGGATCAGGTCGTCGTTGAAGTCATAGCTCGCGTTGTGCAGCAGGCACGGGCCGCCGCCGTGCTGCATGGCGCGGTGGCTGCCGTCGCCGTTGCCGATGAAGGCATAGGCGCCCGGCTTGGCCAGCAGCATGAAGGCGAAGTCCTCGGCCGTCATGGCGGCCTCCTGCACCAGCACGTTCTCCTCGCCGACGATGCCGGCCATCACGCGGCGCGCGAAATTGGCCTCGGCGGCCGAATTGATGGTCGGCGGGTAGTTGCGGTGGAAGTGGAAGTCGCACTGCGCCTCGTGGGCCGCGCAGATATGCTCGGCGACGGTCTTCATGCGGGCCTCGATCAGGTCGAGCACCTCCAGCGAGAAGGTGCGCACCGTGCCCTTGAGCTCGCAGGTGTCGGGAATCACGTTGCTGGCCTCGCCGCCGTGGATCATCGTGACCGAGATCACGCCGGCATCGGTCGGCTTCTTGTTGCGCGTGAGGATGCTCTGGAAGGCCTGCACCATCTCGCACGCCACCAGCACCGGATCGATGCCCGTGTGCGGCAGCGCGGCGTGGCCGCCCTTGCCGCGGACCGTGACCACGAACTCGTTGCTCGAGGCCATGGCCGGACCCGGACTGACCGCGAACTGGCCGGCCTTCATGCCGGGCCAGTTGTGCATGCCGAACACCGCTTCCATCGGGAATTGCTCGAACAATCCTTCCTTGACCATCTCGCGCGCGCCGCCGCCGCCCTCCTCGGCCGGCTGGAAGATCAGGTAGACGGTGCCGTCGAAGTTGCGTTGCTTCGCCAGGTGCTGCGCCGCCGCCAGCAGCATCGCGGTGTGGCCGTCGTGGCCGCAGGCGTGCATCTTGCCGTGGTGCTTGCTCGCGTGCGCGAAGGTGTTCAGTTCGGTGACGGGCAGCGCGTCCATGTCGGCGCGCAGGCCGATGGCGCGCTCGCTGGTGCCGTTCTTGACGATGCCCACCACGCCGGTGGTGCCGAGCCCGCGGTGGATCGGGATGCCCCACTCGGTCAGCTTGGCCGCCACCACGTCGGCGGTGCGGACTTCTTCGAAGCAGAGTTCGGGATGGGCATGGAGGTCGCGCCGGACCGCGGCGATGCCGGCCGCCTGGGTGACGAGGGAATCGATGAGCTTCATGGGCAGGAGTCTAGACTTTGCGGCAGGACGCCGCAAAGAACGTGCCTCGTGGCCCGACCGCGCGACTTCCGGGACAATGCCCCGCATGTCCCTTGTGCTCTCCCCCCGCAGCCTCGAACTCGCGCAGACGCTGGTGCGCATGAATACGGTCAGCGCCAACAGCAATCTCGAGCTGATCGACTTCGCACGCGACCACCTGGCGGGGCTGGGCATCCGCAGCCGGTTGACCTACAACGCCGACAAGACCAAGGCCAACCTGTTCGCCACGCTCGGCGCCGGCAAGAAGGCCGGCGTGATCGTCTCGGGCCACACCGACACCGTGCCGTGGGACGGCCAGGACTGGAGCGTCGACCCGCTTTCGGCCATCGTGCAGGACTGGCCGAGGGACGACGCCGATGCCGACGCCGCGCGCGTCGAGCCGCGCCTCTACGGCCGTGGCGCGGCCGACATGAAGAGCTTCATCGCGATCGCGCTGGCCAATGCCGAGCGCTTCATCGAGAGCGACTCGCCCTTCGCGGTGCATTTCGCCTTCAGCTACGACGAGGAGGTCGGCTGCTTCGGCGTGCGCGAGCTGATCGCCGACATGAAGGACCAGGGCATCAGGCCGCTGGCCTGCATCGTCGGCGAGCCGACGCTGATGGTGCCGGCCATCGCCCACAAGGGCGTCTACCGCTACAAGTGCTGCGTGCGCGGCAAGGAGGCGCATTCGTCGCTCACGCCGCAGTCGGTCAATGCGATCGAGATGGCGGCACGCGTGGTCGGCAAGCTGCGCGACATGGCCGAGGACTTCGAGCGCAAGGAGCCGCGCTACGCCGGTTTCGACGTGCCCTTCAGCACCGCCAGCGTCGGCCAGTTCCACGGCGGCATCGCCGACAACGTGGTGCCGCGCGACGCCGAGTTCCGCTATGAATTCCGCAACCTGCCGACCGCCGATGCGCAGCAGATGCAGGAGGAGATCCTGGCCTACGCCGGCCGCGCCGAGGTGGCCATGAAGAAGATCGCGCCCGATGCCGGCTTCCGCTTCGAGACCATCTGCGAGATCCCGAGCTTCCTGAGCTCCGCCGACGAACCCGTGACCCGCCTCGCCCAGCGGCTGGCGAAGGAGCCGGGCACCACGCTGGTGGCCTTCGGCACCGAGGCCGGCATCTTCCGCAACGCCGGCATCCCGACCGTGGTCTGCGGCCCCGGCAGCATCACGCAGGCGCACCAGCCCGACGAGTTCGTGACGCTGGAGCAACTGGCCCGCTGCGAGCAATTCCTGCGGGGGCTGGCGAACATCGAGGAAATTCGCTGAAACGCGTCGCGCTCGCCCTGCTGGGCGCCGCCGCGCTGCTCTACGCGCTGGCGACCGCGCTCGAGGCCAGGCACCCGGCCTGGGGCTACGTGGCGGCCTTCGCCGAAGCCGCCATGGTCGGCGCGATCGCCGACTGGTTCGCGGTGGTGGCGCTGTTCCGGCACCCGCTCGGCCTGCCGATCCCGCATACCGCGATCATCCCGGCCAACAAGGACCGCATCGGCGCCAAGCTCGCCGGCTTCATCTGCAACAACTTCCTGAGCACGCCGCAGGTGCTGGCCAAGCTGGCGCAGTTCGATCCGGCCGCGCGGCTCGCCGACTGGCTCTCGCGGCCCGAGAGCGCCGAGAAGCTCGGCGGCCACCTGGTGGCCGCGACGCGCTACGGTCTCGCGGCCTTCGACGACGCACGGGTGCGCGATTTCCTCGGCCGCATGGCGGCCGCCGGGCTCGCCCAGGTGGACCTCGCCAGGCTGGCCGGCCAGGCGCTCGATGCGCTGACCGCCGATGGCCGCCATCACGCGCTGCTGGACGACGTGCTGCGGCAGGTGGCGGACGCGGTCGAGGGCGAGGATGTGCAGGAGCGGGTCACCGAGGCGATCGCGCGCGAGATCAAGGCGCTGCGCTATGTCGGGCTGGACCAGATGGCGGCCAGGCTCGCCACGCGCAAGATCGTGGCCGCGGCGGTCCACACCCTCGGCGAGATCGCCACCGAGCCGGAGCACCCGCTGCGGCTGCGCTTCGATGCCTACATGGCCGGCTTCGTCGAACGGCTGAAGACCGACCCCGAATTCCACCGCCGCGGCGAAGCGATCCGGGCCGAACTGCAGGCGCATCCTGCGCTGGGCGACTACCTGCACGGCCTGTGGAGCGAACTGCTGGCCTGGCTGCACGACGACCTGGCGAAAAGCGACTCGACCATCCACCGGCGCCTGGTCGCCATGGCGGGCACCCTGGGCGCTCGGCTTTCGGCCGACGCGGCGATGTGCCGCTGGATCAACGAGCAGATCCTGGATGCGGCACCGCGCACGATCGAGCGCTACCGCGAGGACATCCGGCGCTACATCGTGGAACGCGTGGCCGACTGGAACGCCGACGAGATGACGAACGAACTCGAGCGCCACATCGGCCGCGACCTGCAATTCATCCGGGTCAACGGCACCCTGGTCGGCGGCCTGGTCGGCCTGGCGATCCACACCGCCACGCAGCTCTGGAAGGGCTGATCAAGCGGGGGCCTGCGCCATGCCCCCTCCGCGACGCATGAAACCGGCGCGCCCAGATCCAGGGATACCGCGGAACCGGCTTCGCCGGGCCGCTGGTATCGCCCCCTGGGGGGCAGCGCCGAAGGCGCTTCGGGGGGGTGTTTACCCCGGGAGCAGCCGCTCCTGGGCGATCACCAGCAGCCCGTCCATGATCAGGCTGTCGACCAGCTCGAAGTCACCGTTCATGCTGGGCGCCATCTTCCAGCCCGCGCCGCCGGTCATGTAGCAGGCCGGCTCGGCGCCGCAGTGCGCCCTCACATGCTGCACCATGCGGTCGACCGCGCCCGCGATCGCATAGGTGCCGCCGCTGGTCAGGGCGTCGCTGGTGTTGGTCGGGAACTCGCGCACCTCGCCGGTCGGCACATGGAGGCCGGCCGTGCCGGACTCGAGCGCGCGCAGCATGATGCCGTGGCCCGGCAGGATCAGGCCGCCGAGAAAGCGGCCATGGGTGTCGACCGCCTCGACCGTGACCGCGGTGCCGATCATCACCACCACCATCGGCCGCGCAGCGCCTTGCGACATCATGCGATGGCGCGCGCCGATCATCGCGACCCAGCGGTCGGCGCCCAGGCGCGTCGGGTGGTCGTAGCCGTTCACGATGCCGGCCTCGGCCACACTGGAAACCACCCAGCGCGGCGAGCACTCGAAATGCTCCACCAACTGCTCCTCGGCGCGGCGCCGCACCGCATCGCCGGCCACTACGCAGCCCAGCATCGAATCGGGCGCAGGCAGTTCGGCCCAGGGGCCTTCGGCCAGCCGCTCGATATGGTCGAGGAACTCGGCGCCATGCGCGAGCAGCACGGCGCCGGGCCGGGCCGCATCGTAGAGGGACCACTTGAGGCGGGTGTTGCCGATGTCGATCGCGAGGAATGCCATGCGCGGCATTATTGCGAGTTTGTGCTTACGGGCGCTTGTAGATGCGGCCACAGCCTACGTGAAGGTGCCATCTTCCGCCGTTAAAGTCGCCTGTCCCATCCACACGTCACAAGGAGAAAGCCATGGGTTTGCTGAGTTTCATCAAGGAGGCCGGAGAGAAGCTCTTCGGCGGTTCGGCGGCGCACGCGGCGGAGCCGGACAAGGACCAGGCGGCGGCAGCGGCGATCAAGACCTACATCGAGACCCAGAACCTGGGCCTGACAGGGCTGGAAGTCGGCTACGTCGCCGTCACCGGCATCGTGACGCTGTCGGGCAGCGCGCCCTCGCAGGAAGCCAGCGAGAAGGCCTCGCTGGCGGCGGGCAACGTGGCCAACGTGACCCAGGTCGACAACAACCTGGTGGCACCGGCCGCCGACCCGGCGCAATACCACGACGTGGTCCGCGGCGACACGCTCTCGGCGATCTCGAAGAAGTTCTACGGCGACGCCAACAAGTACAACGCGATCTTCGAGGCCAACAAGCCGATGCTGAGCCATCCGGACAAGATCTATCCGGGCCAGAAGCTTCGCATACCGAAAATCTAGCTCGCCCCCCAGGTTGCCCCGCACTTCGTGTCGGGGCGCCCACCCCCTACCGGGGGGCGCAGCCAGCGGCCCGGCGAAGCCGGTTCCGCGGCTGCCCACGAACAGGCGCGCTGCGCGCAGCCGAAGAAAAAAGGCACCGCCCCCCCTCTTTCCCCGGCCGGCGCAGCCAGGCCCGTTGGTGAAACACCGCGGAACCGGCTCTGCCGGGCCGCTGGTGTTGCCCCCGGTAGGGGGTGGGAGGGCTACACGAAGTGAGCCCGACCTGGGGGCGAGCAACAGTGCCACCGCGGAACCGGCTTCGCCGGGCCGCTGGTGTTGCCCCCGGTAGGGGGTGGGAGGGCTACACGCAGTGAGCCCGACCTGGGGGGGAGCTACAGCTACATCTGTTTCCAGGGTAGGCCGCGGAAGCGCCAGCCGCCCTTGCGGCCGCGATGGCCCTCTTCGTCGGCATCGCCCTCGAAGCCTTCGAGGATGTTGTAGGCCTCGAGGCCGAGTTCGGTCGCGCGCCTGGCGGCCGCGATCGATCGCACGCCGCTGCGGCACAGCATCAAGACCTTGGCGTCCGCCGGCACGGCGGTCCGCAAGACTTCGTCGAAGGCCGGATTGAGCGCCATGCCGGGCCACTGCTTCCAGGCCAGGCCCAGCGCGCCCGGCACATAGCCCACCCATTCGCGTTCGGCGTCGCTGCGAATGTCGACCAGCACACCCTCGCCGCGGTCAATCCACTGCGCCGCCTGTTCCGGCGTGACGTCGCCGGCATAGCCCGCAGCCGGCCTCACACCGGCCCGATCGGCAGCCGGGGAAGACGTTGTCGCGTCGATGGGAGTCATTTCTTGTCCTTGAAACATGGAGGGAAAGAGCCGGACCGAATCCTTCATCACTCGGGAAAACGGCCCGCCACAGATCGGATTCTGCTCAGTTCGAGAAAACCCTCTCTATCGCAAAAGTTCACCTATCAAAGAAAATGTCTATGTCTTCCAAGCATACCCACGGAGGCACGCGATGACCGAAAACTCAATGAGCCGTCGACGCAGTGTGTTGAAGGGGGCCGCCGTCGCGGCGGGCGCCCTGTCCGCGCCCATGATCAGCATGGCCCAGACCACTTCGATGCGATTCCAGAGCACCTGGCCGGCGAAAGACATCTTCCATGAATACGCCCACGACTTCGCCAAGAAGGTCAACGACATGGCGGGCGGCCGCCTCAAGATCGAAGTGCTGCCCTCGGGCGCCGTGGTGCCGGCGTTCCAGCTCCTCGAAGCGGTGAACAAGGGCACGCTGGACGGCGGCCATGGCGTGGTGGCCTACCACTACGGCAAGAATTCGGCGCTCGCGCTGTGGGGCTCGGGCCCGGCCTACGGCATGGATGCGAACATGGTCCTGGCCTGGCACTACTACGGCGGCGGCAAGGCGCTGCTCGAGGAAATCTACAAGTCGATCCACATGGACGTGGTGTCGTACCTCTATGGCCCGATGCCGACGCAGCCGCTGGGCTGGTTCAAGAAGCCGATTGCGCGCGTCGAGGACCTCAAGGGCCTGAAGTACCGCACGGTGGGTCTCGCGGTCGACATCTTCACCGAGCTGGGCGCGGCGGTGAACCCGCTGTCCGGCGGCGAGATCGTGCCTGCGCTCGACCGCGGCCTGATCGACGCCGCCGAGTTCAACAATGCGTCGAGCGATCGCGTGCTGGGTTTTCCCGATGTGGCGAAAAACTGCATGCTGCAGAGCTTTCACCAGAGCGGCGAGCAGTTCGAGATCCTGTTCAACAAGGGCAAGTACAACGCGTTGCCGCAGGAGCTTCGGTCCATCATCGACTACGCGGTGCAGGCCGCCAGCGCCGACATGAGCTGGAAGGCCGTGGACCGCAACACCAAGGACTACCAGGAGATGAAGAAGGCCGGCGTCAAGTTCTACAAGACGCCCGACGCCATCCTGCGCGCCCAGCTCGCCGCCTGGGACAAGACCATCGCCCAGAAGGCGAAGGAAAACCCGCTGTTCCAGAAGGTGCTCGATTCGCAGAAGGCCTTTGCACAGGCCGCCGGCCAATGGCAGAACGACTACATGGTCGATTTCAAGATGGCCTACAACCACTACTTCTCCTCCTCGGCGAAGAAGGCCTGACGGCCATGCGCCTCCCGCCATCGCGGCGCCAGCTTTCCGGTTGACCCCGGAAGGCGCCTTCCTGCCCAGGTAGCTGCACGCCGCGACGCCGATGAACACCCAACAACTGCTGTATGCCGCCGACCGCCTGAGCACCTGGACCGGCAAGGCTTTCGCGTGGCTCATCGTGGCGCTCATGCTGGTGGTGTGCGCCGAGGTGTTCAAGCGCTATGCGCTCAACGCACCCACGGCGTGGATCTACGACGTGAACAACATGCTCTACGGCACGCTCTTCATGATGTGCGGCGCCTACGCGCTGTCGCAGGACGGCCATGTGCGCGGCGACTTCCTCTACGCCAGCATGAAGCCGCGCACCCAAGCCACGCTGGACCTGGTGCTCTACATCGCCTTCTTCCTCCCCGGCATCGGCGCCTTGACCTGGGCCGGCTGGAGCTACTTCCAGGACTCCCTGGCCATGAACGAGCAGACCTTCAATGCCACGCCGCTGCCGGTGTATCCGTTCAAGTTCGTGATCCCCCTGGCCGGCGCCATCGTGATGCTGCAGGGGCTCGCCGAGATCCTGCGCTGCGTGGTGTGCCTGCGCACCGGCGCCTGGACGCCGCGACTGAAGGACGCCGGCGAAATGGACGTGGTCGAGCAGCAGCTCGCCAACAGCACCTTCGTGGACGAGGAGGCGCGGCGCGACGCCATCGAGCGCGCCAAGGACCTGGACGAAGCGGCGCGCCAGCGCGGCAGGGAGGCGACATGAGGCGCTTCGAATGACTCAGGCCGTACTCGGGCTCACGATGCTCGGCCTCATCGTGGTCGTCATCATGCTGGGCTTCCCCACCGCCTTCACCCTGATGGGGCTGGGCATGCTGTTCGGCTTTGTGGCGTTCTACGATCCCGCCGCGCCGTGGTTCGACAACCACGTCTTCGACCTGATGGTGCAGCGCACCTTCGGCGCGATGACCAACGAGACGCTGCTGTCGATCCCGCTGTTCGTGCTGATGGGCTACGTGATGGAACGCGGCGCGCTGGTCGACAAGATGTTCTACAGCGTGCAGCTCGCGTTCCGGCGCGTGCCGGGATCGCTGGCGGTCGCGACCCTGATCATCTGCACCTTCTGGGGCATCGCGAGCGGCCTGGTCGGCGCGGTGGTGGTGCTGATGGGCGTGATCGCGATGCGGCCGATGCTCGCCGCAGGCTACGACACGCGGCTCGCCGCCGGCGTGATCACCGCGGGCGGCACGCTGGGGATTCTGATCCCCCCGTCGGTGATGATCATCGTCTACGCCGCGGTGGCCGGGCAGTCGGTCGTCAAGCTCTACGCGGCGGCGATGTTTCCGGGCTTCTTCCTCGCGTTCCTCTATCTGATCTACGTCATTGCCTGGGCGCTGATCCAGCCCAAGGTGGCGCCGAAGCTGCCGCCCGAGGCACAGCGCGCCCCCGTCACGCCCGCGGTGGCGCACCTCGCTGCCAGCTACTCGCCGCGCATGCTGCCGGCGCTCGCGACCGCGGTGCTTCTGCCCGGACGTGCGTTGGGCGCGGCAGCCGCCGGCCTGCGAATCACGTGGTGGACGCTGCTGGGCTATCTGGCGCAGGCGCTCGTGCCGATTCTTCTTGCGGTCGTCACGCTGGGCTCCGTCTGGTGGTATGTGACGATCTACTCGCAGGCGGACACCGACACGCCGCCCCCGGTGGCAGAGCAGTCCCGGCAGGCGCCGCGGGGCGGCAGCGCACTGCCGGAACCGCCGGCCGAGGGCTTGCAGGAGCCGCCTTCGTCCGAAGGTGTCCAGGAGCCGCCCGGCGCTGAGAGCCATTCCCCTGGCGGCGCCTCGGAAGGCCTGCAGGCGCTTGGCGAGCCGGTCGCCGCGCCGCACGCGCAGACGATCCCCGTCGCCTTCTACACGGGCTTCTGGTCGACCTGCGCCTTCGTGCTGGTGCTGCTCGGCTGGTACTACGCGAAGCTGGACGCCGAGCAGTTCGAGATCCTGCGCATGCTGGTGTCGTCGGTCATGCCGCTGGGCATCCTGACGCTGATCGTGCTGGGCGTGATCCTGTTCGGCATCACCACAGCGACCGAATCGGCGGCCGTCGGCGCGGCGGGCGCCTTCCTGATGGCCTGGCAGGCAAAGACGCTGAACTTCCAGCGCATCAAGGAGGCCGTGTTCCTGACCGCGAAGACCACGGCGATGGTCTGCTGGCTGTTCGTGGGCTCCGCGCTGTTCTCGGCGGTCTTCGCGCTGCTCGGCGGCCAGCGCGTCATCGAAGAGTGGGTGATGGGGATGAACCTGACGCCGCTGCAGTTCCTGCTCCTGTCGCAGGCGATCATCTTCGTGCTCGGCTGGCCGCTCGAATGGACCGAGATCATCGTGATCTTCATCCCGATCTTCCTGCCGCTGCTGGCGCATTTCCAGATCGACCCGCTGCTCTTCGGCGTGCTGGTCTTCGTGAACCTGCAGGCCGCCTTCCTGTCGCCGCCGGTGGCGATGTCGGCCTTCTATCTGAAAGGGGTGTCGCCTTCGCACGTGACGCTCAACCAGATCTTCGCGGGGATGATGCCCTACATGTTCATCGTGATCCTGTGCATGGTGTTCATGTATATCTGGCCCGGCCTGACGCTGTGGCTGCCGAAGTATCTGTACGGAGGCTAGCCAGACATCAAAAACCATCCATGTGGATGGCTATCGGATGGTGGTAGGATGGCGAGATGCAAAGTCATCCCGTCCCCGCCGCGCTGCGCGCCAGGCCGCCTGAGGCCGAGAAGATCACGATCAACCTCGGCTATGTCGACCTGGGCCACGTCGACCTGCTGGTGGCCGAGGGCTTCTACTCGAACCGCACCGACTTCATCCGGACCGCCATCCGCAACCAGCTGGCGGTCCATGGCGAGGCACTGAAGCAGGTGGTCGCGCGCAAGATGCTGGTGCTCGGCCTGCAGCAATTCAGCGCCGCCGACCTCGAGGCGGTCCGCGGCGCCGGCGAGAAGCTCGAGATCCGGGTGCTCGGCCTGGCGAGCATTTCCGCTGACGTGACGCCCGAACTGGCGCTCGAAACGATCGCTTCGGTCACGGTGCTCGGCGCCCTGCACGCGAGTGCCGCGGTCAAGGCCGCGCTGGCCGACCGGCTGCATTGATTCCCCCGCTTTCCTTTCCTTCGAGGCACCCCATGAATCCCCTGTTCGAACGCCTGATGCGCAAGGCCACCCTTCTCACCCGGGGGGGCCACCTGCAGGAGGCGACCCGGGCGATCCAGCGCGCGCTGGGCGGCGCCGATGCGACGCCCCGGGCCGAGCGGACGATCACCGCCGCGCCTGCGGCCAACGATGACGAAGCGCAGGTCGTGGACGTCGAGGCTCGCGTCGTCGGACCCGCCCCGGCACACCTCCCCAGGCGCGAAAGCGGCACCGAGCAATGGACCGACGGCCTGTTCGCCCACCAGCACCGGCCGATCGCCTACAAGCTGTTCGTGCCCGAAACGGGTGCCGGCAGCCCGCGCCCGCTGGTGCTCATGCTGCACGGCTGCACCCAGAACCCGGAGGACTTCGCCGCCGGCACGCAGATGAACCAGCTGGCGCGCGAGCACGGTTTTCTGGTGCTCTACCCGGCGCAGACCCAGCACGCCAATTCGTCGAAGTGCTGGAACTGGTTCAAGCCGCAGCACCAGCAGCGCGGGCGCGGCGAACCGGCCCTGCTGGCCACCCTCGCGCAGTCGGTCATCGACGCCCACGGCGTCGACCCCGAGCGGGTCTATGTCGCGGGTCTGTCTGCCGGTGGCGCGATGGCCGACATCCTCGGGCGCAGTTACCCCGACCTGTTCGCCGCGGTGGGCGTGCACTCCGGTCTGCCGAGCGGCGCGGCCAGCGACCTGATGTCGGCGCTCTCCGCGATGAAGAGCGGGCCTGCCGCCGCCGGTTCGGGCGGACGGACGGTGCCGACCATCGTCTTCCATGGCGACGCCGATGGCACCGTGAATGTCCGCAATGGCGAGGCGCTGGTCGCCGCGGCACTCGCGGGCCAGGAAGAGGCCGCAGCGTCGGCGCAGGCATCGGACGGCCGCTCGACGCAGGGCCGCGCCTTCACCCGCCGCGTGCACACGGATGCCCGGGGCCTGCCGGCCGTCGAGCACTGGCTGCTGCACGGCGCCGGCCACGCCTGGTCCGGCGGCAACGCGCGCGGCTCCTACACCGACCCTTCGGGCCCGGACGCCAGCGCCGAGATGCTGCGTTTCTTCCTGAGCCACCGCAAAGCGATGACCCCAGCCACGCCCTGAAATCCGCGACCTCGGCCGCCGGACGGTGGCAAGCCAGGCTTACATGCGGTTGCCTGCTGGGGGGAAATATTGCGGTGCTTTGCACCGCGGATGCCAGCGCGGACCTGCCTTCGTGCGTTGAGTGCGAAGAGACGAAAGTAGGATCGGATGAAGCACCGCACCGCCCTCTTTTCCGCACGCGCCGCGCGCTGGCTGCTCGGCCTGGCATTGCTGCTGGCGGGCCTGCCCGTGTCCGCCCAGCAAGACCCTCCCGGCCGGGTCGGCCACCTGAACTACCAGCAGGGCGCGGTGAGCTTTTCGCCCGCCGGCGACAACGACTGGTTCCAGCTCGGCCCGAACCGCCCGATCACCACGGGCGACCGGGTCTGGACCGACCGCGACGCCCGCGCCGAACTCTACCTGGGCGCCATCGCGCTGCGCCTCGACCAGCAGACCGGCATCACCGTGTCCGAACTCGACGACGACACCGCCCGCATCACGGCCTCGCAGGGCCGCCTGCAGCTGCGGGTGCGCGAGGAACTGGCCGGCCGGCGCCTCGAGATCGATACCGCGAACCTCGCGCTGGTGGTCGACGCGCCGGGCGACTACCGGCTCGAGACCGATCCGGCCGCCGGCACCACCCGCGTCGCGGTGGCGGCCGGCCATGTCACGCTGTTCGGCGAGGGCGGCGAATCGCTCGCCCTGGGCGCGCAGCAGCAGCTCACCACCTCCGGTCGCAACCTCGCAGCGGTGGGCGCAGCGGCGGTTCGCGTCGACACCGGGTTCGATCGCTGGCTGGCCGAACGCGATCGCCTCGAGGAGCAATCGGTCTCGGCGCGCTACGTATCGCGCGAAGTGGTCGGCTACCAGCAGCTCGATGCCTATGGCGACTGGCAGAACGACCCGGACTACGGCGACGTCTGGTATCCGCGCAACGTCGACGCCGCATGGGCGCCCTACCGCGACGGCCAGTGGATCGACGTCGCGCCCTGGGGCTGGACATGGATCGACGCCGCGCCCTGGGGTTTCGCGCCGGCCCACTATGGCCGCTGGGCACGCATCGGCCCGCGCTGGGGCTGGGTCCCAGGGCGGCGGCAGGCACGGCCGGTGTATGCGCCGGCGCTGGTGGGCTTCGTCGGCGGCACGGCCGGCGGCCATGCGAACCTGGCGATCGGCGGCGGCCGCAACGGCGTGGGCTGGTTCCCGCTGGCGCCGGGCGAACCCTGGCGGCCGGGCTACCGCACCAGCCAGCGCTACGTGGATGCGGCCAATCGGGCGGCCTTCCAGCGGCAGATCACGGCGCGCGACGCCGGCTTCGCGAACCAGCACCTGCCCGGCGCGGTCACGGTGGTGCCCACCGATGTCTTCGGCCGCCGTCCGATCGGCCGGCGCGACGTGGTCCGCCTGCCGGCCGACCGCCTGACCGGCGTGCCGGTCGGCATGGGTGCGCCGATTCCGCACGGCCGCGATCACGGCCCCGGCAGCTTCGGCCGCGCCGCCGCGCCGCCGCCGCCGCAGGCCGCGATACAGCTGCGACAGTTCGAGCAGGTGCAGCAACTTCAGCAACTGCAGCAGGCGCAACGGCTGCAGCAGGCGCGACAGCTTCAGCAAGCACAGCAGCTGCAGCAGGCCCAGCAGCTGCAACAAGCCCAGCAACTCCAGCAGGCTCAACGCCAGCAGTTCGAGGCCCAGCAGCGTGCCGCGCAGGCGCAGGCCCAGCAGCAGCTGCAATGGCAGCAGCAGGCCTTGCGCCAGCAGCAGGAGATGCAGCAGCGCGCTGCCCAGGCACAGGCCCAGCAACTGCAGGCGCAACACCAGTTGCTGCAGGCCCAGCAGGCGCAGCAGGCCAACGCCATCCGCCAGGCGCAGGAGGTTCAGCAGCGCGTCCTGCAGATGCAGCAGCAGGCGCGGGTGCCCGTCGATCCGCGCGGGCCGCAGCGCACTGGCGTGCCGGCACCGGGCCAGCCTGCCCATCAGCAGCAGCCGGATCGTCCATAGGTCAAGGCCCAGCGACAACGCCTCGCGCCGGCTACAGTCGGCGCGAAGGAGTTCCCATGCGCACCTACGACTTCGACCTTTTCGTCATCGGCGGCGGCAGCGGCGGCGTGCGCGCCGCGCGAATGGCCGCGCAGCGCGGCGCCCGCGTCGCGCTGGCCGAAAGTGCCGAGCTGGGCGGCACCTGCGTCAACGTGGGCTGCATCCCCAAGAAGCTCTACAGCTATGCCGCAGGCTATGCCGAAGCCTTCGAGGAGGCGGCCGGCTTCGGCTGGGACCTCGGCGAACGGCGCTTCGACTGGGGCCGGCTGAAGGCCAACCGCGCGCGCGAGATCAAGCGCCTCAACGAGGTCTACCGCAGCCTCCTCGAAGGCGTCGACGTGACCTTGATCCAGGGCTGGGCGCAGCTGGCCGATCCCCACACGGTGCAGGTCGGCGACCGCTCGTATACGGCCCAGCACGTGCTGCTCGCCACCGGCGGCATGCCTTTCGTGCCCGATCTGCCGGGACGCGAACATGTCATCGTCTCCGACGCGATGTTCGATCTCGACCCTTTCCCGAAACGCCTGCTGGTGGTGGGCGGCGGCTACATCGCCTGCGAGTTCGCCTCGATCTTCAACGGCCTCGGCGCCGAGGTCGTCCAGTTGCAGCGGCGCGCACATCTTCTGTCCGACTTCGATGAGGACATCCGCGAGTTCCTGGCCAAGGAAATGCGGCGCGCCGGCGTCGACATCCGCTTCAACACCGAGATCACGTCGATCCGCCGCCTGGACAGCGGCCTGTGCGCCGTGCTTTCGCGCGGCCAGCGGGTCGAGGCCGACGCCATCCTGTTCGCGACCGGGCGCGTGCCGAACACCCAGGACATGGGGCTCGAGGCCGCCGGCATCGCGCTCGACGAGCACGGCCGCGTGGCGGTCGATGCCAACTACCGCAGCTCGGTGCCTTCGGTCTACGCGGTGGGCGACGTCTCGACCCGCCAGCAGCTCACGCCGGTGGCGCTGGCCGAGGCGATGGCGGTGGTGGACACGCTGTTCGGCAAGGGCGAGCGGCGGCTCGACTACGAATTCACGCCCACGGCGGTCTTCACGCACCCGAACATCGGAACCTGCGGCTACACCGAGGCCGCCGCGCGCATGAAGTTCGGCGCCGTCACGCTGTTCTCGAGCGAATTCCGCGCGCTGCGCCACACCTTGTCGGAGAGCAAGGAGCGCACCTTCATGAAGCTGGTGGTCGACACGGCCAGCGACCGCGTGGTCGGCCTGCACATGGTCGGCCCCGACGCCGGCGAGATCGTCCAGGGCTTCGCGGTCGCGATGCGCGCCGGCGCCACCAAGGCGATGTTCGACCGCACGATCGGCATCCACCCCACGGTCGCCGAGGAGTTCGTGACGATGCGCGAACCCATGCCGGGCTGACTCCCCGGCCCGGCGCAGCCCAACCTGGGGGTGAGCCACAATGCCTCTATGCCGTACATGCCTGCCTTCATCGCTCCAGCCCGGTTCACCGATCCCGACGCCGCCCTCGAACAGGTCCGCCTGATCTACAACGGCGGCCTGCAGCACCTGCGCGACGCCATGCAGCGCTTCGTTGCCGGCGAGAGCCTGCCGGGCCGCGTGCGGGCCTGCTATCCCTTTGTCCGGATCCACACCCACACCGTGTCGCGCAGCACGCCGCCGGCCAATGCCGGCCTGAGCTACGGCTTCGTGTCCGGGCCCGGGCGCTACGAAACCACGCTGACGCGGCCCGACCTGTTCCTGCGCTATTACCGCGAGCAGTTCCGGCTGCTGCTCGAGAACCACCAGGTCGAGCTCGAGATCGGCACCAGCACGCAGCCGATCCCGATCCACTTCTCGTTCGCCGAGAACGACCACATCGAGGGCACGATGAGCGCCGAGCGCCGCGCGCTGATGCGCGACGTCTTCGACCTGCCGGACCTCGGCGCGATGGACGACGGCATCGCCAACGGCACCTACGAAGCCAGGGCCGGCGAGGCGCAGCCGCTGTCGCTCTTCACCGCCGCGCGCGTCGACTATTCGCTGCACCGGCTGCGCCACTACAGCGGCACCGCGCCCGAGTGGTTCCAGAATTTCGTGCTGTTCACCAACTACCAGTTCTACATCGACGAATTCGTGCGATTGGGCCACGAGGCCATGACCGACGAGAACAGCGAATACATCGCCTTCATCGAACCCGGCAACGTGATCACGCGGCGCCGCGGCCTGGCCCCGGCTTCGAGCTCGATGTACGGCGAGCTGCTCGACGGCTCGCAGGGCACACCGCCGCCGCGGCTGCCGCAGATGCCGGGCTACCACCTGGTGCGCGAGGACTGCACCGGCATCAGCATGGTCAACATCGGCGTCGGCCCGGCCAACGCCAAGACCATCACCGACCACGTGGCGGTGCTGCGGCCGCACGCCTGGGTGATGCTCGGCCACTGCGCCGGGCTGCGCCAGGGGCAGCGGCTCGGCGACTACGTGCTGGCGCATGCCTATGTGCGCGAGGACCACGTGCTCGACGAGGAGTTGCCGCTGTGGGTGCCGATCCCGGCGCTGTCGGAGATCCAGCTCGCGCTCGAGAAGGCGGTGGCCGAGGTCACCGGCACGCAAGGCACCGAGCTCAAGAAGATCATGCGCACCGGCACCGTGGCGAGCACCGACAACCGCAACTGGGAACTGCTGCCCGGCAACCAGCCGCAGCGGCGCTTCAGCCAGAGCCGGGCGGTCGCGCTCGACATGGAGAGTGCCACCATCGCAGCCAACGGCTTCCGTTTCCGGGTGCCCTACGGAACCCTGCTGTGCGTCAGCGACAAGCCGCTGCACGGCGAGATCAAGCTGCCGGGCATGGCCAACCAGTTCTACCGCGAGCGCGTGGAGCAGCACCTGCGCATCGGCATGGCCGCCATCGACATCCTGCGCCAGGAAGGTTCGAGCCGGCTGCACAGCCGCAAGCTGCGAAGCTTCGCGGAAGTGGCTTTCCAGTAACCACGCTCAGGCCAGGCCGAAAAGCTCCGGCATCTCGCGCTCGGCCTTGGGGGTGAGCGTGAGCGCCCGGCCGTCGAGTTCCTGGCGCACCCAGCCGCGCCGCAGCGACAGCTGCAGGCAGGCCGCGCCCAGCGCTCCGCCCAGGTGCGGCCGCCGCTCGCTCCAGTCGAGGCAGGCGCAGGCAAAGCGCCGGCGGGCGCCGCGCGCCGTCTCCACGTCGAGCCCCAGGCTCTCGAGCGCCACGGCACCCTCGGGCGTGAGTTCGTAGTCGCCGCCTTCCGCCGTCGCATGCAGCCAACCCTGCGCATGCAGGCTGTCGTGCAGCGCGACGCCGGCCGTGCCGGCCAGGTGGTCGTAGCAGGTGCGCGCCGCTCGCAGGCGGCTGGGCGTGGTCGGACGGAACTCGCCGCGCGGCGCGCCGGCAAGCACCAGCAAGCTTTCGAGCGCGGCGGCCACCTCCGGGCCCGCGAGCCGGAAATAGCGGTGCTTGCCCTGGGCGAGCGCATCGACCAGGCGCTGTTCCTTCAGGCGCGCCAGGTGTGCACTGGCGGTCGAGGCGGCGACCTCGGCCACGGCGGCGAGCTCGGTCGCGGTGCGGGCGTGGCCATCCATCAGGCAGCACAGCATGCGCGAGCGCGCGGGCTCGGCGATGGCGCCCGCCAGGCGGGCCAGCTGGGTGTCGGCAGAAGCTTCATCCATATTTCGATCGTAAGCGAAGCGTGATCGCAAGAAAAGACCAGACTGCGGGCATGAACACCACCGCCCCGCCCGCCGACGCGATCGCCGCCGTCACCCATGCCAACCCCTATCCCTGGTACGCCAGCCTGCGCAGCGGGCCGGCGCTGGTCTTCGACCCCGCGCTGCGCCTGTGGATCGCCAGCCGCGCCGAGGTGGTGCGGGAGATCCTCGCCAACGACGCCCTGCGCGTGCGGCCGCCCGCCGAGGCAGTGCCGCGCGCGTTCGCGAGCACACCGGCCGGCGAGCTGTTCGGCCTGCTGGTGCGCATGAACGACGGCGCACCGCATGCGGCGCACAAGCCGGTGCTGCAGCGTGCGCTGGCCGGCCTCGATCTCGCCGCGGCACATGCGGCGACGCTTCGGGTCGCCGCGGGATTGCCCCCTGCGGACCTCACAGAGACCGCCTTCGCGCTGCCGGTCAGCGCGGTGGCACACCTGCTCGGCTTCGCCGACGCCGAACTGCCGCAGGTCGCGCAATGGACCCGCGACTTCGTCGCCTGCCTGTCGCCGCTGTCGACCGCCGCGCAACTGGCGACCGCGAGCGTCGCCGCCGCCGGACTCATGGACCGCTTCGAGAGCCTGGTCGCCGCGCAGCCCGCGCCGCGCGGCAGCCTGGTTGCCGCGGTGCAGACCGACGCGCCGGCGCCCGCATCGCGCGCGCTGCGGGCCAACCTGGTCGGCCTGCTGTCCCAGACCTGCGAAGCCACGGCCGGCCTGCTGGGCAACAGCCTGGTGGCCCTCGCGCGCGAGCCGGGCCTGCGCCGGAAGATCGACGACCGCATGGAGCTTCTGCCCGCGCTGGTGGCTGAAGTCGCCCGCCACGATCCCGCGGTGCACAACACGCGCCGCTTCGTCGCCGAGACGACCACGGTCGCCGGCCACCCGCTGGCGCCGGGCGATGCGGTGCTGCTGGTGCTCGCTGCCGCGAATCGCGATCCGGCCCTGAACCCGGCGCCCGCGACCTTCGAGCCGATGCGGGCCGAGCGGCGCTGCCTGGGCTTCGGCCATGGCCGCCACGCCTGTCCCGGCCAGGCGCTGGCCTGCACCATCGCGGCGGCCGGGCTCCAGGCGCTGCTGGCCGACGGCCTCGACACCGATCGGCTACTGCGGCGCGGCTGGCGCTACCGGCCGTCGGTCAACGCGCGGATCCCGGTCTTCCGCTGAGGCGTCGGGTCAGGCGGCCTCCGGCCAGCGCCCGGTCGCATCGAGGTAAGGCGACGGCTCCGCGCTGCCCCAGCGCAGCGGCAGTGCCGCGGGCCGGTACAACGCCGAGATCACCTGCATGCGCAGCAGCCGCTCGGCGCCCTCGTAGGCGGCCAGCTCCGGTCCCTCCCAGAGCACTTGCGCGCTGACCGCGAGTTGCAGCAGGTCGCCGCGCTCGAAATCGACGAACAGCAGCCCGGCCCGCGGATTCACCGCGATGTTGCCCAGCGTGTTGAAGAAGCTGTTGCCGACGAAGTCGGGCACGGTCAGCGTGCCCTCGCCGCTCAGGCGCACGAAGCCCGCACGGCCGCCACGGTGCGAGACATCGACGCCTTGCGCCGCGCCGGCATGCCCGGCCGACGGATGCGCCGTGGCGATGAAGAAGGTGTCGGCCTGGCCGACCAGCCGCCGCGCCGCGGCATCCAGTCGATCGACGCGTGGCGCCAGCGCCCGCGCCGGCGCGCCGCCCACGAAGAGCGGTTCGCGGGCCTGGATGTACTTCGGGCAATTGCCGAAGCTCTGCAGCACCGCGACCGAGAAGCCGGCGGCGTCGACCCCCTCCACCACGCCGTTCATGCGGTTGCGCCGCCGGGTGTGCGGCTCGATCCCGAGCAGGCCGATCGGCGCGCCGGGCACCAACGCCGCCGCGAGGGGATCCCCGGCCAGCGGCAACGCGTCGATGCACAGGCGTTGCGGGTCGGGCGACCGCGCGAAGCCCGGCGGCGCCGCCAGCACGCCGGCCCACGGTTGCGAGGCGGCATCGAGGCTGCCCGCGACCAGGAACGGAAGCTGGGCAAAAAAGTCCCGATGCTGGTCGGGCATGTGATCCCTGATCACCCGTGGCCCGAGGGCCGCCATCCGTTCGCGCACCCCGGCGCGCGCCTGCATGGCGCGCTCGCCCTCGTGCCAGGGCGACGGCGTCGAATCGGCGTTCATGCGAGCAACCCGATGCGCGACCGCGCCATCGGCACGAAGCCCGGCAGCGCCTCGACGCGCGCCAGCCATTCGCGCACATGGGGATAAGCCTCGAGCGACACGTTGCCCTCCGGCGCGTGCGCCACGTAGCTGTAGTTGGCGATGTCGGCCAGGGTGGCGAACGCGCCCGCCAGGAACGGCCGCGCCGCGAGTTCGCCCTCCATCACGCGCAGCAAGTCGTGCGAACGCGCAATCACTTCGGCCGGGTCTCGGGCCAGCCCCAACAGCACGATCACGCGGGCCACCGACGGGCCGGCCGCCAGCGGGCCGGCGGCCACCGACAGCCAGCGCTGGACCTGGGCCGCGGCGAGCGGATCGCGCGGGTACCAGCGCGCAGGATCGGCGGCGTAGCGCTCGTTGAGGTAGACCAGGATCGCATTCGAATCCGCCACGGTGACGTCGCCGTCCTCGATCACGGGCACCTGGCCGAAGGCGTTGCGGCTCAGGAAGTCGGGACGCTTGTGCTCGCCCGCGCGCAAGTCCACCTCGAGGGTCTCGAACGGCAGGCCGAGCAGCGAGAGGAACAGCCGGACACGGTGGGAATGGCCCGAGACGGTCGAACTGTAGACCTTGATCGGCGCGGCGGGACGGGGGGTTGTCATGGCGTTTTCTCCTGAGGCGTTGGGGGTGTGCCGATTCTTGTTTGTTCCTCACTCCGGAGTAATGACTCCGATTGCATTTGACTGCTCCGATTTCCGGTCTAATCGCTTCATGGACCGCCTGAAAGCCATGCAGACCTTCGTTCAGATCGCCGACCAGGGCAGCCTCACCCGGGCCGCGGACGCGCTCGACGCCTCTCTGCCGGCCGTGGTGCGGTCGCTGGCGGCGCTCGAATCGCACCTGGGCGTGCGCCTGTTCCACCGCACGACGCGGCGCATCTCGCTGACCGAGGAGGGCCGCCACTACCTGCAGAGCGCACGCGAGGTGCTCGCCGCCGCCGACGCCGCCGACCGGGCGCTCACGGCCGACGCGGCCGAGCCCGCGGGTCAGCTCACGGTCACGGCGCCGGTGCTGTTCGGCCACATGTACGTGGCGCCGGCGATCGTTCGCTTCCTGCAGCGCTACGAGCGGATGCGCTGCAGCGTGCTGCTGCACGACCGGTCCGTGAACCTGCTGGAGGAAGGCGTCGACGTCGGCATCCGCATCAGCGCACTGGACGACTCCTCGCTGGTGGCGCAGCAACTCGGCAGCATCCGCCGCGTGGTGGTCGCGAGCCCGGCCTGGCTGCGCGCGCATGGCCGGCCGAGCCATCCGCGCGAGTTGTCGCGCGCGAACTGCGTCTGTGTCCAGCCGAACACGACGGGGCCATGGATGTTTCGCGACCACGGCCGGCCGCTGGCGGTCGCGGTCAAGGGCAACATCGAGTTCAATCACATCGCGCCGGCGATCGAGACCTGCGCGGCCGGCATGGGCTGCGGCATGTTCCTGTCCTACCAGGTGCTGCCGCTGGTGGCCGAGGGGCGGCTCGAGATCCTGCTCGAGGACTTCGAGGCGCCGCCTCGCCCGGTGAGCGTGATCTACCCGCATGCGCGGCTGCTGCCCACGCGCACCCGCGTCTTCATCGACTGGATGAAATCCGAGTTCAGCGGCCTGCGGCTCTGAGGCCAGGCGTCGCTCGCGCTTGCGCCACAATGCGCCGGTGCCGACTCCCCTCTTCCACGCCAGCCACCTGCGCAAGCGCTACGGCGACACCACGGTCGTCGACGACCTGTCCTTCGAGATCGCGCCGGGCGAATGCCTCGGCGTGATCGGCCCGAACGGCGCCGGCAAGACCACCACCATCCGCATGTGCCTGGGCCTCACCGCGGCCGACGGCGGCACGATCGAGGCGCTCGGCGGCCTCTCGATGCCGCGCGACGCGCGCGCCATCAAGGCGCAGCTCGGCGTGGTGAGCCAGTTCGACACGCTCGACCCCGACTTCAGCTGCGCCGAGAACCTGATGGTCTACGCGCGCTACTTCGGCATGCGCCGCAGCGAGATCGCGCCGCGCATTCCGCAGCTGCTCGAATTCGCGGCGCTGTCGCACAAGGCCCACGCGAAGCCCGGCGAGCTGTCGGGCGGCATGCGGCGGCGGCTCTCGCTGGCACGCGCGCTGGTCAACGACCCGAAGCTGCTGATGCTCGACGAACCGACCACCGGGCTGGATCCGCAGGCGCGGCACCTGATGTGGGAGCGGCTGCAGGTGCTGCTGCAGCAAGGCAAGTCGATCCTGCTCACGACCCACTTCATGGACGAGGCCGAGCGGCTGTGCTCGCGGCTCCTGGTGCTCGACCATGGCCGCAAGATCGCAGAGGGCCGGCCGCGCGACCTGATCGCCGAGCACCTCGAGCCCGACGTGGTCGAGCTCTACGGCGACGGCGCGCTCGAACTGGCGCATTCGCCGCTGAAGGACTTCGCGGCCCGCGTCGAGGTCAGCGGCGAGACGGTATTCTTCTACACCCAGGACGCGCGCGGCCTGATGGCGGCGCTGGGCGACCGCAGCGGCCTGCGCACCTTCCACCGGCCGGCCAATCTCGAGGATCTGTTCCTCAAGCTGACCGGCCGACAGATCCGGGAGGATGGTTGACCGACATGGCGAACTCGACGACTTCCTCGCTGGCGGATCTCCCGCCCACGCCACCGGCGCCCTCGGTCTGGCGCGCGCCCGAGCTTTCGATGCGCTGGTGGCCGGTGTTCCTGCGCAATCTCCTGGTCTGGCGCAAGCTCGCGATCCCGAGCCTGATCGGCAACATCGCCGAGCCCCTGATCTGGCTGGTGGCCTTCGGCTATGGCATGGGCGCACTGGTCGGGCAGGTGCAGGTGGACGGCACCGCGGTGCCCTACATCCTGTTCCTCGCCAGCGGCTCGATCTGCATGAGCGCGATGAACGCGGCCTCGTTCGAGGCGCTCTATTCGGCCTTCTCGCGCATGCACGTGCAGAAGACCTGGGACGGCATCATGAACGCGCCGGTGGGCCTCGACGACGTGGTGCTGGCCGAGATGCTGTGGGCCGGTTTCAAGGCCATCTTCACCACCACCGCGATCCTGTTCGTGATGCTGGCGCTGGGCATCAGCCACAGCCCGAAGCTCATCGTCGCCTGGTTCGTGCTGGTCGGCGTCGGCATCACCTTCTCGTGCATCGCGCTGATCTTCAATGCGCTGGCCAAGGGCTACGATTTCTTCACCTACTACTTCACGCTGTTCATGACGCCGATGATGTTCCTGTCGGGCGTGTTCTTCCCGCTCGAGCAGTTGCCGGGCGTGGTGCGAACGATCGCAGGATGGCTGCCGCTTTCCAGCGCCGTGGCGCTGGTGCGGCCGCTCTTCATGGACCAGTGGCCGGCCGACTGGTGGCGGCACGCGCTGGTGCTGGTCGCCTACACGGTGGTCGCGTTCTGGATCGCGCTGGCCCTCACGCGCAAGCGCTTCAGAGCTTGATGGGCCCCCACGCTTGTCTCGTTCGTGACTGCAATGCGGCGCGCCGCTGTTAGGGTCCGGACACAACGAGGAGACAACATGAACCGTATCCTGAGCGGCTTCCTGATGGCGTCGACGCTCGTCCTCGGCGCCTGCACGACGACCGCGCCCACGCGCCCCGCCGCCTGGGCCCCGCCCGAGGCGATCGTTGCCCCTTCTGCCTTCTCGGGCGTGCACGGCCTGGCGATCGACCGCCAGGGACGGCTGCTCGCCGGCTCGGTGGTCGGCAATACGCTGTGGGAGGTCGATCGCCAGACCGGCGCCGCCCGCGTGCTGGTCAAAGGTCCCGAAGGCCAGGCCGACGACATCGCGGTCGGTCCCAAGGGCGAACTCGCGTGGACCAACTACCTGATGGGCATGCTGCGCCTGCGCGACAACGATGGCGCGCCGATGCGCGTGGTCGCCAAGGAGCTGCCGGGCCTCAACTCGCTCGATTTCGATCGCCGCAACGGCAAGCTCTATGCGTCGCAGGTGTTCCTGGGCGATGCGCTGTGGGAGATCGACCCCGCCGGCCAGAAGCCGCCGCGGCTGATCAAGAAGGACATGGGCGGCTTCAACGGCTTCGAGGTCGGGCCCGACGGCCTGCTCTACGGCCCGCTGTGGTTCAAAGGCCAGGTGGTGAAGATCGACCCCTCGAACGGCGCCATGACCGTGATCGCAGAGGGCTTCAAGATTCCGGCCGCCGCCAATCTCGACGGCAAGGGCAACCTGTGGGTGGTGGATGCGCGCAGCGGCGAGCTGGTCCGGGTCGATCTGGCGACCGGCCGCAAGACCGTGGTCAAGCAACTCAAGCCCTCGCTCGACAACCTGGCGATCGCGCCCGAAGGCACCGTCTACGTCTCGAACATGGCCGACAACTCGGTCGAGGCCTTCAATCCGGCGACCGGCGCGCTGCGCCTGCTCACCGGCGGCAAGCTGGCGGTGCCGGCCGGCCTCAAGATCGACGGCAACGAGCTCTGGGTGGCCGACGTGTTCGGCTTCCGGCAGGTCGATGCCACGACCGGTGCGGTCCGCGACATCTTCCGGATGCAGCGCGACCCGGAGCTCGAATACCCGTTCGCAGTCGGCCTGTCACCCACGCATTTCGCGCTCACGTCGTGGTTCACCGGCACGGTGCAGCTGGTCGACCGCAAGACGCTCAAGACCACCGGCACGCTGCATGGCCTGAAGGGGCCGGTCGATGCGATCCCGATGGCCGACGGCAGCGTGATCTACGCCGAGATCGCGACCGGCAGCGTGACGCGCGCCAAGGGTCCCAAGTTCGAGGACCGGGAGGTGCTGGCCAGCGGGCTCGGCGGGCCGGTGCAGATGATCGTCGGCCGCGACGGCGCGCTCTATGTCACCGAGGCCGCGGGCAAGCTCACGCGCATCCCGCTCGACGCCAGCGCGCCGCTGCGCCCGGTGGCCGAAGGGCTGGCGATGCCCGAAGGCGTGGCGCAGACGCCGTGGGGCACCTTCATCGTGGCCGAAAGCGCGGCCCGGCGGCTGGTCGAAATCGACCCCGTGAGCGGCAGCCGCCGCACCGTGGCCGAGAACCTGCCGATCGGCCTCGAGGCCGGCCCCGGCATGCCGCCCCCCTATGTGCCGACCGGCGTGGCGGTCGGCAGCGACGGCACGATCTACATGACGGCGGACCGCAACAACGCGCTGTACCGGATCCGGCCGCAGCGCTGAGGCGTCGTCAGGTGGCGCAGTAGGCCGACAGGGCGCCGACCAGGTGCTCGAAGGTCGCGCGCACCCGGCGCACGCGGCGCAGGTCCTCGTGCATCGTGACCCAGGTGTCCAGGCCGTAGCCGAAGGCCTCCGGCAGCACCGCCACCAGCGTCGGATCGCGCCGCGCGATCGCCTTCTGGCAGATGCCGATCCCGAGGCCGGCGCGGATCGCGCCCAGCTGCGCGAGCTGGTTGTCGGTGCGGCAACTGAAGTTCGGGCGCGCCAGGCGCAGGCCGAGCGCGCTCAAGGCGCGCAGGTCGGCGGTCTCGCGGTCCGGCCCGATCAGCGCGAAGCGATCGAGGTCTTCGAGGCCGGCCGGCGTGCCATGGCGCTCCAGATAGCCCGCCTTGGCGAACAACCCCAGCTCGACCACGCCGACCCGTGTGGCGACCATCGCGGCCTGCGTGGGCCGCACCATCCGCACCGCGATGTCGGCCTCGTGCCGCAGCAGGTCCTCGTTGCGGTTGGTCAGGCTGAGTTCGAACGCCAGGCCCGGCTGGGTCTCCCGCAACCCGGCCAGGACCGACGGCAGCACCTCCGCGCCGACCACGTCGCTGGCGGTGATGCGCACCGTGCCGTGGGCGGCGTCGGTGTCCGCCGAAGCCGTCCGTGCGAAGGCTTCGGCCGCGGCGGCCATCACCTCGGCATGGCCGCCGAGTTCGCGCGCGGCCTCCGTCGGCGACAGGCCGCTGGGCGAGCGCGTGAAGAGGGCGACGCCGATCGAGCGCTCCAGCGCTTCGAGCCGGCGCCGCACCGTCGGCTGCGCGACGCCCAGCGCCCGCGCCGCGGCCGACAGGCTGCCCTCGCGCAGCACCGCGAGAAAGGCGCGCTGGTTTTCCCAGTCCAAGGGATTTTTGCTCATACATTTCATACTAGCCGATAGCAGCGTTATGACAATTGCGTTTATCCTCGCCCGCTTCAAGAATGGGTTCCTCAACGAAAGGAACCGGTCATGGAACGAGGAACGGCATTGGTGCTGGGTGCAACGGGCGGCATCGGCGGTGAAACCACGGCGGCGCTGCTGCGGCGCGGCTGGCAGGTGCGAGCCCTGGCGCGCGACCCGGCCAAGGCGGCGGCACAGTGGCCGGCCGGCACGACGCAGCCGCAATGGCTGGCGGGCGACGCGATGGACGCCGACCGTGTGGTCGCCGCCGCCCGCGGCGCCTCGCTGATCGTGCACGCGGTCAACCCGCCGGGCTATCGCCACTGGAATACGCTGGTGCTGCCGATGCTCGAGAGCACGATCCGCGCAGCCGAAGGCTCGGGCGCCCGCATCGTGCTGCCCGGCACGGTCTACAACTACGGGCCCGATGCCTTTCCCGACATCGCCGAAAGCGCGCCGCAGCACCCGCAGACGCGCAAGGGCGCGATCCGCGTGCAGATGGAGCAGCGCCTGCGCGCGGCGGCCGAGCGCGGCGTGCGCACGCTGATCGTGCGAGCCGGCGACTTCTTCGGCCCGCACGCCGGCAACAACTGGTTCTCGCAGGGCCTCGTCAAGCCCGGCCAGCCGCTGGCCGCGATCACCGACCCGGCGCGGCCGGGCATCGGCCACCAATGGGCCTACCTGCCGGACGTGGCCGAGACCATCGCGCAACTGGTCGAGCGCGAGGCTGCGCTGCAAGCCTTCGACAGCTTCCACATGGGCGGCCACTGGGACGCCGACGGCACCCGGATGCAGGCGGCGATCCGGCGCGCCAGCGGCCAGCCCGAATTGCCCGTCCGACGCTTCCCCTGGTGGCTGGTCACACTGGCCTCACCGTTGGTGCCCGTGATTCGCGAGCTGCGCGAGATGCGCTACCTCTGGCAGCAGCCGGTGCGCCTCGACAACGCGCGGCTGCTGGCGCTGCTCGGCAGCGAGCCGCACACGCCGATCGACCTCGCTGTCGGGGCCACGCTCGAGGGCCTGGGCTGCCTGCGGTCGACACCGGCCGCGGGCGCTAGCCACTTCCCGCAAGCGCGCCCGGCCGGCCCGGCCTAGAGTGGTCCACGATCACAGCAGGACCGACCGGAACCAGGCATGAACTACACGCACGAACACCTCGAGATCCAGAAGACGATGCGCCGCTTCATCGACGAGGAGATCAATCCCCACGTCGACGAATGGGAGGCGGCCGAGAACTTCCCGGCCCACGAGGTGTTCGCCAAGCTCGGCGCGCTGGGCCTGCTCGGGCTCAACAAGCCGGAGGAATACGGCGGCGCCGGCCTCGACTACTCCTACGCGATGGCGATGGCCGAGGCGCTGGGCCACGTGAGCTGCGGCGGCGTGCCGATGGCCATCGGCGTGCAGACCGACATGTGCACCCCGGCGCTGGCCCGCTTCGGCAGCGACGAACTGCGCCGCGAGTTCCTGGCGCCCGCGATCGCGGGCCAGACCGTGGGCTGCATCGGCGTCAGCGAACCCGGCGCCGGCAGCGATGTCGCCGGCCTCAAGAGCCATGCGCGAAAAGACGGCGGCGACTACCTGATCAGCGGCCAGAAGATGTGGATCACCAACAGCCTGCAGGCCGACTGGATGTGCATGCTGGTCAACACCAGCGACGGCCCCGCGCATCGCAACAAGTCGCTGATCATGGTGCCGATGGACAGCCCCGGCATCGAAAAGGCGAAGAAGATCCGCAAGATCGGCATGCACTCGAGCGACACCGGCCTGATCTACTTCGACGAGGTCCGGGTGCCGCAGCGCTATCGCATCGGCGGGGAAGGCCAGGGCTTCGTCTACCAGATGCAGCAGTTCCAGGAAGAGCGCCTGTGGTGCGCGGCCAGTTCGCTGGCGCCGCTGGACGAGTGCATCGCCGACACCATCGAATGGGCGCAGCAGCGCAAGCTGTTCGGCGGCACGCTGGCCGACCAGCAGTGGGTGCAGTTCAAGCTGGCCGAACTCAAGACCGAGGTGGAAGCGCTGCGCGCGCTGACCTACCGCGCCTGCGACCTGCACGTGCAGGGCCAGGACGTGACCGAGCTGGCGTCGATGGCCAAACTCAAGACCGGCCGGCTCACGCGCGAGGTGTCCGACACCTGCCTGCAGTTCTGGGGCGGCATGGGCTTCACCTGGGAGAACCGGGTCTCGCGGCTCTTCCGCGACGGCCGCCTGGCCTCGATCGGCGGCGGCGCCGACGAGGTGATGCTCGGCATCCTTGCCAAGACCATGGGCATCGCGAAGCGGCCGCCGCGGGAATGACGACAGCCGCCCGGGCCCCTACCGATCGCGCGCCGCGGCCTGAAGCGCGCGCAACTTGTCCTTCTTGCTCGGCCGCTTGCCCTTGACACCGCCGGTGCCCGGGTCGCCCGCGGGCGCGGGCGGCGGCACCTCGACCGGCTCGAATCCTGCCACCCGCTCGCGCGGCACGTTGAGGCCCTGGCGCTTCTCGATCAGCCTGAAATGCGCCTCGGTCGCGGCGCTGACGAAGCTCACCGCGACGCCGCTTTCGCCGGCCCGGCCGGTGCGGCCGATCCGGTGCACGTAGTCGACCGACGAGCGCGGCAGGTCGAAATTCACCACCACCGGCAACTGCGCGACGTCGATGCCGCGGGCCGCCAGGTCGGTGGCCACCACCACCTGCACCCGGGAAGCCTTGAAGTCGGCCAGCACCTGCGTGCGCTTGCCCTGGCTCAGCACGCCATGGAAGGGTTCGGCCTCGACACCGGCGCGGCGCAGCTTGTCGGCCACGATCTCGGCGCCATGCTTGGTGGCGACGAAGACCAGCACGCGGGTCCAGCCGCTGTCCTTGATCAGCTGGCGCAGCAACTGGGTGCGCCGGCTGGCGTCGACCTCGATCGCACGCTGCTGGATGGCCGCCGGCTCCCCGGCCGGCTCGGCCTCCACCTCGACGCGCACCGGCTCCTTCAACAGGCTGTCGGCCAGCGACTGGATCGCCTGCGGGAAGGTGGCCGAGAACAGCAGGTTCTGGCGCCGCGCCGGCAACAGCGCCAGGATGCGGCCCAGTTCCTCGGCGAAGCCGAGATCGAACAGGCGGTCGGCCTCGTCGAGCACCAGCGTCGCCACCGACGACAGCCTGAGCGCGCGATGGTCGATCAGGTCGAGCAGGCGGCCCGGCGTCGCGACCATGATGTCGGCGCCGCCGCGCAGCGCCATCATCTGCGGGTTGATCGAGACGCCGCCGAAGGCCACCGCGATCTTCACCGGCGCCGGCAGGTGCTGCGCCAGGCTGCGCATCGACTCGCCGACCTGCGCGGCGAGTTCGCGCGTGGGAACCAGCACCAGCGCCTGCAGGCGGCGGGGCGACTGGCGGGGCTGGCCGGCGAGCGCCTGCAGCAGCGGCAGCGAGAATGCCGCAGTCTTGCCGGAGCCGGTCCGGGCCGCGCCCAGCAGGTCACGTCCCTGCAGGATCGCCGGGATGGCTTCGAGCTGGATCGCGGTGGGCGCGACGTAGCCCTTGTCGGTGGCGGCGCGCACCAGGGCGGGATCGAGTCCGAGCGATTGAAATGGCATGGATGGAGGCACGGATAGGGCGTTGAGAATGACGGAGCATAGCTACCATCCACCAGGCGACACAGCAACCATGAATTCCGAGGACCTCGACAAACTCGTCAGCCGCGAGATGCCGTTCGGCAAATACAAGGGCCGGCTGATTGCCGACCTGCCCGGCAACTACCTGACCTGGTTCGCCCGCGAAGGCTTCCCGCCCGGGGAAATCGGCCGCCTGCTGTCGCTGATGCATGAAATCGACCACAACGGGCTCAAAGGGCTGCTGAACCCGCTGCGCAGGCGGCCGCCGGGCTGATTTCGTCTCTTTTTTTAGCCCCGGAACAAATAATCACCCGAATTTCAAGCGGAAGTTCACACAAAAGTCTGATAGTGCACGACAATGCTGGAGCGTTTCTGGCAGTCACTGCCAGTTTCGTGAACCGGTGATCGGTCAGTTTCGCGCCACAGCGCCACTTATGTTTGTTGTGATACTGGGACTCCATCGCTTTGTTTTTTTGGTTTGATTAGGAGTCCCTCCATGGGCAAGAAACTTTACGTAGGCAACCTCGCTTACTCCATCCGCGACAACGACCTCGAACAGGCTTTCAGCCAGTACGGCTCGGTCGCCAGCGCCAAGGTCATGATGGAACGCGACAGCGGTCGCTCCAAGGGCTTCGGCTTTGTCGAAATGGGCACCGACGCGGAAGCGCTGGCTGCCATCGAAGGCCTGAACGGCCAAGCACTCGACGGCCGCAGCCTGACCGTCAATGAAGCCCGTCCGATGGAGCCCCGTTCGCCCGGCGGCTTCGGCGGCGGCGGTGGTGGTCGCAGCGGTGGCGGCGGCTACGGCGGCGGCGGCGGTGGTGGCGGCTACGGTGGTGGCGGCGGCGGCAACCGCAGCGGCGGTGGCGGCTACGGCGGCGGCGGCGGTGGCCGCGGCGGCTACTAAGCCCTCCCCAGCTTCAAGCAAAAAAGGCTCCTTCGGGAGCCTTTTTCGTTGGCGCGCCAGCGCTCGGTACGTGGAAGTCCGTACAGTGCTGGTCAGTCCACCGTCAGGCGCTGGCGACGACCCTCGAGGCACTTCAACGAGGATCGAGACAATGCGCATCAAGAGTCAGGCCGACTTCTTTTCAGGAGTCATGTTCACAGCGGTGGGGGCGGCGTTTGCCATCGGCGCCACCACCTACAACATCGGCGATGGGGCCCGCATGGGGCCCGGCTACTTTCCGCTCATGCTGGGCATTCTGCTGGCCGTGCTTGGCGCCCTGGTGATGTTCCAGTCGCTGGTGGTCGAGACGGTCGACGGCGACCCGATCGGCAAATGGGCCTGGAAACCGCTGTTCTTCGTCATCGCGGCCAACCTCGCCTTCGGCGTGTTGCTGGGCGGCCTGCCGAGCATCGGCGTGCCGGCCATGGGCATGATCATCGCGATCTACGCGCTCACCATCATCTCCAGCCTCGCGGGCGAGCACTTCAAGCTGCGCGACGTGCTGGTTCTCTCGACCATCCTGGCGGCAGGCAGCTACGTGGCGTTCATCTGGGCGCTCAAGTTGCAGATCCAGGTCTGGCCCACCTTCATTTCGGGCTGAGGACACCGCCATGGAACTGTTTCACAACCTCGCGATCGGCTTCGGCGTCGCCTTCACCTTCACCAACCTGCTGTACTGCCTGGTCGGCTGTATTCTCGGCACGCTGATCGGCGTGCTGCCGGGCATCGGCCCGGTCGCCACCATCGCGATGCTGCTGCCCGCGACCTATGCGCTGCCGCCGGTGTCGGCCCTCATCATGCTGGCCGGCATCTACTACGGCGCCCAGTACGGCGGCTCCACCACCGCCATCCTGGTCAACCTGCCGGGCGAATCGTCCTCGGTCGTGACCTGCATCGACGGCTACCAGATGGCGCGACAGGGGCGAGCGGGGCCTGCGCTGGCCGCGGCCGGCCTGGGTTCGTTCTTCGCCGGCTGCGTCGGCACGCTGATCCTGGCGGCCTTCGCGCCGCCGCTGACCGAACTGGCCTTCAAGTTCGGCCCGGCCGAGTACTTCTCGCTGATGGTGCTGGGCCTGATCGGCGCCGTGGTGCTGGCCTCGGGCTCGCTGCTCAAGGCGGTCGCGATGATCGTGCTGGGCCTGCTGCTCGGCATCGTCGGCACCGACGTCAATTCGGGCGTGGCGCGCTTCAGCTTCGACATTCCTGAACTCACCGACGGCATCGGCTTCGTCGTGATCGCGATGGGCGTGTTCGGCTACGGCGAAATCATCGGCAACCTCTCGCAGCCCGACGAGGAGCGCGAGGTGTTCACCTCCGAGGTCAAGGGCCTGTGGCCGACCAAGGACGACTTCAAGAACATGGCACCCGCGGTGCTGCGCGGCACCACGCTGGGCTCGGCGCTCGGCATCCTGCCCGGCGGCGGCGCACTGCTGGCTTCGTTCGCGGCCTATGCGCTCGAGAAGAAGATCCGCATGCGGCCCGGCGAAGTGCCGTTCGGCAAGGGCAACATCCGCGGCGTGGCATCGCCCGAGTCGGCCAACAACGCCGGCGCGCAGACCTCCTTCATCCCGCTGCTGACGCTGGGCATCCCGCCCAACGCGGTGATGGCGCTGATGGTCGGCGCGATGACGATCCACAACATCCAGCCCGGTCCGCAGGTGATGACCAGCAACCCCGAGCTGTTCTGGGGCCTGATCGCCTCGATGTGGATCGGCAACGCGATGCTGATCATCCTGAACCTGCCGCTGATCGGCATGTGGATCAAGCTGCTGACGGTGCCCTACAAGTTCCTGTTCCCGGCCATCGTGCTGTTCTGCGCCATCGGCGTGTACTCGACCAACAACAACACCTTCGACATCTGGATGGTGGCGGCCTTCGGCTTCATCGGCTATCTGTTCATCAAGCTGCGGACCGAGCCGGCGCCGCTGCTGCTGGGCTTCATCCTGGGGCCGATGATGGAAGAGAACCTGCGCCGTGCGCTGCTGCTGTCGCGCGGCACCTGGAGCGTGTTCGTGACGCGGCCGCTGTCGGCCGGGCTGCTGGTGGCGGCCTGCCTGCTGCTCGGGATCGTGCTCCTGCCGTCGATCAAGGCCAAGCGGGAAGAGGCCTTCGTCGAAGAATAAGCCGGCCCCGCCCCGGGGGTGCCGTGCCCCCGGAGGCTGTGTTCTCAGGCGTTGCGCTCGACGATGAAGCTCACCACGGTGGTGGCGCTGCCGCCGATGTTGAGCGTCGCAAAGCGCCGGGCGCCCTCGACCTGGCAATCGCCGGCCCGCCCCGCCACCTGGCGCGCGGCGTCGAGCACCATGCGCACGCCGGTGGCGCCCACCGGGTGGCCCAGGCCGATCAGCCCGCCGCTCGGATTGACCGGCAGGCGGCCGCCCCGTTCGATGGTGCCGGCCTCGATCGCGCGCCAGCTCTCGCCTGGCGCGGTGATGCCGAAGTGGTCGATCGCCATGTACTCGGTGGTGGTGAAGCAATCGTGCGTCTCGATGCCGTCGAGCTGCCACACGTCCGCGATACCGGCGCGGCGGAATGCCCCCTGGACCGCCTCGCGCACATGCGGGAACACGTAGGCCTGGCCGGCACTGGCCTGCAGCTTGGGATCGAGCTTCAGGTGCGCCGTACGGTGACCCCAGCCGGCGATGCGCGGCAGCGCGTCCAGCGACTGGCCCCGCCGCCTGGCCCATGCCTCGGCGAAGCGCGGCGACGCGAGAACCACGGCTGCGGCGCCGTCGGTGACCTGGCCGCAATCCTGGCGCCGGATCATGCCCTCGATCACGGGATTGGCTGCATCGTCGGCGGTGAAGCTGGCCTCGGTGTAGTCCCACGCTCGCGTCTGCGCGAACGGGTTGCGGCGCGCGTTCGAGATGTTGATCTCGGCGATGCGCGCCAGATGCTCGTACTTCAGTCCATAGCGCCGCTCATACTCCTGCCCGACCCGATGGAACATGTGCGGCCACACGTAGGTCGCCCCGGCGCCTTCCTCGCCCACCCAGGTCGCGGCACCCAGGTGCTGTGCGGCCACGGCGCCGGGCACGTTGCGCTCCAGCTCCACGCCGGTGACCAGCACGCAATCGTAGCGGCCGCACTCGATCTCGGCCGTGGCGGCCAGCATCGCGATGCTGCCCGACGCGCAGGCCGCCTCGTGCCGCCCCGCGGGCGTGCCGTAGAAGCCGGGGTCGATCGCCGCGAGCATGCCGCCCAGCTGACCCTGCCCGGCGAAGAGCTCGCCGACGAAATTGCCGACATGGCCGGATTCGATCTCGCGCGCCTCCAGCGCGGCATCGGCGAGCGCGCCCTGCACCGCGTCGCGCATCAGCTCGAACAGGCCATCGCCGGCGCGCGACGCGTGGCGTGCGAAATCGGTCTGGTGACCGCCGAGGATGTAGACCGGGGTGGGAGTCATGCACTTCTTTCTGAGTTGATGGCGGCAAGCTGCCGGGCGGCGTCGCGCGCCTGCTCGCGCAGCGGTGCCTTGACGAGCTTGCCGTTGAGGTTCCGCGGCAGCGGCGTCGCGCTGACGGTGACGAAATCGGGTGTCTTGTAGTCGGCCAGCGTGCGACGGCACAGCGCACGCACGGCCTCGGCATCCACGGGCTCGGTGGCATGCACGAACACGTGCACGCGCTCGCCCAGCACCAGACAGGGGCTCGCGACCGCGGCCACCTCGATCACGCCCGGGTGGCGCTGGATCACGTTTTCGAGCTCCACGCAGTACACCTTGAAACCGCCGCGGTTGATCATGTCCTTGATGCGGTCGAACACGCGCACGAAGCCTTCGGCATCGATGCTGCCGATGTCGCCCGAGCGCCAGTAGCCGGCCACGAACGCGTCCCGCGTGGCCTCGGGGTTGGCCCAGTAGCCGATGGCGTTGCCGGGGCTTCGGATCCACAGTTCGCCCGATTCGCCGCTGGCCACTTCTCGACCGGCGGTGTCGAGCACGCGGATATCGACGCATGGCACCACGGTGCCGACGGTGTCGGGCTTGCGCGCCGCGTCGCCGCGCTCGGTGAGCGTGACCGCCGAGGTCGTCTCGGTGGCACCGAAGCCGTTGTAGAGCGCGAGGCCGGGCAATGCCTCTGCCAGTCGCGCGATGGTGATCTCGGGCATCGCTGCGCCGCCGAAATGGCCGATGCGCCAGCACGACAGGTCGCGCCCGGGCAGCGAGGGATGCAGCAGGCAGAGGTTGTACATGGCCGGGACCATGACCGCGGCCGTGACGCGCCGCGCCTCGATTTCGGCCAACGCCTCGCCCGCGCCGAACTGCCGCAGGCACACCAGGCAGCCGCCCACCTGCAGCGCGACGACCACCACCGCCAGCAGGCCCGAGATGTGCGAAGCCGGGATCGCGAGCAGCATGCGGTCGTCGGCGGTGTAGCCGAAGCGGCGCACGTAGTGGCGCGCGGTATGAAAGAAGCCCAGGTGGGACAGCACCGCACCCTTCGGGTGCCCCGTGGTGCCCGAGGTGTACATGATGCAGGCGGGCCGGGTGTCTTCGAAGTCCGCGCCGACCGGCGCATCGTCGCCGGCGGCCAGCAGTGCCGCATACGAAAGCGCGCCCGGCCGCAGCGCCGCATCGAGCCCGCGCTCCTCGATGCACACGGTGCAATGCACGCCGGCCATGTCGGCCGGCGGCGGCAGCCGGTCGGCCAGGGAGGCGTCGAACACCAGCGCCGCAGCACCGCACTGGTTGAGCATGTAGCCGAGCTCCGCCGCGCTCTGCCGGGTGCCGATCGGCACCGCGATCGCGCCGAGCCGCCAGATGCCGGCCAGCAGCACGATGAACTCGGACCGATTGCCGACGAACAGCGCGACCCGGTCGCCGCTCGTCACGCCGCGCGCGGCGAGTCCGCTCGCGACCCGGTCGGCCAGGCGGTCGAGCATGCGGTAGCTCAACGTCACGGCGCCGTCCTCGACCGCCGGCGCGTCGCCGCGCAGGGCCACCGACGCGCGCAGCATCGCGTCGAGGTTGCGCGGCCGCTCGGCGTAGCACGGCACCAGCCGATCGCCGTAGAGCGCCTCCAGGCGCAGCGCGTCGGTGAAAGTCGGACCGCTCATGCCGCCGGCCTCCCTTCGCGCGCCGTGGTCGGCTCGCGCATGCGCACGGCGCCGTCGATGCGCACCACCGAGCCGTTCATCATCCCGTTCTCGGTCAGCGCCTGCACCATGTGGGCGAACTCCTCCGGCCGGCCGGGACGCGGCGGAAAGGGCACGTCGTCGATCAGCGTGCGCCGCGTGTGCGTGGGCACGACCTCGTACATCCCGGTCTCGAAGGTGCCCGGCGCGAGCGCCACCACGCGGATGCCGAAGCGCGCGMGCTCGCGCGCCAGCGGCAGCGTCATGCTGGCCACGCCGGCCTTCGACGAGCCGTAGGCCGCCTGCGCCGAGAGCGCCTCGTAGGCCGCGACCGAGGCGGTGTTGACGACCACGCCGCGGTCCTCGCCGTCGGCGGCGTGGTCGTCGCTCAGGCCCTCGGCGAACAGTCGAATGGTGTTGAAGGTGCCGACCAGGTTGATGTCGATGACGCGGCGGAAGACTTCGAGCTCCCGCGGCACCAGGCGGCCGGTCGCCTTGTCGGTGCGAAACACGCGCGCGGGCCCCAGCACGCCGGCGCAGTTGACCAGGATGCGCGGCAGGCCGAGCGCTGCGCGCACCTGCGCGAAGGCCGCTTCCATGTCGCTGGCTGCGCTCACGTCGCCGCCGATGGCCAGCACCGGCTGCGCGGCGGCGAGCGCATCGAGCGGCGCGCCGGCCAGGTCCAGCGCCGCCACGCGGGCGCCCTGCGCCACGAGGCGCCGCACCGTGGCCCGTCCCAGCCCCGAGGCCGCGCCGGTGACGACGGCCACCGTTCCTTCGATCTGCATCGTTTCTCCTTGGTGGGCGGCGTTCAGACGCGCGCCGGCATGCGCAGCGCGCCGTCGAGGCGGATCACTTCGCCGTTGAGCATCGGGTTGCCGACGATGGCAAGCACCAGCGCCGCGAACTCGCCGGCCTGGCCGGGCCGCTTCGGGAACGGCGGCACGGCGGCGAACACCACCTCGCGCGATCGCGGCGCGAGGCTCATCGTCATCGGCGTCTCGAACACGCCAGGCGCGATGCCCATGACGCGGATGCCGTGCTCGCCGAGCTCGCGTGCCAGGGGCAGCACCATGCCGGCCACGCCGCCCTTGGACGCGGCATAGGCGGCCTGCCCGATCTGGCCGTCGAAGGCGGCGATCGAGGCGGTGTTGACGATCACGCCGGCCTCGGCCTCGCCCACGCGCCCTTCGATCATCTGCGGCACGGCGCAGCGGATGCAATTGATGGCGCCCAGCAGATTGACCTCGATCACGCGCCGGAACTCGGCCAGCGGCATGGCGACGCCGCGGCGCACCACGCTCCCCGGGTCGGCAATGCCGGCGCAGTTGACCAGGATGCCGGTTCGCCCCAGCCGCTCGGCGACCTGGCCGAACACGGACTCGATGCGGTCGGCATCGGCCACGTCGGCCGCGAAGCCGATGGCACCCAGCGCCGCGGCGGCCGCCTCGACGGCCGCTGCATCGCGGTCGATGAGCGCGACGGACGCGCCCGCCGCGCGCAGCGCCTTCGCGGTGGCTGCGCCGAGGCCCGACGCGCCGCCGGTGACCACCGCGACCCTGCCCTGCTCCCCGGCGCCGATGTCCTGCACGCGAACCTCAGTCCGGACGGTTCATCTTGCAGTTGACGGGCAGCTCGGTGACCGGACCCGGCACCTTGGCCACCGTCTTCCAGCCCATCCCCAGTCCTTCGGCGTCGTACTTCACGCCCTTCACGAGCTGAGTGATGTAGAGCGGGTGCGTGGCCTGGTGGTCGGCCTTGCGCATCTGGATCTTGCCGAAGGGCGAGTCGTAGTCCATGCCTTCGAGCGCCTGCGCGATCTTCACGAGGTCGGTGGCGTTGCCCACCTTCTCGATGGCGCGCGCCAGCATGTCCATCTGCACGAGGATGGAGGTGTAGTAGAGGTCCTCGCCGAACTTGGCCTTGAAGTCCTTCTGGTATTTCTCGAGCGCGGGCTGCTTGTCCTCGACCGGCACGTTCGGATGCCACGAAGCGATCTGGAACACGGTGTCCTCGCCGGCCGCTCCGATCGACGTCGGCACGCCGAACAGGCCGCCGTAGTAGGTCAGGTAGCGCGCGTTCAGGCCCGACTCCTTGCTGGCCCGCACCAGCAGCGAGAGGTCGTTGCCCCAGTTGCCGGTGAGCACCGTATCGGCCCCGGACTGCTTGATCTTCAGCACGTAGGGCGAGAAGTCCTTCACCTTGCCGAAGGGATGGAAATCGTCGCCGACGAACTGCACGTCCGGCCGGGCCTTGCCGATGATCTCGCGCGCGTCGGCGCTGACCGAGCGGCCGAAGGCATAGTCCTGGTTGATGAGGTAGATCTTCTTGATCTTCGGGTTCTGCTTCACGTAGTCGGCGATGGCATACATCTTCATCAATTGGTGCGCCTCGAAGCGGAACATCCAGAAGCTGCACTTCTCCCCCGTGAGTTCGGGCAGCGCCGAGCCATAGTTGAGGTAGAGCACCCGCGACTGCGGATTTCGATCGTTGTGCTTGTCGACCGCGCCCTCCAGGGCGCCGGCGATGCCGGAGTTGCCGGCCTGCACCATGAAGCTGATCTTCTGGTCGACCGTGCTGTTGAGCATCGCGATCGCCTTCGCCGGATCCCCGCCGTTGTCCATCGGCACCACTTCGAGCTTGCGGCCGAGCACGCCGCCGCGCTCGTTGATCAGGTTCACCGCGTAGAGCAGCGTCTTCGACACCGTCACCCCCGTCGAGGCGGTCGGCCCCGAGAAGGTATCGATGTGCGAGATGCGGATCGGCGGCTGCGACTGCGCCGCGGCGGCGAGCGCGCAAACGGCCAATGCCGCCGCAACGCCCAGGGAGCGAGGAAATGCCATGGTGGTCTCCGAGGGATGCCGGCGCGCGGGCTGCGATCCCGTGATTTTTCTGTTGAGTCAATACAAGTTACTTTGCAGTAACTCCGCGTTAATATAGAGAGCCTCACCAGCGCCGTCAAGCGGGCAGACCCCGCATGCGGGTGACCGACAATCGCACCCAAGCCATGGTCACAACGCCCAGATCCAAACCGACTCCGAAGGCCGCCCGCTGGAACAACGCGCTGGCCGGAACGCCCGACCCGCGCGAGATCCGCAAGCGCGCGCTGATCGCCGCCGCCGGCCGCACCTTCGGGGTGAAGGGCTTCCACAACACCACGCTCGACGACATCGCGAGCGCACTGTCGGTGACCAAGCCGGCGCTGTACCGCTATGTCAAGAACAAGCACGAGATCCTGTATGAATGCCATCGCCTGGCCATCGGCATGGCCGAGGAGGCTCTTGAAACGGCGGAGTCCGAAGGCGCCACCGCGCTGGACGCGCTGCGCCTCTTCGTCAGTCTCTACATCCGCAAGATGACCAGCGAGCTGGGCACCTGCGTGGTGCTGACGGAGTACTACTCGATGACCGCGCAGCACAACGCCCTGATCCAGCAGCGGCGACGGGTGGTCGACACGCAGCTGCGCGCACTGGTGAGGCGATGCGTCGACGAGGGCGCGATCGCGCCGTGCGACCCCAAGCTCGCGGTGTTCTTCTTCATGGGGGCGATCAACAACATCAACCGCTGGTTCACCGACAAGGGCGAAACACAGGGCGATGCGATCGCCGAAGCCTTCGCGGACCACGTGATCCACGGCCTGCGTCCACTGAAGGCATCGAGGCGAAGCACCCGCTGAGGCTTCGCTCGCGCAAGAAAGGAAGCCGCCCTCAGGCGGCTTCGCGGCGTCCTCGCGCGGGTCGCCGGACGTTCAAGGCGCCAGGTAGTCCGACACCACCTTCCACTTGCCGTCGACGATCTGCGACAGCCGCGACTGGTCATTGCCCAGCCGCTTGGTGGCGCTGAAAGTCATCTTCGGGCTGCCGAACATGTCGGGCTCGAAGGTGCTGCCGTCCATGGCCTTGATGAAGCTGTCGGTGGTCAGGTTCGGCCCGGCCTTGTTCGCGGCCTGGATGAAGTCCTGGATGATCGAATAGCCATAGACCGAGAACACGGTCGGGTCCTCGTTGAACTTGGTCTTGTACTTGTTGGCCCAGAAGCGCAGCGGCTGCGACTGCTCGTCGGTGTAGGGGTTCTGCACCGTCATGGTGGCGTAAATGCCGTCCATCGGCTTGCCGCCCAGCTTGTGGATCAGGTCGGTATAGGCCGCGCTCGACCCCAGGAAGGTCGGGTTGAAGCCGGTCTTGCGCGCCTCGCCCACGGTGCCGATGGTCTCGCGGATGATGGTGCCGAGCACCACCAGGTCGCAGTTGGCAGCCTTCATCTTGGCGACCTGGGAGGAGAAGTCGGTCGCCCCGCGTTTGAAGGAGGTCTTCTCCGCCAGTTCCATGCCCGCGGCCTTGAGGCCGGCCTCGGCGCCGCGCTGCACCTCGAGGCCGAATTCGTCGTCCTGGTAGATGGTGCAGACCTTCTTGGCGCCCTTGTCCTTGATCATCTTGGGCAGCGCCATGCGGATCTGGTCGTAGTAGGTCGCGGCAAAGGAATACTTGAGCCGGTTGAGCGGCTCGTACATCTCGCGCGCCGCCGTGATCGGGAAGAAGTTCACGATGTTCTTCTCGAACTGCACCGGCATCGCCGCCATGTTCTGCGCGGTGCCGATGTGGCCCGCCATGATGAAGATCTTTTCCTGGTTGACCAGCTTCTGCGCCGCCAGCACGGCCTTCTTGGGGTCGTAGCCCGAGTCCTCGACGAACAGCTTGAGCTTGCGGCCATGCACGCTGCCCTGCTCGTTGAGCTCGTCCACCGCGAGCTGCATGCCGTTGCGCGACTGCTTGCCGAAGCCGGCCAGCGGGCCGGAGAGGTCCTGGATCGTGCCGATGCGGATCTCGTCCTTGCTCACGCCCTGCTGCTGCGCGCTGGCCAGGCCGGCGCCCAGCGCGAGACCGGCCGCGGCGGCCAGGGGGATCAGAGTCTGGGTCTTCATACGGAGTGTCTCCTCTAGGTTGGCGGAAGAATGGCGGCTACGCGTACATGGCGTCGATGCGCTCGGCGTACTTGGTCTGGACCAGCTTGCGCTTGAGCTTCATGGTCGGCGTGAGCTCCTCGTCCTCGGCGCTGAGTTGCGTTTCGAGAAGGAAGAACTTCTTGATCTGCTCGACCCGCGCGAACTTCGCGTTGACGCGATCGAGCTCGGCCTGGATCAGGTCCTGCACCTCCTGCGTGCGCGTGAGGCTCTGGTAGTTGCTGAACGGCACGTCATGGTCCTGGGCGAATTTCTCGACGTTCTCCTGGTCGATCATGACGATCACGGTGAGGTAGGGCCTGGCGTCGCCGATCACCACCGCGTCGGTGATGTAGGGGCTGAACTTGAGCTCGTTCTCGAGTTCGCTCGGCGTGACGTTCTTGCCGCCTGCCGTGATGATGATGTCCTTCATGCGGTCGGTGATGCGGAAATACCCGTCCTCGTCGACCGTGCCGACGTCGCCGGTGTGCAGCCAGCCCTCGGCATCGATGGTCTCGGCCGTCTTCTCCGGCAGGTTCAGGTAGCCCATGAAGACGTTGGTGCCGCGCACCAGGATCTCGCCGGTGGCGGAGTCGATGCGCACTTCGTTGTAGCCGGCGGCCGGGCCGATGGCGCCGGGCTTGATGCGTCCGGCCGGCACGCCGGTGGCGGCGCCGCAGGACTCCGTCATGCCCCAGACTTCGAGCATCGGCACGCCGAGCGCCAGGTACCACTTCACGAGTTCGGGCGAGATCGGCGCCGCACCGGTCACCAGGAAGCGCGCGCGGTGGATGCCGATCAGCTTGCGCACGTTGTCCAGCGCCAGCTTGCGCGCAAGCAGGAACTTGAAGCGCAGCAGGCCCCCGACGGGCTGGCCGGCCAGCACGCGGCCGGCGATGTCGGCGCCGACGCCGATGCTCCAGCCGTAGGCCGCCTGCTGCACGCGGCTGGCTTCCTTGAGCGCGATCATCACGCCCGAATAGAACTTCTCCCACACGCGCGGCACCGCGGTGAACACGGTGGGCGCAATCTCGCGCACGTTCTCGGGCACGGTCTCGGGATTCTCGACAAAGTTGAGGATCGAACCGGTGTACATCGCGAAGTACTCTCCGCCCATGCGCTCGGCGATGTGGCACAGGGGCAGGAAGCACATGCGCTCGTCGTGCTCATCCTGCGCCACCAGCGTGTTGTAGCCGCGCGTGGTGTAGACCAGCCCGCGGTGGCTGTGCATCGCGCCCTTGGGCTTGCCGGTGGTGCCCGAGGTGTAGACCAGGATCGCCAGGTCCTCGGGGCGGCAGGCGGCCACACGCTGCTCGAGCTCCTGCGGATGGGCCGCGAGGTAGTCGCGGCCGAGCGCGCGCAGGGCGTCAAGACTGATGACGTCGGCATCACGGAGGTCGCGCAGGCCTTCCATGTCGAAGACCACGATCTTGCGCAGCAGCGGCAGGCCCGCACGCACCTCGAGCGCCTTGTCGAGCTGCTCGTCGTCCTCGACGAACAGCACCGTGGTGCGTGAGTCCTCGCAGAGGTAGTGCACCTGCGAGGCGGCATCGGTCGGGTAGATGCCGTTGGCCACGCCGCCGCAACTGAGCACCGCGAGATCGCACAGCACCCATTCGATGACCGTATTCGACAGGATCGAGGCGCATTCGTGCGGCGCGAAGCCGATCGCCATCAGGCCACCGGCGATCTCGGCCACCGCGTCGGCGGTCTGCTTCCAGGTCCAGCTGCGCCAAATGCCGAGCTTCTTCTGCCGCATCCAGACGGTGTCGCCGCGCAGGCGGGCCGCGTTCCAGAACATCGCGGGCATGGTCTCCCCCGGGACCACGATGTCGGTGCGGGCCCCGATCCGGCCCAGGTCCCAAAGGCCGGCAGGTGCCTTGGCGTGCATGGATTGGCTCATCTCCAGGTCTTCTTCTTCTTCCAGCGCCGCTCGCCGCGCACGCCGTCGTCCTTGAGGCCGAGGTAGAACTCCTTGATGTCCTCCTTCTCGCGCAGCCGCTCGCAGGTGTCTTCCATCACGATGCGGCCGTTCTCGAGCACGTAGCCGTAGTCGGAGGCGTTGAGCGCCATGTTGGCGTTCTGCTCGACCAAGAGGATCGTGGTGCCGCGCTCGCGGTTGATGCGCACCACGATCTCGAAGATCTCCTTGGTGAGCTTGGGCGACAGGCCCAGGCTGGGCTCGTCGAGCAGGATCAGGTGCGGCGCGGCCATGATCGCGCGCGAGATGGCCAGCATCTGCTGCTGGCCGCCCGAGAGCAGGCCGGCGTCCTGCGCGGCGCGCTCCTTCAGGATCGGGAAGTAGCCGAACACGGTCTCGATGTCGTGCGCGACGCCGTCGCGGTCATGACGGGTGTAGGCGCCCATCAGGAGGTTGTCCTTGACGGACAACAGCGGGAAGACCTCGCGGCCTTCGGGCACGTGGCTCAGGCCCTGCTGGACGATGTGCGCCGGGTCCCGGGCCGTGATGTTGCTGCCCTTGAACTCGATGCTGCCCTTGCGCGGATCGATGATGCCGGAGATGGTCTTCAAGATGGTGGTCTTGCCGGCGCCGTTGGAGCCCAGCACGGTGGCGATCTCGCCGGCGCGCACCTTGAGGCTGACGCCTCGGATGGCCTTGATGGGGCCGTAGGCGCTTTCCACGTTGAGGAGCTGGAGGACTACGTCGGTCATGGACGGCCCTCACCTTCGGGGTGGCGGCGGCGGGCGGTATGCCCCGGGCCGGCCGACGTCACCAGCCGCTTCGCGGCTGCCCTGCGCTGCTCGCGACAGGCGGGGTCCGCGCAAACTCGCTCCACTGCGTTGCGCTCAAACACGCGCGGCCCTTTTTCCGCCTGCCGCTGCGCTGCTCGGCGGTGCCTCAACGGCCGGCCCGGGGCATACC